>NZ_CP084910.1:2272500-2572500 GCF_020535245.1 Asticcacaulis sp. AND118 | reverse complement strand
GGCTCTCACGAAGGCTCGATGCTTTTGTGGTGCATGGTGCTGCTCAGCTATGGCGCGCTGGTCACCCTGTTCGGGCGCGGCCTGCCCGGCGGGTTGAAACACAAGGTGCTGGGGGTGCAGGGTGTTTTGGGGGCGCTGTTCACCGGCTTCACCCTGTTTTCATCCAATCCGCTGGCCCGTCTCGACCCCGCCCCCTATGAGGGGCAGTCGCTCAATCCGATGTTGCAGGACCCTGCGCTGGCGCTACATCCGCCGCTGCTCTATCTCGGCTATGTCGGGTTTTCGGTGGTGTTTTCGTTCGCCGTGGCGGCCCTGATCGAAGGGCGGATCGGCCGCGAATGGGCCCGCTGGGTCAGGCCGTGGACACTGGTGGCGTGGGTCTTCCTGACGCTCGGCATCGCGCTGGGGTCGTTCTGGGCCTATTACGAACTGGGTTGGGGCGGCTGGTGGTTCTGGGACCCGGTCGAAAACGCCTCCTTCATGCCGTGGCTGGCGGCGACGGCCCTGCTGCATTCGGCCATCGTGCTGGAAAAGCGCGACGCGCTGAAGTCGTGGACTGTGTTTCTGGCGCTTCTGGCCTTCACCTTTTCGATGCTGGGGGCGTTCCTCGTGCGCTCCGGCGTGCTGACCAGCGTCCACGCCTTCGCCGTCGACCCTCAGCGCGGCATATTGCTGCTGGCCATCCTGTTCATCACCGCCGGGGCGGGGTTCGCGCTCTATGTGTTCCGGGCCTCGGCGCTCAGTTCCGGCGGCGTGTTTTCGCCGGTCAGCCGGGAATCGACCCTGGTGCTCAACAACATGCTGGTCTTCGTGGCCCTGTCGACCGTCTGTCTGGGGACCCTCTATCCGCTGCTGATGGAGGCCATGACGGGCAAGACCATCTCCGTCGGCACGCCCTATTATAATCTGAGTTTCGTGCCGGCCATGGGCGTGGCCATGCTTATCCTGCCGTTGGCGAGTTTGATGGCGTGGAAGCGCGGCGATCTGAAAAGCGCCGGTAAGCGGCTCCTGCTGGCGGCGGGCATAAGTGTCCTTCTGGCCGTGCTGGGCGCGGTGCTGCTGGGCAGCGGCGAGGCGAAAAAGGCCCTGTCTCTGGGGATCGGTTTTCTCTTGGGCGGCTGGGTCATTCTGGGGTCGTGGCAGGTGTGGCAGGACCGCACGCAACTGCTGAAAGTACCTTTTGCCGAAAGCCTGCGCCGCTTCCGTGGCCTGCCTCTGGCGACGCACGGCATGGTGCTGGCGCACATCGGGCTCGGCCTGTTCGTCTTCGGGGCGGTGGTCGAGACGCAGGCCAAGCTGAGCACGGTCGATCATCTCCAGGTCGGGGCCAAGCTCGATGTCGGAGCCTATGAGGTGCGCCTCAACAGCATCGAGCGCGTGCCGGGGCCGAATTACGAGGCGCAGCGCGGCGTGCTGAGCGTGCGCAAGGGCGGCAAGGCCGTGTGTCAGGCCGCGCCGGAGCGGCGTTTCTATCCCGCTTCATCGACCCTGACGACCGAGGTGGCCCTGTGTTTTCAGCCGCTGGACGATCTCTACTTCCTGCTGGGTGAGCCGTCGGAAAGCGGCTGGCAGGTGCGGGCGCTGTATAATCCGTGGGCGCGGCTGATCTTCTTCGGGCCGTTGTTGATGGCCGTGGGAGGCGTGCTGTCGCTGAGCGATCGGCGGTTGCGCTTGGGCGTCGCGGCAAAGGGGAGGAAGGGATGAGGGATCAAAAGTTTAACCCCCTCTCCCTTGAGGGAGAGGGTCGGGGTGAGGGGGGAGTGTCAAGCGTAAACGTCCCCCTCACCCGGCGCTTTGCGCCACCCTCTCCCTCAAGGGAGAGGGGATGGATAGCCCTCCTCACCGCCCTCTTCGCCCTGACCCAGATCGCGGCGGCGATGCTGCCCGGTGAGGCCCTGTCCGACAAAACGCAGGACGATCGCGCCCGCGCCCTTTACGGCGAAGTGCGTTGCGTCGTCTGTCAGAACGAATCCATCGCCGACTCCTCGGCCGACATCGCCGCCGATATGCGCCGGGATATCCGCGCTCATATCACCGAAGGCAAGAGCGACCGCGAAATCCGCGACATTCTGCGCGCCCGTTATGGCGACTACGTACTGTTCCGTCCGCGCTTCGCGCTGTCGACGGCCTTGTTATGGGGCTTGCCGCTGGGGGTGCTGATCGGCGGCGGCGCGATCTTCGTCCTGATGAACCGGCGCAAGGGCCCGGAGCCTGAAACCGATGCCCTGAGCCCCGAAGAACAGGCCCGGCTCGACGCGCTTTTGAACCGTGACCAATAAGGGCACAGATCAGCCACGATTTTGCCGCACCGCTGGGGTTGCATGGATTAAAAGATGGTAAGCCCGCGTGAAAACACTGGCTTGCGGTCTTAAAATGCCTATGTTGACCGTAACAGCGTATATTCAGGACGAAGACCCATGGGGAACGTGCTTACCACGGTAAAGAAGAATAAGGGCCTGGTCGCCGGCGTGGCCGGTGGCCTGATGCTCGGCGCGGCGGTGGCCGGCGCGGCTGTCTCCGGGCTGGGGGGCTATGACGGCTCGACCCTGCTCAAGACGGCGGCGGTGACCCCGGTAAAGCCCCCCGCGGGCGCGCCCATGTCCTTTGCCGACATCATCGACCGCGTGTCGCCGGCCGTCGTCTCGATCGAGACGAAGGGCAAGGTGAAGGTGCCCGGCGGGCTGATCATCCCCGGCTTCGAGCCGCCGTCGCAGGGCGAGGGCGAAGGCAACGAGCAGGAAGTGCGCGGGGCCGGTTCGGGCTTCTTCATCACCGCCGACGGTTATGTGGTGACCAACAACCACGTCATCGAAGGCGCGGATGAAATCACCGTCGTCCTGACCAACGAAAGCAAGCTCAAGGCCACTGTCATCGGCCGCGACCCGGCGACCGATCTGGCCGTGCTCAAGGTGGAAGGCAAGAACTTTCCCTATGTGCAGTTCGAAACCGATCAGCGTCCGCGCGTCGGCGACTGGGTCATCGCGGTCGGCAACCCGTTCGGCCTGTCCGGCACGGCGACGGCGGGTATCGTCTCTGCCTTCGGGCGTCCGGACGGCGCGCAGGGCTATGTCGACTACATGCAGATCGACGCGGCTATCAACCGCGGTAATTCGGGCGGCCCGACCTTCGACCTCAACGGTCGCGTGATCGGCGTCAACTCGGCCATCATCACGCCGTCGGGCGGCAATGCCGGTGTCGGCTTCGCCATTCCGGCGGATACGGCTTCGGCCATCGCGCGCAAGCTGATGTCCGGCGGTAAGGTCGAGCGCGGCTATATCGGCGTCTCCATCCTGCCGGTCACCGATGATGTGGCCGAAAGCCTGAGCCTGCCGGACAAGGACGGCGCCTATATTGCCGACGTCAACCGTGGCGGCCCGGCGGAAAAGGGTGGCGTGCAGGTCGGCGACATCGTCAAGAAGGTCAATGGCAAGGTCGTCAAGCTCAATACAGACCTGACCCGCAACGTGGCCGACGTCCGTCCGGGCGAAAAGGTCGAGGTCGAGGTGTTCCGCAACGGCAAGCTGGTCAAGCTGACCATCGTCGCGGCCCTGCGTCCGGGTGAAGACGAACTGAACAAGGTGCTCAACGGCGGTGGCGGCAGCACGGCGACCCCGGATGCCGGCGCGCCGGTGCTGGGCCTGAGCGTCAAGCCGATCGATCCGGCTCTGCGTAAAAACTACGGCATCGAAGCCGAAGTTACCGGTCTGGTGGTCACCGCCATTGAGCCGACTTCGGATGCGGCCAAGAAGGGTCTGAAGGCCGGCGACGTCATCGTCCGCGCCAACAACCTGCCCGTCGCCAACCGCGCCGAGTTCGACAAGATCGTGGCGGATATGAAGGCGGCCAACCGTCCGTCGATCCTGCTGCTGGTCAACCGTAGCGGCCGCAACGTGCCGCTGCCTCTGAGCCTGAAATAAGGCAGGTAGCAAAGCCATAAGTCAAAACCCCGGTCCGCAAGGGCCGGGGTTTTTGTTTGGTTTTATTCTTTGTTCTGCATGTGGAAGGCCAGCCGTTCGACCGGTTCGCGGATCAGGTCGCATAAGGCCGGATTGGCGACGGTTTCGTCCAGAGCGCGGTTGAAGCACAGCAGCCATTCGTCACGTTCCTGAGGGCCGATCTCTGCGCCGAAATGCCGGGAACGCAGGCGCGGGTGGCCGTGCTTTTCGACATAGACCGGCGGTCCACCCAGATAGCCGGTCAGGTAGTCGTAGAACTTGGCTTCGCTGCCCGAAAGGTCGTCGGGATGGATGGCCCGGCAGCGCGCGGCTTCGGGCAGGGTGTCCATCAGATGATAGAAACGGCGGCACAAGGCCGCGACGCCTTTTGCGCTTCCGATGGCCTGATAGAGGGTCATATCCATGCGGGGGTATTAGGGCTCTGCACCATGCGCGACAATCCCCTTTCTCCTCCCTATGCCAAAGGCATGGGGAGATGGTGCGCCGAAGGCGCGACGGAGGGGGATAACTCAGGCGAAGCTAAGAGCATCGTGCCTTGAGAGTTCGCTTTTATAACCAAGACAAATCAGGGGCATTGTCCGAGCCATCCCCCTCCGTTATTTCGCGCTGACGCTCAAAATGCCACCTTCCCATCGCTAACGCGACAGGGAGGAGGGAGCGTGCTTTCACCCTTTACTTCGCGAACGTCTCCGCCGCCAGCGGGTTGCGGTCCCACACCTTGCCGTCGGCCAGAGAGCGCAGTAGCTTGACATATTCCGCGTGGGTCCAGGCCAGGGGTGTGGCAGAGTTGGTGCCTTCGCCGGTCTCGTAGCCCGTCGGTTTGACGCCGACGCCGTCCCACACCTGTTCGGGCAGCATCAGCCCTTCGTTAGCGAACAGTTCCATGGCGCGCACATAGGTCGCCCGGATGCGCGTCTTGTCCGTATCGGTCACGCCGCCGGTTTTCAGCGCCGCGCGCGCCAGTTCGTAATGTCCGCGTTCGCCGGTGAAGAAGGGCCATACGCGCCCGCGCTGACCGGGGGTCGAGCCGCCCAGCACGCCGTAATTGGCGCCGGTCGTCTCGTCTTCGCCATAGCCGTCATTGCCGTAGCGGCGGAAGCCGGGGAAGCTGCCTTCGACGCCCTTGAAGCGGAAGGTGTATTTGACGCGCAGGTTCTGCGGCAGGGTTTCGTCGTCAATGAAACGCAGCGAATCGACGATCTTCGGGTCGTCGGCGCGGCGCACGCCATAGCGCACCAGTTCCAGGAAACCGGCATCGAGAATCAGGTCGCCGCGCAGGCCCTTGCGGCCATTGCGCTCGTCCTGCACGCCCGGATTATTGGCGTCTTCGGAGCGCGACAGACGCATATAGTAGGTGTCTTTTCCGCCCTTGAGGGTCCCGGCGGTGGTCACCATGCGCGCCTCGATCTTCGCCGAAATATCAGCCGCGCTGGCCTTCAGTTCGCTGGCCATCTGCGCGTCGCCCGACCGGGCGGCGATATCCGAAGCGGCGGTCAGGCCGGCGACGATGGCGGCGGTGGTCGAGGGCGAAAAACCTTCCTGTTCCTCCCAGCGTTCCTGCTGGGTGTAGGGCGGGGTGATCTTGCTGTTGTTCCAGCCGATCTTCGTCGTGCCGCCGTCCTTGAGGAACTTCGCTGCCGGTTTCAGCATCGTGGCCCACGACGCCTTGAGGTCGCCGTCGCTCATCATGCCCAGATGGTTGAGGTTCCAGCCGAGCATGATCGGCATGGCCGTCTGATCGAGTTGCACCCCTACCCATTCCGGCGTGCCATCGACATGGGCCTTTTGCAGGAACCAGCCGCCGTCGCCGCTATTGCCCGGCGTGTTCGGCCCGACCTGCACCTTGGGCAGGTAGTGATAGGCGGCCAGCGGCGTCTGTTTGTCGCCCAGCGCCGCCAGCGCCATGGCCACCTGATAGAAGTCGCGCGGCCACACGGCCTTATAGCCCGTCGCCGACTGTTTGGCGAAGACCGTTTCGCCCCACGGGTTCGACAAAGACGCGATCAGCGCACCGGCATAGGTGCGGTCTTCCTGCACCTTGAGCATCAGGGCAGAGGCGTAGAGCAGCTTGCCATTGTCGGTCGATTGGGCCGTCAGACGCGGCAACGCGCTCAGCGAGGCCAGATAGTCTTCCCAGCCGACCGCCTTGCCCTGACCGTTATAGCGCGCCAGCACGGTGGCGTAGCCGGTCTTCAGCGTCGCGGCGGCTTCGCGGTCGGCGGCGGCGACGTCCTTGCCGAAGCCGAGCGCCAGATCGAAGGTCGCGGACTTGGTTACCGGCTTGAAGGCGGCGACGGCGCGGATATTGCCCTTTTCGCCGACGGTGGCGTTGAGCGCGCCCAGCTTGCCGTCTTTCAGCAGTCCGACCAGCGCGTCCTTGCCCGTAAAGCCGATGCTGGCGGCCTCATAGGGGACGGAGGCGCGCAGTGACAGGGCGTGCGGGCCGTCGAAGGCGCGCAGCGCGGTGTTCGAGGCATCGCCCTGATCGTCGCCGGAGGTGTTGTTGACCGAGGGATCCAGCACGACATAGGGCGTCACCGTACCTTTCAACGCCTTGACCGTGACGCGCAGCATCAGGGTCTGACGGTCCGGATCGGTGAAGACGTCCTTGATGACCACGAAGCGGCCCTGCTTGTCGGTATTGGTCAGGCGGTAGGCGGGCGACAGCGGGCGTCCGGCCTTGTCCTTATGCAGATAATCGATGTGCGAGACCGTGTCGGCGGCTTCGGTCGCCACCCAGCCATCGCCCGTAATCACAAGCGACAGATCGCGGATCTGGGCTTCGTGGATCAGGCCGTACATGGTCTCCGACACCACGCCGTTGGCCAGAGAGAACCATACCTTCGACACCGTGCCGGTCGTGGCCGAGTCGCTGTACTGCAAGCTCTTATAGGCCTCATAGGACGCGCCGATGCCCTGTTTGGTGGCGGCTGCCCAGGGCGAGGCCTCGGCCGGGCCGTCGGTGGCGTCGGTCGAGACGATCTGATTGGGGGTGTGGGCGGTATTGCTTTCCTGAGCGTAGGCGGTGCTGGCGGCCATGAGGGCGCACAGGCTGGCGGACGCGATGAGGCGCTTGGACATGAGGATACTCCCTGAACGCGCACCCCTCGCTGCATGAGGATACCTCTGCCGGAGGTGCGTTTTTTACAATCTTTCCCCATTCGTACAGCGCCGCAGTCCCTTGTGAAACCCGCCGTTGATGTGAATACGTATTCAGATCGGACAAGTGCGCACAACGCTCCTCTTTGCGGGTGAGGGATAAGCTATAGCGCCCGCTTACGGATCGTTCTAAGTTTCGTTAAAAGCAGGGCGGGGGATCGTGAACGACTTTCATCTCAATAGCATCGATGCAGGCGTGGCGGCGGCCTATGTGCTGGGGCTGGTGGGGCTGGCGCTTGTTTCGCGTTTGAAGATCACCACGCTGAAGCAGCAATTCCTTGCCGCCGGGCAGGCGCGCTGGCCCGTGGTCGGCTTTACCCTCTATGCCGCGACCCTCTCGTCCTCGGCCCTGATCGGTGTGCCGGGTTCGGCTTACGCCCACGGTATCAGCGTCTATAATTACGATTGGGTGGCGGTGCTGGTCCTGACGCTATTCTGCGCCGTGGTGCTGCCGACCTACCTGTCGTCGGGCGTGTTCACCGTCCCGGAATTTCTCGAAAAGCGCTATGGCCGGTTCGCCCGCACCTATGTGTCGGGCCTGTCGATCGCCCTGATGACCTTCGTCGATACAGCGGGGCTGCTGTTCGCCGGCAGCCTGTTGTTCCGTCTGCTGTTTCCGGCCCTGAGCCTGTTCGAAGTCGGGTCGCTTTTGTCGTTGTGCGCCGGGCTGTTCCTCGTCGCCGGAGGGCTGCGGGCCGTGCTGATCACCGACACGGTGCAGGCCGTCTTTCTCATCGCCGTCTGCGCGGTGTTGAGCGTGCTGGCGCTCAATGCGGCTGGCGGTTGGGACGCGTTGTCAGCATATGGGGCCGCCCACGGCGACGCCCTGCGGCTCAAGCTGGTGCGTCCGGCGTCGGACGAAGTGCTGCCGTGGACGGGGCTGGTCACTGGCCTGCCGCTGATCGGCTTCTATTTCTGGTGCACCAATCAGTACATGGTGCAGAAGGTGCTTGCGGCGAAATCGCTCGATCATGGCCGCTGGGGCAGTCTTTTCGCCGGTGCGCTCAAGCTGACGACGTTGGGCCTGCTGGTCGTGCCGGGCCTGTGCGCGCCGCTGCTGTTCCCAGCGCTGGAGGCCCCGGATCAGACCTTTTTCGCGCTGGTGTTCAGGCTGCTGCCGACCGGGGTGGTCGGTCTGGTGGCGGGCGTGTTTCTGGTGACCATCCTGTCGTCCCTGGCCTCCAACTATAATGCCGCAGCGACCCTGGTGACGCTCGATTTTCTCAAGGTCCACCGGCCGCAGACCAGCGAGGCGCGGTTGCTGCTGGCCGGGCGTCTGGCTATATTCGCGGTCGTCGTCCTGTCGGTCCTGTGGCTGCCGGTTATCGGCGCCATTCAGGATACGCTGTGGAACTACCTTCAGGCCATGCTGGCCTATTTCGTGCCGCCGGTGGCGACGCTGTTCCTGATGGGGCTGTTCTGGAAACGTGCCAATGCTTTCGGGGCCGGGTGCTCCCTGATCCTCGGCACTTCGCTGAGCCTCGGCCTGTTCGTCGGAGTGGAGATTCTCGACGCCATCCCCCTGCATTTTCTGGTCGCAGCCTTCGTCATCTTCGTGGCCAGCGGCTCAGCCCTGATCGTGGGGAGCCTGATGCGTCCGGCGCCGGAGGCTTCGGTGACGGCGCTGGTCTTCACCCGCACGGTGTGGGACCGCGAAACCGAAGCGCTGAAAGGCGTGAAATGGTATAAAAATTACCGATGGCTGTCGGTAGGGCTGCTGCTATTTACGGCGGTTCTGGTCGCGCCGCTACTCTGATTCATACCTCCCTGGCTACGCCGGGGAGGGGGACCGCACGAGCCGATAGGCGAGATGTGGTGGTGGGGTTTCTTACTGCACTTCAACAGACCTAGCAGGCGGACTTATCGCAAGATACCCCACCACCATCTGCACTACGCTTGATGGTGCCCCTCCCCATCAAGATGGTGGGTATGATTTGCGTCACTAATTTCAGTCGTTACTTTTCATCGCTTGTCCGCAAACCCTATCAGCCTATGCTCCGCTTCCGATTTTCGTGAGGCCCCGCCATGTCCAAAATTCCCTTCTGGTTGCGCGTTCTGGTCGCGTTTGCGCTGGGCACCGGCGTGGGCGTGGTTTTTGGCGAGCAGTCCGTGCCGTGGGTCGAGCCGATCGGCGACCTGTTCGTCAATCTGATCAAGATGCTGGTCGTGCCGCTGGTCTTCTTCACCATCGCGGCGTCGATTTCCCGGCTGGGTGAGGGGGCTCTGGAGGGCGGTGGGGCGCGCGCCGTGCGTCTGGGCGTCGTGACCATCGTCTGGTTCATCATCACCGCCGGTCTGGCCGTGGCGCTGGGCTTCGCCATCGGCCACCTGATCGAGCCGGGTCGGGGCCTGAGCGGCCTGCCTCTGGCCGACGTCAAGCCCAAGGTCATTCCGCCGGTTCAGGACGTGCTCATCGGCATCGCGCCGACCAATATTTTCAAGGCCTTCGCCGAAGGTCAGGTGCTGAGCGTGGTCTTTGTCGCCCTGTTCGTCGGCGCGGGCCTGAGCGCGCTCGGCGACCGCATCGCCGACCTCAAGCGCATCGTGGGGCAGGGCAGCCAGTTGATGTTTCGCCTGACGCGCTGGGTGATCCAGTTGACGCCGATCGGCGTGTTCGGCCTGATCGCTTCGGTCGTTGGCTCCTACGGTCTGGAGAGCCTGACGCCGCTGCTGAGCTTCATCGGAGCCATCTATCTGGCCTGCCTGATCCACGTCTTCGTCGTCTATCCGATCCTGCTCAAGCTGCACGGCCTCAAGGTCGTGGCCTTCTACAAGGGTGTGTTCGAAGCGCAGCAAACGGCGTTTTTCACCTGCTCGTCGCTGGGCACGCTGCCGGTGTCGCTGAATGCGGCCATCGAGAAGCTGAAGCTCAATCCGGCCTATGCGGGCTTTGCCGTGCCGCTGGGGGCGAATATGAAGATGGACGGCTGCGGGGCCATCTATCCGGCCATTGCCTCGATCTTCGTCGCCAACTATTTCGGCATTACGCTGACGCCCAGCCACTACGTCATCATCGCCCTGACGGCCATGCTGGGGTCGCTGGCGACGGCCGGCGTGCCGGGCGTGGCGACGGTCATGCTGACCCTGACTCTGTCGACGGCAGGGCTGCCGCTGGAAGGGATTGCGCTGCTGGCGGCCATCGACCGCATCATCGACATGGTGCGTACCGCGACCAATGTGACGGGGCAGATCCTGATCCCGACTCTGGTCGCGCGGGAGAACGGCCTGCTGGAGCCGACCTCGCCATTGGCTCCGGCGAAGAGCCTGCATTCGCAAGGCGAGGGGATATAGCCCCCTCTCCCTTAAGGGAGAGGGTTGGGGTGAGGGGGCTGCTGGGTATGAGAGTGCTCTAACTCTCCCGAAGATATACTGAACCGTTTCCCCCCTCACCCTGCGCTTCGCGCGTCCCTCTCCCTTGAGGGAGAGGGTAGGTTATCCCCTCGGTTCGAGGTATTGCGTCTGCATGGAGCGTTGTGTGTCTTCGAGGGCCATGCGGATGAGGGATTCCATGCACCATCGGGCGGCGCCGGCGTCCTGGCGCTTGATGGCGTCGAAGACCCGCCGGTGGTCAGGCACCGGGTCGCGCGTCAGGGCCTGATGGCGCTGCTTGAAGCGCGTCGACCAGGCGACCGCGGCACCGATCGAGTGGCTCAGCGATGCCAGCGCCTCGTTGTGCGTGGCGTGCATCAGCGCGTCGTGGAAGTCGAGATCGGCTTTTCGCCCGGCTTCGGTCGCCAGCGTCTCGGACTGCATGAGGTCGAGCGCCTTGTCCATGATGCGCAGGTGATCCTCCGTCCGGCGCAGGGCCGCCAGTTCCGCCGCCGCCGGCTCGGTGATCAGGCGCAACTCGAACAGGCCCTTGATGAAGTCTTCCGACGGCTCGGTCTCGAACATCCAGCCCAGAACCTCCGGATCGAGCACGTTCCAGCGGCGGCGCGCGGTGACGCGCGTGCCGGCCTTGGGGCGGCTCTCGACCATGCCCTTGGCCGCCAGAATGCGGATGGCCTCGCGATAGGCCGAGCGCGAGATATCGAGCGTCGAGGACGAGTCGATCTCGTTGGGCAGGACCTCGCCGGGCTTGTAGACGCCCCTGAGGATGTCGACGCCCAGACGATGGGCCAGCGCCCCGTGCAGGCGGCCCTGAAAATGCACACCGTAAGCGGCGGCTTCGCCACGCGCGGTATGGGAACGGTCGAGCGGTGCGGGGCTGGGGCGGTTTACGGTCATTCAGGTCCCTGTCGTTTATTCCCTCTCCCTTGAGGGAGAGGGTCGGGCCGCATTGCGGACCGGGGTGAGGGGGGCAAAGGTGGGAAAATGTCCTACCTCCGCGCAGTAGCAGAAACGGTGTTGCGCACGCCCCTCATCGAAGAATGGCTGGCCGATCTGCCCCCTCACCCGCCGCTGACGCGGCACCCTCTCCCTCAAGGGAGAGGGGAAAGTTTGAGAATCTCCCGGTGATCATAAACACGATTTGACAAACGGCAAAGTCGAGCCTAATTCGTCACGAAGAATTGTCTGAGTTTTAAGAGCAATTATCCTCCGAGGAGCGACCCATGACCCTTCGCCTGATCCAGTTTGTCGATGCCCACGGGGCGCGCGGCGTGGCCGCCGGAGAGGATGACGGCTCGGCCAGGGTCATTCTGGGTGTGACCTCGACCTACGAACTGGCGCGGGCCGCCATTGCCGCCAAGCGCTCGATCGTCGATCAGGTCAGGGAACAGGGTCTGGGCGAAGCGGTGGACATCAGGCTGGCGCTTTCGGAAGGCCGCGTGCTGGCCCCGATCGACCATCCGGACGCGGCGCACCTGCACCTGACGGGTACGGGCCTGACGCACCTCGGTTCGGCCGAGGGCCGCGACAAGATGCACGCCAAGGCCAAAGACGCTGGCGGCGAGGAGAACCTGACCGACTCGATGCGCATGTTCCTGATGGGCGTGAAGAACGGCAAGCCGGCGTCGGGCACGGCGGGGGCGCAGCCGGAATGGTTTTACAAGGGCAATGGCCACGCGCTGGTCGGTCCGGGCGCCGAACTGGTGTCGCCGGGCTTTGCCGAGGACGGCGGCGAGGAGCCGGAAATGGCCGGCATCTACGTCATCGGCGACGACGGTCAGCCGTACCGTATCGGCTTTGCGCTGGCCAACGAGTTCTCGGACCACGTGACCGAGAAGCAGAACTATCTGTGGCTGGCGCACTCCAAGCTGCGTCCGGCCAGCCTGGGGGTGGAGATCCTGACCGGCGACCTGCCGCGCCATGTCGAGGGCACGTCGAAGATCGTGCGCGGCAACGAGGTCATCTGGGAAAAGCCGTTCATCTCGGGCGAGGACAATATGTCCCACACGTTCGAGAACCTTGAGCACCACCACTTCAAGTACGCCCTGTTCCGGGTGCCGGGCGATGTGCACGTGCACTGCTTCGGCACGGCGACGGCGAGCTTTGCCGACGGCGTGAAGACGCAGGCCGGCGACGTGTTCGAGATCGACGCCCGCCCCTTCGTCCACGCGCTGCGCAATCCGTTGAAAACCACCGAACCCGTCCCACACACCGCCAAAGTCGTCAGGCTTTAAGGCTGTAACTCAATCATACCTCCCCACCAAAGGTGGGGAGGTATGATTTTGAATGCAAAACCGCCCCGGTCCGGAGAGGATCGGGGCGGTTTTCCGTTGCTAGCGGTCTGACGTTAGACTCTGACGTCCAATCTTACGGCTTTTCCGAGCCGACCGGATTCACCTTGGGCAGCTTGCCCTTTTCGATGCGGCCTTCGTTGCGCAGCTTGCGGCCTTCGATCGCCATCTTGTCGTTTCCGACGGCTTCGCCCAGTTCCTCTTCGGCGGCACCGGCGGTTTCCTTGATCGAACCCTTGAAGTCACCCATGTCTGAATCTCCTCATATGCGGGGTGGAAAGAGACCGGACATAACTGAAAGACGCATCCGGCTAAGGCCTTCACCATGCGCCGCGCACCGTCAGGTTTCGCTGGGTTTGCAAGGCTTTGCGCGTAAGTAAAAAATCAGGAAATTTACTTTTACCTCCCCCTTATTTTTGCTTTCCGCCATAGGCATCGCATCCTTAAAGGCCCGCCGCTAGGGTCGGCTCATCACATCCACACGGACCACCGACACGGACACCGAACGAGATACCCCCCCCATCCTCGTTCCGGCCGTTCACACAGCCCTCCGTGTCAGACATCCCCCCCCCCCCCCGCCCCGCGGTTCGTGTGGATGTGACCCCCATTTTTCCGCGACATTCGCACATTCGTCAGTGACATAGAATCGAAGGAGAGATCGATGTTGTCCCCCGCCACCAAAGCCGCCGCCGGAGTCACCAAGATCCTGGCTGAGCACGATGTCCGTTCCGACGCCGACCATGCTGTCGACAAGGCGGAAAAGACTGCGCGCCATGTGGCCGATGACCTCTCGGCCCGCGCCAGTGAAGCCGGTGCCAAGCTGCGCACCCTGTTCGACGACGCGCAGGGTCAGCTCAACAAGGCCGGTGGCCGCCTGAATCAGGAAGTTCACGACAATCCGGTGCGTACGGGCCTGCTGGCGCTGGGCGCCGGCGTGCTGATCGGCATGCTCATCAAGCGCTGATCGCTGTCCCGCTACTGAGCTTTGACGGGCGAAGTCCACAGCGGACTTCGCCCGTTTTGCATCTGTCTCTTGAAAGGAAGTCCTGATGTCCGTTCTTATCCGCCTGGCCCAGCTCTTTCTGGTGCGTGAGCGCTTTCGCCGCGTGCAGCCGCAGGCGGTCGCCTTCCTCAGCGCCCTTGGCGTGCTGGTCGGCTTGATGGTGTTCGCGTTGGTGGCGCCGGCGCTTTTGACGGCGACGATGCTGATCCTGTCTTTCCACGGTTTGCAAGCGTTGGGGCTCGACCCGTTGGCGGCCGGCGGGCTGGTGGCGGTGGCGGTCGTATTTTTGGGGTTTGCGTTTCTGGTGGCCATCGGCCGGGCGCGGCGGGCGGTGTGGCATTCGCTGGACAGCCTGATCAGCGAAACCTCGGCCCTGCCTGGCGAGCGCGAGGTGCACGGCGCACTGACCCGCACCGCCGCAGGGGTGGCCAGCGGCGTGGCGGGTGTCTGGCGCGCCTTTCGGCAGGGGCTGAAGACCGGGAAATCAAATTCCCGCAAAAAAGCCGCCTGATTTTTCTTATAATTTTTTTATGCAGGCTCTGCGCGACGGCATGGACCCATTACCGGCGGGGCGGCATCGTAGGGTCACGATGGGGAGCTTGAAAAGGATTACGCACATGACCAATAAGATTGCCAAGATGATCATGATTGCCGGCGTGGCGCTGGCGGCCGTTCCGGCCCTTTCGGCCTGCAACACGATCGAAGGCGCGGGTAAGGACGTTCAGGCCGGCGGCGAAGCCGTCTCCGACGCCGCCAAGGACGCCAAGCAGTAGTAATACGACTGGACATTTCCGCTTTTCGCAGGTTCTGATGCCGCGCGGCTTCAGGGCCTGCTTTCTGCTTTTTTGGCCATGTTTTCAGTGCGGCTTACGGGGAATGATAAGGGATGTTGTGGCAGAAGCTTCTGAGGCAGAGGCATTACTATCTGGTGATGTTCGTTCTGCTGTCGGTGGCCACCGTTGCCTTTTCCTTCATCGTCTATGCCCATTACGACCGCATTCAGGAACAGAACCGGCAGGCGCTTTTCGAATATGAGGCGATCCGCCAGAGTCGGGTGGTGCTGGTCGATCTGCTCGATATGGAAACGGGCGTCCACGGCTATCTGGTTTCCGGCGACGAGGCGGCGCTGAGGCCCTATCGGGCGGCGCGCGACATGCTGGAGCGCGATCTCTCGGCGCTGCGCACCATGGTTCTGCGGCGCGATCCGGAAGGGGCCCGCGACCTCTATCTGTGGCTCGACAATATCCGCGCCCTGCGCAAGACGCTCGACGATCAGATCGACAACCGGCGGCTGGAGCGCGGGACGCGGTTGACCCGCGAAACCTTCCGCCGTCAGGTCGAGGAAATGGCGCATGTGCGCCGCGCGCTGGAGACCTCGGCCATCAAGCGTTTGCTCAATATCCGCATGAATGCGGTCCACGCGGAAAAGGCGCGATCGGATTTTCTCTACACCCTCGTCATCGGCAATATCCTGCTGATCGGGGTGATGCTGATGGGGACGGTGACCATCCTCAATCTGGAAGCGGATTTCCGCACCCGTCTGGCCGAACAGGAGGCCGTCATGCAGCGTTACCGCGAGGTCACCGAAGGCATCAACGACGGCCTGTTCGAGGTCAATTTCGTCAGCGGCGACTTCTATTGCTCGGCGGCCTATCAGGCCATGCTCGGCTATGCGCCGGACGAGGTGGAAAACCGCTGGGAGGTGTTCCGCGACCTGATCCATCCCGACGACCGCGAAGCCGCCGACGGCGATCTGCGCCGCTATATGGAGGGCACGGATTCGACCTATCGCAGCACCTTTCGCATGCGGCACAAGGATGGCGGCTATCGCTGGATCCTGTCGCGCGGGGTCGGCACCGGGGCCGATTTCAGCGGCATCAAAAGCATGATCGGCAGCAATGCCGACATCACCGAACAGAAGCAGCGCGAGGAAGAACTGCGTCAGCTCTATGCCGATCTGGAAACCTTCACCTACATCACCTCGCACGACCTGCGCGCGCCACTGGTCAATCTCAAGGGCTTTTCCAAGGAACTGGAAATATCCATGAAGGACGTCGCCGGGGCCATCCAGCCCTATGAGGCGAAGTTCAAGCCCGAACATCGCAAGGTGCTCGATCTGGCACTTAAAGAAGACGTGCCGGAGGCGCTGGGCTTCATCTCGAAAGGGGTGGAGCGCATGGACAGCCTGACGCGCGCCATTCTCGACCTCTCGCGCATCGGCAAACGGGTTTACACGCTGGAAAAGGTCGATGCCCAGGCCGTATTCGACAAGTGCGTGGGTGCGCTGGGCTACGACATCACACAGAAGGGCATCGACATTCGCTGCGACCCGCTGCCGGAGGTGTATACCGATCCTGTGGCGCTGGAGCAGATCTTCGGCAACCTGCTCGACAATGCCGTCAAATATCTGCGTGCCGGCGTTTCCGGAAGAATAGAAATGTCTGTGCGTCAGACTCTGCACGACTATATCTTCACCCTGTCCGACAACGGGCGCGGCATCGCCGATATCGACAAGCCGAAAGTGTTTGAAATCTTTCGCCGCGCGCGCAACACGACCGAGGTGGGCGGGCTGGGGCTGGGCATGGCCTATGTGAAGGCGACGCTGCGTCGTTTGTCGGGCGAGATTTGGTTCGAATCGAAACTTGACGAAGGGACGCGCTTTCATGTGCGTCTGCCGCGCCGTCCGAACAGCCGGGATGAAACCCGTTTTACAGAAAGCGTATCCGCATGATTGTGCCCCGTTTCGACGATAATTTCACCCTCGTCATGATCGAGGACGACGCCGGACACGCCCGCCTGATCCGCAAGAATCTGGAGCGCGCCGGCATCGGCAATCCGATCCGTCATTTCGAGGACGGCGCGGCGGCGATCGACTATTTCTTCGGCGGGAATCTGAGCGAGGCGCAGAACACCGAGCGGCATGAACGCACGCTGGTTCTGCTCGACCTTAATATCCCCCATATTGACGGCTATGAGATCCTGCGTCGTCTCAAGGGTGATCCTTCGACGCGCGCCATACCGGTGATCGTTTTGACGACGACCGATAACCCTCGTGAAATAGATCGCTGCTATGAACTGGGCTGCAATGTCTACATCACCAAGCCGGTCGAATACGATAACTTCTCCGACGCCATCCGCAAGCTGGGCCTGATGCTCGCTGTGGTGAAGGTCCCCAACGTCGTGGCGAAATGAATATGCCTATGTCCCATCCTGCCCTGACCCGTATTCTGTACATCGAGGACGATGAGGCGCTGGGCCGCCTGCTGCAGAAGCGCTTCCGCCGTCATAATCTTGAGGTCGATCTGGCGGAAACCGCCGAAGCGGGCCTTGAGCGTCTGTTGGCGCAGGCCTTCGATCTGGTCCTGCTCGACTACAACCTGCCCGGCATGAACGGGATCGAGATGCTGAAAGTCCTCAAGGCGCGTGAGGATTCGACGCCGGTCATCATCCTCACCGCCGGCGGCGACGAAGCCATCGCGCTGGAGGCCATGGAACTGGGCGCCGCCGACTATGCGGTGAAGGACATCAATCAGGCCTATCTCGACCTGCTGCCCGCCGTCATGCAGGCGGCCTTCACCAAGGAGCGTCTGCTGCGCGAGAACGAGCGCCAGCGGCAGGAGCTTCAGGCATCGAAGGAGCGCGCCGAGGCCGCGTCTCAGGCCAAGACCGACTTCCTCGCCACCATGAGTCACGAAATCAGAACGCCGCTCAATGTGGTGACGGGCCTATCGGACATTCTCATCAAGTCGTCGCTCAATGACGATCAGTACCGCATCGTCGAAACCCTGCGCACCAATGCGCAACTGCTGCTGCGGTTGATCAACGATCTGCTGGACATTTCGCGTATCGAAGACAACCGCATCGAACTGGAAATGACGGCCTTCCGGCCCGCCGACGTGCTCGAAGACCTCCGGATGATGTTCGCGCAGCATATCGAGCGCAAGGGGCTGGATTTCGCCCTGACCGACAATACGCGCGGCGTATCGGTGCGCGGCGACCGCACGCGGTTGCAGCAGATCGTGATGAACCTGATTTCCAATGCGCTGAAATTTACGGCGCGCGGCGAGATCGAGTTGACCGGCGAAGCGCAAACGCACGTCGGTAAAACGGGGGGCGACATGGTCGACCTGACCCTTTGCGTGCGCGATACGGGCATCGGCATCCCCGACGCCAAGCGCAGCCAGATCTTCGACAAGTTCACCCAGGCTGACGCCTCCATCACGCGGCGCTTCGGCGGATCGGGGCTGGGCCTGTCGATCGCGCGTGCGCTGGTCGATGTCATGGGCGGCGAAATTTCGGTCGAGAGCCAGGAAGGGCGAGGCTCGCTGTTCAGCGTGCGTCTGAGCCTGCCGGCGGCCGTGCCTGCGCCGGTCGTGGATGAACAGCCGCCGGTGCCCGCGCCGGCGTCGGGCGAGCGTCCGCGCGTGCTCATCGTTGAAGACTACGCCCCCAATGTGATGGTGGCGACCCTGATGCTGGAAGAGATGGGCTATGAGGCCGATGCCGCGGAGTCCGGCCCCGAAGCGCTGGAGCGGCTGGAGTCCGTCGGCGCCTATTATCATGCCATCCTGATGGATGTGCAGATGCATGAAATGGACGGTTTTGAGACGACCCGGCGCATCCGCGAGATGGAGGCGGCACGCGGCTTCCGGCATCAGATCATCGGAGTGACGGCGCATGCTCTGGCCGGAGATCGTGAACGCTGCATCGAGGCGGGGATGGACGACTATCTGTCGAAGCCCATTCAACCGGGCCTTCTGGCGCAGAAACTCAGGGCCTTGTCTCCGGCCTGATGTGCCGTACTGGAACAGCGCAAAATCAAGAGATTTCAAGTTTTTATCGTTCCTTTACAGGGTGTTGAAGGCTCCGCACTGACCGCTTGTAAGCGTAGGACTAGGCTCTGAGGACAAGGAGAAATCCCATGTCCGAGTCTCTCGAACGCCATAGTGCCGCGACCGACGCCAACCCCGCCGATCCGTCGTCTGAAGCGGCGGCTTATGAGGCCCCGAATGCGGGGCCGGGGAACGCGCAGTCGGCGGCTGTTCCGGTCGATTTCAGCCTCGATATCGAGGATGCGATGAACCTCAGGAGCGATCTTGAGGACCTGCTGACAGGTGTCGAAACCGTCCATCTGAAAAGCGACGTCAAGGCGCAGATTTCGCGCCTCAACGCCTGGGCCACGCGTTATGCCGAAGGTCTGGAAGCCGCGCGTCAGCTTGGCGAAACCGGCCTGACCATGCTGGAGGACGCGCGCGTGCAACTGGCGGCGCAACTCGACGACTACCTGCGGCTGGAGGACGAGGGCGGTCAGGTGGCCACTCCCGATCAAGGCCGTCTGATCGACGAACTGAATCGTGCGCTTAGGCGCATCACACGTTTGCAGACCGCCCTGCGCGGGCAGTTCATGCAGACGGCATAAAATCAGTCACCTGACGGTTGTTTTTGACGATCGATCAGGGGTTTAACTTGGCCTTGTTCGCCGGCATGCTATATGACTCTGACAGCAAGTGTACCCTTTGAGGGGTGGGCAATGGACGCAGAGGTTAGGGTGAGCAAGGTGGAACCGGATCTGGGGAGCGATCCATCGGAAGAGGCCCAACTCAAGGAAGCGCTGTATCGTCAGATGTTGTCCGCCGTATCCCATGATCTGAAGACGCCACTGGCGACCATTATCGGGTCGCTGGAAGTCTACACCCTGCTCGAAGCCAAGCTCTCGGAAGAGAAGCGGCGCTCGCTGATCAATTCCGCCCTGTCGGAGGCCTACCGCCTCGATAAGTTCATCACCAATATCCTCGACATGGCCAAGCTGGAAAGCCGCGCCGTTCAGCTGCGCGAGGAACCGGCCAATCTGACGCCGCTGATCCGCGACTCCATCACGCGCCTGGGGCCGCTCAAGGACAAGGGCGAGATTCGCCTGCACGATCTGGGCGGGGGCGAGGCCTTCCGCACCGATACGGTGCTGATGTCGCGCGTGGTCGGGCTGATCATCGAAAACGCGCTTAAGCATACGGGCAAGACTCCGGTGGTCGATATCGATTACGGCGCATCGGAAAACGAGGCCTTTGTGCATGTGCGCGACCACGGACCCGGCATCCCGCCCGACAAGATGCGCGCCATCTTCAGCAAATACACCCGCCTGCAGAAACAGGATCAGCAGAATGCGGGGACGGGTCTGGGCCTATCCATCGCCGAGCTGATCATGACCATACTGGGCGGTCGGATCGAGGTGCGCAACCACCCCGAAACCGGGGCGGTATTCAGTCTTTACGTGCCGCTGCAAACCGCCGAGGCTGCTGTCTAATTCTGACAGCAGGTCGGCTAGATTGCGCGTATGAGTCTCGTCTTTCGTTATCTGCCTTCGCCGGTCGGCCGGCTGACCATCGTTGCCGGGGACACGGGCCTGCGCGCCGTTTTGTGGGTAAATGACAATCCCCGCCGCGTCGTGCTGGGCGAGATGCGCGAAGACCCTGCTAATAGGTTTCTGGATCAGGCCGAGGCGGAACTCAGGGATTATTTCGCCGGACGTCGCACCACCTTCGACGTGCCGCTCGATTTCCGCGGCACGCCCTTTCAGGTCGCCGTATGGCGCGCCCTGACGCAAATCCCTTTCGGTGAAACGCGCAGCTATGGCGACATCGCCCGGCAGTTGGGCAATGCGGCGGCGGTGCGGGCCGTGGGCGCAGCCAACGGGCGCAATCCGGTATCGATTATCGCGCCGTGTCATCGCGTTATCGGCGCGTCGGGCAAGTTGACCGGCTTTGCCGGCGGATTGGAAGCCAAGGCCTGGCTGCTGCATCACGAAGCGCGTGGCGCGCTTTTGTAAGAAAAACGACGACCTGGTTACGAAGGTTTAAGAGGGGCACTTTAGGGTACGGTATGAACCCCAGCGTTCAGTATTGGCCAGACGAGATTCACGTGGGCCGGTGCGATAGTGCCTCCGCATACAGATAAATCTCTCAGGACCTTCATGACCGACTCTACCGCCTTGATCATCGAGGACAGTTCCGTTCAGGCGCAGATGATCGGCCGCCTGATTTCCGCACAGCCGGGCTGGAGCCATATCCATTTTCCCACCTTCCGCGAAGGTTATGAGGCGCTGAACTCGTTTTCGGTGCAGGCCCTGTTCATGGACATTTTCGTCGGCACGACCAACGGGCTGGCCCATATCGAGGCCTTCCGCAAGCGCAGCGGCACGGCCCCGATCATCCTAATGACCGCCGGCTCGTCGCAGGAAAGCATCGAGGACACGTTGCGCAAGGCGCGGCAGGCGCGGGCCGATTTCATTCTGCGCAAGCCCTTCGGCGAAAACGACGTGCGCCGCATCTTCCAGACCGCCTTCAAGGATCTGGCGACGCGCACGCGCAAGACCCACGTGCTGGTCATCGAGGATAGCCGCACGCTGCGCAGCTTTATCCGCGGGGCGCTGGAATTCGGCGGTTATCGGGTGTCGGACGCCGAGTCGATGGAGGCCGCGTTTCGCGATGTCGACATTGCCCACGTCGATCTGGTGGTGTGCGACGTCTTCATGCCCGGCATGGGCGGCATCAAGGGTATGAGCTATATCAAGCAGACCTGGCCGTCGGTGCCGGTCATCGCCATGTCGGCGGGGCTGGACGGGCACCTCAGCGAAACCGATGCGCTCAACGCCACCGCGCGCATCGGGGCCAATGCGCGCATCGCCAAGCCCTTCGAGGGGCGGCAGTTGCTGGAACTGGTCGATCGTCTGGTCAAGACGCCGGTGCTCGTGGAAGCCTAATCGGCCTCCTGCGCCCATTGCGCCATGCCGGTGCTGATGCGGCGCATATAGTCGCCCAGGGCCTGACATTCCGCGTCGCTGAGAATGGTCATCATGTCGGTAACCACGCCCGCCTGCACGGCCAGAGTCTTTTCGGTCAATTCCCGTCCGCTATCGGTCAGCCACAGCCGCCGCACGCGCCTGTCGGCCTCATCGCTGCGGCGTTCGATCAGCCCGCGCTTTTCCAGTTCGGGCAGCAGCATCGACAGGTTCGATCGCCCGACCAGCAGGCGCAGGGCCAGTTCGTTCTGTGTCAGGCCCGCAAAGCGGTAGATATTGGCCAGAATGTCGTGATGAGCAATGCGCACGCCGTGCGGGGCGAGGCGGGCGTTCAGCGTCTTTTCAACCATCTGGTGCGCGCGGGCCACCGCGATCCAGTTGCGGAAACGCGGCAGATCCCACGGCATCTTATCGGTCGTCGCCAAAACCTGAGAGGGCGTTTCGTCGGCCGTCATTTCCGTCCTTGCGATTTGTTCAACTATGAACTAATTATGGTTCAGTCTTGAACAGAATAGAGGGCAGCCCATGTTCGTGCAATCTGAGTCTTTGGCCGAGACGCCAGCCGAGCAGGCCGACCGCCTGTTCGAGGTTTTCTGCACGCCTGAGCCCCTGATCGAGGCGGCGGAAAAGAGCATGGCGCGGGTCGAGGAACGGCTGAGCGCCGCCGCGGCCTTCCGCGTGCCATTTCAGGGCGGCGAACTTCAGGCCTATCGATTTACGGGCGCGGGACGCGGGACCGTGGTCCTGCTGCACGGCTGGACCGGGCGGGCGGCGGTGATGACGGCTTTTGTCGAGCCGCTGCTGGCCGAAGGGTTCGACGTGCTGGCATTGGATTTTCCGGGGCACGGGCGCTCCGACGGCGACCGGCTGCACGTGCCGCTGGGCGTCGGAGCCCTGCACGCCCTGTACGCCGCCACGGGACCGTGGCAAGGCGTCGTGGCGCACTCCTTCGGCGGCGCGGTGGCCTTTTCGGCCCTGTCGGACATGGTCGGTGATTTGGCGCCCCTGACCTATGGGCGGCTGGTGCTGATCGCGGCGCCGTGTTCCATGCCGCGCGTCTTCGACACTTTCGCACGCCGTCACGAAATGTCGCCGGAAGCCGCGCTGCACCTCAAGAGCCATGTCAAACGCCTGACCGGCCACCCGGTCGAAGCCTTCATGGGCGACGAGATTCTGCGGCAGCACCCGATCCCGACCCTGATCCTGCACGCCCCGGAAGATCAGGAGGTGCTGTTCCTCAGCGCCGAGGGCTTCGCCTCTGCGGGCGATCATGTGACCCTGCATCCGCTGCCGGGGCTGGGCCACCGCCGCATCCTCTATGCGAAAGAAACGGTGCAGACCGCCGTCGATTTCCTGGCTGCGCAATAAAAAACCCCGCCGGTGGGGCGGGGTTTTCAACATGTCCGAATGCGGGTGTTGGCTACAATCGGGGTGTTGAACTGCGTCCGGTGATGGCGCTGTAGACCAGACCGGCGATGAACAGGACCACGAAGATCACGGCGATGAACTTGGCGATATCGGCAAAGGTGCCGGCGAGGCCGGTGAAGCCGAACAGGGCGGCGACAACCGCCAGAATAAAGAAGGTGATGACCCATCTCAGCATTGATAACTCTCCACGGGGTTTGCGTCTGAGTTCATTCTGGCGAGGTGAGCGTAAGGATACAAAACGGGTAAATGCAGACCGTGTAAAGGCCGGATAAGGCGGTTATGCGAGGGATGGAGCGCACAAAATCAAACGGCGGCCTCCGGGGAGAGGCCGCCGTTTCTTCGCAGGGATGTGGCCAGCAACGGTCGGGGGAAACCGGTACGGCTGATCCGGGGACGTGATCAGGCCGTAGCTTCGGCCACGATTTCCATGCGGTAACCGATACCGGATTCCGAGACGATGGACTTGGACAGCCCTGGCTTGGTCTCCAGCTTTTCGCGCACCTGACCGATGTAGACGCGCAGATATTGAGTGTCGTCGACGTGGGCCGGACCCCAAACCTCTTTGAGGATCTGCTTGTGGGTCAGCATGCGGCCGCGGTTGACGAGGAAGAAGCGGAGAAGGTCGTATTCCTTCGGGGTGAAGGGCACCTTCTTTTCCTCGATGAACACTTCGTGGCGGACCAGATCCATGCGGATCGGGCCGTTGACGACGTCGGGCTCACCGACTTCGCGCACGACCGACTTGCGCAGGTTGGCGTTGATGCGCGCCAGCAGCACTTCGGCGGAAAACGGCTTGGTAACGTAATCGTCCGCACCCAGATTGAGGGCCGGGGCGGCGTCCATATCTTCGGAGCGGGCGGTCAGGACGATGATCGGCACGTTCGACCACTGGCGGATGGTCTGGATGACCTCCTTGCCGTCGATATCCGGCAGGCCGAGGTCGAGCAGGATCAGGTCGGGTTTGACCGAGGCCGACAGGCGGATAGCCTGCTTGCCGTTCTCGCTCTCCACGACCTTGAAATCGGCCACGTCGAGAAAGATGTTCAGCATCTTGCGGATTTCGTCTTCATCATCGACCACAAGAATAGTGTTTTTCTTTTCGATCATAAGGCGTCTCTCAGCAGGCAATGAGGGTGTTAAAACCCGTATTTACTATGGCCTTATGGGTAGCGTTCCAAAAATAAAAATTAAATGTGCACGTCGATGGCGGCGTTTAAATGCACAGTACGAAGATCAACTCGCCTTGCAATGACGCGCGATGAAGTCCGCGTGGGTTGGCAGGCCTGTCACGGCATGGGCCACCAGGCGCTTTATATTGGCCATGTAGTCGTTCAGCGCCGCGTCTTCGACCGCATGGGTGAGCGGTGAGGCGTGGGCAGGCAGGATATTCTGACCGATCAGCACCTGCGCCCAGTTCGATTCGCGGAACAGGTCGGCCTCCTCGATGCGCAGGCGGCCATGTTCGCGGAAATAGGCGATCTTATGCGCCAGACTGTCGGGCAGGGACAGGGTGCGGCAATGGTTCCAGTAGTCGCTGTCGCTGCGCCGGGTCGCGTGATAGTGCAGGATGATGAAGTCGCGCACCAGTTCGTATTCGTGCGACGTCTGGCGGTTATATTCGGCGATGGTCAGGGGATTGAAGCCGGTATCGGGGAAGAGCTTGAGAAAGCGCGTCATCCCCGATTGCACCAGATGGATGCTGGTCGATTCGAGCGGCTCCAGAAAACCCGACGCCAGCCCCAGAGCCAGGCAGTTCTTCACCCAGGTCTGACGCCGCCGGCCGGTGGTGAAGCGGATGGTGCGCGGATCGGCCAGCGGTTGACCGTCAAGATTATCGAGCAGGATGCGCGTGGCTTCGTCTTCTCCCATAAAGCCTGATGAAAAGACGTGGCCGTTGCCGATGCGGTGCTGCAGCGGGATGCGCCATTGCCAGCCCGCCGTATGCGCCGTGGCGCGCGTATAGGGCAGCAGAGGGCCAGTATTTTTGGACGGCACGGCGATGGCGCGGTCATTGGGCAGCCAGTGGCTCCACTCTTCATAGCCGGCCTCCAGCGCCTCTTCGATCAGCACGCCGCGAAAGCCTGAGCAGTCGATGAACATGTCGCCGTCGACCGTCTCGCCGCTTTCCAGATTGAGCGAGGCGATGAAGCCGTCTTCGGGGCGCAGATTGACGCCTGTGACCTTGCCCTCCTTGCGGATCACGCCCTGCGTTTCGCAGCCGGCGCGCAGGTAACGCGCCAGCAGGCCGGCGTCGAAGTGCCAGGCGTGGGTGAGGCCCTCAATGCCGCCGTCGATCTGCTTGAGCGGCGCGTAGCGATTGGCGAAAGCGGCCTGCGCATTGAGGCTGTAGTCCCACAGGTCGCCACCACGCCTTTCGGCCTGCGCTTTCAGCCAGTATTGATAGAAGGGCACAATGCCGAGGTCGCGGCCCGGATTGCCGAAGGCGTGGATATAGCGCTCCCCTTTCTGGCCCCAATTGACGAATTCGATGCCGAGTTTGTAGGTGCCCTGCACCCGCGACAGCATTTCGGCTTCGGGGATGCCGAGAAAAATGAACAGGTTGACCAAGGGTGGAATGGTCGCTTCGCCGACACCGACAATACCGATTTCGTCCGACTCGACCAGCACGATCTCGACGCTCTTGCGCACCACGCGGGTCAGCATGGCCGCTGACAGCCAGCCAGCGGTGCCGCCGCCCAGAATGACGATGCGCTTTAAAGGTTGTCCGTTCATTTTCATCCCTTACAAAAAACGCCTGCCGGAGGGACCGGCAGGCGCAGGATACAGACTTTTGGGCGCGATCAGAACTTGTAGCTGACGCCCACGAGGTAGGTCGAACCGTACTTCTCTTCCTTGACCACGTTATTACCCTTGTACAGGTAGAAGGGTTCGTTGGTCAGGTTGGAGCCGGAGACGCTGACGGCCAGATCCTTCAGCGGGCCGTCCTCGAACGTATAGCTCATCTGGGCGTCGACCACGGTTTCCTCGCGCACCGTGCGGTTTTGCAGGGCGTTGGTATAGTCCGGCACCTCCCCGGTGAAGTTGCCGCGGTAGCGGCTCGACACGCGGGCCGAGAAGCCGTGCTTTTCGTAGTACAGCGTGGTGTTGATGACCTTTTCCGACAGGCCCGGCACCGGGATGACGGCGGCACCCGACGGATTGATCTCCGAGTCGTTGAACGAAGCGGTGACGATGGCCCCGAAACCGTCGAGCACCGGGTGGATGATCTCGCCGGGTACGGAAACCGTCAGTTCCAGACCCTTGATCCAGCCGCCCTGACCGTTGGCCTGGGCCGAGGTCGTGCCGATGCGGTTGGCGTCGGCGGCCGCACACACCCAGTTGCCGCCGGTGTCGAGGCGTTTCACCGTGTTGTTGGAGCCCGACACATAGCAGGTCGAGGGCAGGGCTGCGCCGGTGTAGTCCTTGAACACCGTGCGGTTATAGATGAAGGAGGTCAGGTCCTTATAGAAGACCGCCGCCGACACATAGCCCTTGCGGCCGAAATATTTTTCCACCGACAGGTCGAAGGCATTGGCTTTCCACGGACGGATCTGGGCGTTGCCGCCGCCGCCCTGCCAGTAGATGCGCTGACCGCCGAACTGCACCGCCGGGTCCGCATTGAGCAGGACGCCATAGGTGGTGCCCGACGCCATGTCGTCCATGCGGGCGCGGGCGATGGTGGTGCCGGCACCGAAACGGACGGTCAGATCGGGCGCGACCTGGAAGTTCAGGTTCAGGCTGGGCAGGGTGTCGCCATATTCGTCGCCATCGGTGACCAGGCGGTTGCCGGTATCGCTGATGAAGGTCGAGGTGGCGGCCTGGGTCGTCTTCTGGCGCTGGATGCCGACATTGCCGGTAACCGGGATGTTGAACAGCGCGGTGTCGATATCGGCCTTGATGTACCAGACATCAATGGTTTCCGAGACGCTCCAGTCGCGGCGGACATCGTTGGCGTCATTCGATTCCGTCAGCTTGAACAGGCCGTCGCGATACATGGCCAGCGAGTCGTAGGAGATCATGCCCGACGTATTGCCGAGGAAGGAGGCGTCGGTGACGCCGAGACGGTATTTCTCCGGCACGATCAGCTTGTCCACGCCGTTGAGGCTCATATAGGCGGCCACCTCGGCCTTGGACTTGGTGTGGTCGTTGCGGCTGAAGCCGATGCTCACCTTGGAGAACAGGCCGCTGTCAAGGGTGCGATCGGCCGCCAGCTTGACGATGTCCATCTCGTCCTCGACGTGCGGCGCGCGGAAGAAGCCCGCGCGGTTGGTCACGCCGCCCCACCCGCCGGGATCGGTCAGGTAGATGGTGTTGAAATCGGCATAGTTGACGACGCCCTGAAGAACATAGGCGTGGTTGTCACCCACCTGATTGAAGGTGATGGTGTCGGTCGCGCCCTGACCCGACGGGCCGGTGCCGGCGGTGGATTCGATGATGATGTCGTCGCGCTCGACCTTCTGCGTCGAGAGGTCGGCGGTCAGCGCCCACTGATCGTTCAGACGGTAGACCGTGTTCCAGCCCAGCGCCTGAACCGTCGATTCACGCTTGTTGGTATAGTTTTCGACGACCGTCTTCACGCCGGTGAAGACGCCTTTGGTGACATAGCCGTCGGTAACGGTGTAGCCGGGCTGAAGTGTCGCCGAGCTCCAGTAGAGCGGATATTCCAGACGGGCGATCTTCTGGAGTTCGCTGAACTCCGAATAATAGCCGTCGAAGGTCATGTGCAGGCGGTCGTTGGGCTTCCACTCGACCACGGCGATATAGCCGTCGCGTTCGAGATTGGAAGACTGAACCGCGCTCTTCTGACCGCCCGGCACAAAGGCGCCGCTGCTGAGGGTCGGCATGTCGCCGTCGCCCCAGGGCTCAAGACGCGTCAACTGATAAGGCGACTTGGTGTGGGCGTAGCCGAGCGCGACCCCCAGCGTCTTGCCGAAGAACTGATCGACATAGTTGATCGAATAGCGCTCGCCTTCGTTGGTCAGACCGCCGACGGCGGCTTCCTCGGAATTGTACTCCTTGCGCGCGTTGAGCGCGATGACCTTGCGGCCATAGCTGAGCGGGCGCACGGTTTGCAGATCGGCGGTGCCGGCAATGCCCTGCGTGACCATCGAGGCGTTCGGCGTCTTGTAGACCAGCACCTGAGAGATTAGTTCCGACGGGTACTGATCGAACTCTACCGAGCGGTTGTCGTTGGTCGACACCTGTTCGCGGCCGTTCAGCGTGGTGACGGTGTAGTCCGGGCCGAGGCCGCGGATCGACAGGGTCTGGGCGCGGCCATTGGTGCGCTGAGCCGCGATGCCGGGCAGGCGCGAGATCGATTCGGCGATCGACTGATCCGGCAGTTTGCCGATGTCTTCGGCCGAAACGACCTCGACGATGCTCGAATTGTTCTTCTTGGTGGCGATGGCGTTCTGGATGCCGCGGCGGATGCCGGTGACCACCACCTCGGTAACTTCACCTTCGGGCTGCGCGGCGGGCGCGTCCTGCGCCATGACGGGCGCGGACAGTGCCAGCGAGGTGACGAGCGCAATGCCCGCCCCGCTGCACAGCAGGGTGGCGCGGCGGAACGTGCCGTGTCCAGTTTTCATGATGTAGAGCCTTCCTGACTGTTCTTATTGATCGCAAACACTTCTGGTTCGCGTGGCAACGCTCTGGTTCCCTGACTTCTCAAACCGGTCTCTGTCGGACCGTGTTGGCCGGTTCTATGACACGGAGTTAATTTTTTTGCAACTGAGTGAAAAATTCTGCCGTGTTTTACGCTGCGCTTTCAGGATGTTTGTGGCTCTAATGCTACGATTTGTGGCCATTTGTGCGATAATAAGACGAATTTGGCCTTGTTTTCTCGCATTTGCGAGCAAAATGCGAGGCGCGCTGTTTAAATATCGATGATTTTATTTTTGCAATTTAATGCAAATTTTTACAAAAATCTGCAAATTTTACGATAGCGCTAACATTGTTCCGTAACGGAAACCTGTGTTTCAACCGCCGCAGGATTCACGCACGACCAACTCGGTCGACAGGCGTTCAGACAGCATTTCGCCCTCGTTCAGCGACCCCAGCAGCTTCGACACCATCAGCCGGCCGGCGCGCGCCAGTTCCTGCGAAATGGTGGTCAGCATGGGGTGGGCATAGGCGGCGAGCTGGATATTGTCGTAGCCGACGACCGATACGTCCTGCGGCACCTTGAGGCCGGCGCGCGTCAGACCCTTGATGGCCCCCAGCGCGATGATGTCCGAGGCGGAAAAGATGCCGTCGAAGGCGATGCCCTTGTATAGCAGGTGGGTGACGGCGGCCTGCGCCGACTCCATCTCGAAGTGACAAGGGACTATCAGTTGCGGGTCGAAGTCGAGCCCCGCCTCGGTCAGGGCGTTGAGATAGCCCTGATAGCGCTGCTTCATCTCCGGCGCTTCGCCGACATCGCCCAGATAGGCGATGCGTTTGCGCCCCAGCCGCGCCAGATGCGCCGTGGCGCGCGCGCCGCCGTGCAGATTGTCCGAGCCGACGCTGCAATAGGTCTGGCCCTGAATCTCGGCACCCCAGACGATGAAGTTGCGATGCGACTTCATTAGGTGGTTGAAGCGTTCGTGCAGATAGGACTGCCCCAGAAAGATGACGCCGTCGGCGCGGATATTGTGCATCAGCGACGACAGGTCGTGCTGGTTCTTGGGCGTCAGGTGCGACAGCAGCAGGTCGCAACCCATGTCGCGCGCGGCTTCGCCCACATCCGAGATCATTTCGAGATAGAAGGGGTCGGAAAAACGCCCTTCGCGGCCGTGCGGCGGCGGGATGACGATGGCGATGGTGGCGTTGGCCCCCGACATCGGCACCGGCGCGTCGGCGTCGGCGAAATAGTTGTGCTCGCGCGCAATGGACCAGATGCGGCGTTTGGTGACGCGGTTGACCGACGGCGAGTCGGACAGGGCCCGCGACACGGTGGCCACCGACATGCCGGCGATGCGGGCAATATCCTGAAGGCGGGGCCGGGGTGGCACTGGCGAGTCCTCCGGGTTACAGGTGTGTCTGGACGCGCACCTTAACCATAGACGTTGAGAGTGGGAACCATCCTCAACGCGCGGGTGTGGGGATAAGTGACTCGACGGGCGGATTGAGGGCCCAGCGCACGCGGTCGTAATAGGCGCCGTTCTCGGCTTGCAGGTTGTTGACGCCGGGGCTGAGAGTCACGCTCTTGAAGACGACGACGCCGTTGACTGCGTTTTGCGTCGCCAGTTTCACGCCGTTGACGGTCAGGGTGATCTGCGGCTGGTTGGTGTAGATTTTTACGTCGGTGCGCGCCTCGGTGCGGGCGGTGAGGCGGCGCGAAGTGATGTAGACAACGGGGGCGTTCGACCACTGGGCCTTGTAGAACCAGAAGGAATCCTTGCGCGTCTGACGGTCGTAGGAGACCAGCCCCTTGTCGTTGATGCCTGCGTGTTCGCCTTCGTTGCGCCCGTCGGAAGCGGCGTCGAACATCTGCCACACGAAGCGGCCCCAGATGAAGGGGCGAGCCTTGAGCATGGCCCAGTTGGTTTCGTGGTACAGAGACTGATACGACTCCGGGTGCCAGCCGGAAGCCGGAACCACCACGCCGGGCGTGTCGTCCTGATGGGCGAGGCTGCCGCCCGCGCCGTATTCGGTGAGGGCGAAGGGTCTGGTCGGGAAGCGCTTGTGATAGGCGTCGGCCCATTCGCCCAGCGTGCCCTTCTGCTCCGTATACCAGCCGAAATAGCGGTTGAAGCCGATCTGATCGGTGACCAGCGCGCGGGCTTCGTCGTCGGCGACGCAGCAATGGGCGTAGATGGTCGGGCGGGTCGGGTCTTCGGCCTTGGCGAGGGTATTCAGTTCGCGGAACAGGCCGGCGACCGTCGCCGTGTCGCCGTGCAGTTCGTTGCCGAGGCCCCAGGCGATGACCGAGGGGTGGTTGATGTTCTGACGGATCAGTTCGCGCAATTGCTGCGCCGCATTGGCGCGCAGCAACTCGGTGACGGCGGGCAGTTGCCCCACCAGCGGGATCTCGGTCAGGACCAGCAGGCCGCGGCGGTCGGCTTCGTCATAGGCGGTCTGGGCGTGTTGATAGTGGACCAGCCGCACGGCGGTCGCGCCCATCTCTTCGATCAGGTCGAAGTCCTCGGCGATGTCGGCACGCGAAATCGCGCCCCCCTTGCCCGCGCGGCTGGCGTGCAGATTGACGCCATTGACCTCATAGGGCTGCCCGTTGAGCAACAGGCCCTTCTGGGCGTCGAAACTGACGGTGCGGATGCCGAAGGCCAGAGACGAACGATCCAGCGTGGCGTTGTCGTCGCTGATTTCGGTGACGGCGGAATAGAGGTACGGGTCCTTGCGTCCGTTCCACAGGCGCGGGGTTTTCAGTTCGCCCTTCAGTTCGGCGCGCGCCGTGCCGCCGGCGGCGACATTGACGGATTTCGACAGGCTGAGCACCGGCTTGCCCGTGGCGTCGAAGATGCGCGTCTGCACGATCAGGCGCGCGGTGCGGCCGCGATGGTTGCGCAGGCCGACGCGGATGTTGAGATCGGCGCTGCGGGCCGAGACGTCGGCGGGCGTGACGGCCACGGCGGGCGACCCGTTGTCCAGCCAGTCGAAACCGGCTTCGCGCGTTTCGATCAGTGAGACGCCCCGATAGAGGCCGCCGAACAGGGTGAAGTCGCCGCCCGGCGGGGCGATGTGCGGCCATACGGCATTGGACACGCGCACGGCGACGACATTGCGGCCCGCGGTGACGAAGCGGCTGATGTCGAAACGAAAGATGGCGTAGCCGCCTTCGTGACGGCCGACGAACCTGCCGTTGACGAAGACGTCGCTGACCAGCGCCGCGCCGTCGAATTGCAGATAGAGGCGTTTGGTGGCGGGCAGGGCCTTCAGGTCGAGGTCTTTGCGATACCACATGGTGCCGCGGTAATAATCACTGGCGCCGGCGGTCGCACCGTCCTCGCCGTCGCTGGCGTTAGGCGTGTGGGGCAGGGTGGCGACGCGCCATTGTCTGTCGTCAAAGTCGGGCGCTTCCGCCCCTTTCGCATCCGCCTTGAGGAAGCGCCAGCCGGTATCGAGCGCCGCGCGGGCATGGGCCTGAGCGATCGAGGGCGCGGAAAGGCTGAGGACGGCGAGGCAGACGGCGAAGAGGGCGGCAATGGCGCGGGTCATTCTAGGTTTTTGCCTCATCCTTGGTAACGGTAACGGCTTTTCAGCCGGGAATTATGCAGGCAATATGGCTGCAAATAAGACCGCGGCGGTATTGACCCGCCGTCATCAGGGTTCGGGGAGTTTGTTTGTCATGATTCGTTCGCTTGTCGTCGCGGTAGCGGCCGCCTGTCTGCCGGTGTCGGTCCTTGCCGCGTCTTCAACCTGCGGGGCGGACGCGCTGGGCACGTCGCGGACCCTGGTGCTCAAGCGCGAGGGCGCGGCCTATGGCACCGAGCAGCACGGGCCGCTGCCGCTCAAACCGGGCGAGGTGGTGTTGACCTTCGACGACGGCCCGCGCGCCGAATCGACGCCGCCGGTGCTCACGGCGCTGGCCGATCAGTGCGTGAAGGCGACCTTCTTCATGGTCGGCGAAAACATGGTCAAAAACCCCGATCTGGCGCGGCGCATCGTAGCCGAGGGCCATTCGACCGCCATGCACAGCCTCAATCATCGGAATATGTCGCAACTGAGCGAGTCAGAGCAGCGCGCCGATCTCAAGGCCAATCAGGACGCCTACAGCGCGACCTTGGGCACGGCGGCTCCGGCCTATCGCTTTCCGTTTCTGGCCGAAAGTGCGCCCCTGTTGTCGGAGTTGAAGGCGCAGGGCGTCACCGTCATGTCGGTCGATCTCGGCATTCAGGACTGGCTGCCGGATCAGACGGCGGACATCCTCACCGCGCGCCTGCTGTCGCAGTTGAAACTCAAGGGTGGCGGCATCATCTTGATGCACGACGGTCAGGATATTACGGCGGCGTCCCTGCCGCAGATGTTGAAAGCCTTGAAAGACAACGGTTACCGCGTCGTACACGTGGAATGGGAGAAATAAACCTGAGAGGGGACTTGCTTAAAATGTTATAATATAACATATGAGTGGGGCGCGTATCTTTGGGCTCGCCCCTTGCAAACAGTTACGGTATAACATATGTCAGAAGCCCGTTCTTCCGAAGCCTCATCCCGTATGACCATCGCTCCCGATCCCCAGCCGAACTCCTGGCCAAAGAAAGCTTGGATGGACGCCACGGCCATAGGCTTGTCGGGCCTGTGTCTGGCGCACTGTCTGCTGCTGCCGTTCGCGGTGGCCGCCCTGCCGGTGCTGGGTCAGGTGGCGGGCGATCATCTGGTGCATCAGGTGCTGATCCTGCTTGCCGCGCCCCTGAGCGTCTGGGCGCTGGGGCGCACAGGCGGCTGGAAAAAGCCCACTGTCGCCGCTCTGGCGGTTGTGGGGTTGGGGCTTCTGGGCGGCGCGGCCTTCATTCCGGCCATGGCCGTGCATGAGACCCTGATCAGCATTGTCGGCGCCGCTCTGGTCGCCGCCGCCCACTACCTCAATTCGCGCCTGCATCGTCGCGGCCACAAGCACGCCTAAAGAACGCAAACCCGGTTTTTCCGTCATTGGAGTTGACTGCACCGCCCGACGCTTTATGACGGGCGGCGGTTACATTTTGTACGGATTTTACCATGCTGCGTCACATCGTCATGTTCAGCTGCAAGGACAGCGCCGACCGCGACCGTATCCGTCAGGGCCTGTCCCTGCTGACGCAGATCCCCCAGGCCCAGAAGCTGGAGGTCGCCTTCAACGAAAAGGTCGATCAGCTCGGCAACGACATAGAGGTCGTGGTCTACGGCGAATTCGCCGATGTCGAGGCCCTGCGCGCCTATAAGGAACACCCGCTGTACCAGCAGTCGATCGACGTGGTGCGCCCCTTGCGGGAGTTGCGCTTTGCCGCGGATTACACGGTCGAGTCGGCGGCGACCACCGCGCTCTGAGCGCAACTTGTCAGCCCTTTGAAATAGGCTAAGCTCCCCGAAATCATAAAAGGGAGGGCGACCATGCGCGCCATTGTCACCGCGTTTGCTCTTGGCCTACTGAGTGTTACGCTGGTTCTGGCCCCAGCCCTGGCCGCGCCCGATGCGTCTGTGGTCCGTCCATTGTGGGACAAGGGGGCGCCCGGCTTCGAAGGCTTGCGCGATGTGCCTGAAAAATCCGGCGACTGGTGGGTGCGCGGCGTCAATAACCCCTCCCTGACCGTCTTTCGTCCGCAGGCGTCGCGCAACAGCGGCACGGCGATCATCGTCCTGCCCGGCGGCGGGCATGAAAATCTCGTCTTCAATTCCGAAGGGGTGAAGCCCTCGCTGTTCCTTCAGGCGCGCGGCGTAACGGCCTTTGCGCTAAAATACCGGTTGGGGCGCGAAAATGACAATGCCGCCGCCGACTACGATATCGAAACGCACGGCGCGGCGGACCTGAAACGGGCCGTGCGCTGGGTCCGCGCCCACGCCGCCGAATACGGCATCACGCGCATCGGCGTCATGGCCTTTTCCGCCGGGGGCGAACTGGTGCACATGACGGCGTTTCATGGCTTCGAGGGCGACCCTAAGGCGGTCGATCCCGTCGACCGGCTCAGCGCGCGGCCGGACTTCATCATCGAAATCTATCCGGGGCCTTTGGGGGTGCCGGATCGCTTTGCCGTCGCGCCGCCCCAGGCCTTCTTCCTCACCGCCCATGACGACCGCGGGCCGCTCGCCGTGCTGGAGCGGTTGTCGCGGCTCTATGGCGACTGGCCCGACGTGCCGGTGGAAACGCACATTCTGGCGGCGGGCGGCCATGCCTTTAATATGGGAGAGCGCGCCAGCCTGCGATCGGTTAAGGACTGGCCGTCGCGCTTGTCGGACTGGCTTGTGGACAGGGGCTATGTAGTCCTGCCATAGTTGAGCCACCGGAGTGATGTACCAGCGACGGTCTTATAAGTAGCGGGGTCTCATGACGTTCGTGCGTAAAGCAGCCGCTGTCATAGCGGGTATGACCTCAGTCCTGATGTCGATGGCCATGGCCCAGACGGCGGCCCAGAACCCGGCTGCGCCGACGGGAGAAGACAAGTCTTTGACCGTGGCCGAGGCCAGCGAATGCCGCGCCATTGCCGAGGTGCTCCGCGACCGTCAGTATCAGATCATGGACAGCCTGATCATCCGCGTCGAGCGTTCGCCCAACTTGTCGCCGGAAGGGCTGGAGGCCGCGAAAAAGTCGGTCAGCGATACCGAAGCCGCCATCAAGACCGCCGAGAAGCACACCGAACGCTTCGTCTTCGCGCCCGCGCCGTCTGCGGCCGTCAAGACCGCTTTGGCGAAGGAAGAGGCCGAGGCGCTCAAGTTGCGGCTGGCGGTCTGCCTGAAGCGGATGCCGGAAGACGGTGCGATTGCTGCGACTGCCAAATAAGCGCATCCCCAAAAGGGTGCAGCGGTTTTTGGGATCAGATGCGCGCCCAAAAACTCAGCATTCCACGACATTCACGGCCAGACCGCCCTGCGAGGTTTCCTTGTATTTCGACGACATGTCGAGGCCCGTCTGACGCATGGTCTCGATAACCTGATCCAGCGTGACCTTGTGCGGACCTTCGTCGCGCAGACTGAGGCGGGCGGCATTGGCGGCCTTCACCGCGCCGATGGCGTTGCGCTCGATGCACGGGATCTGCACCAGTCCGCCGACCGGATCGCAGGTCAGGCCCAGATTGTGCTCCATGCCGATTTCGGCGGCGTGCTCGATCTGCGGCGCGCTGCCGCCCCAGACGGCGCTAAGGCCCGCCGCGCCCATCGAGCAGGCGACGCCGACCTCGCCCTGACAGCCCATCTCGGCTCCGGACAGCGAGGCGCGCTGTTTGTAGATCATGCCGATGCCGGCGGCGGTGAGCAGGAAGCGTCCGATCTTACCGTCCGACTGCGTGTTTTCATCCGTCCAGCCGTCAAAAGCGCAGTAATAGCGGATAAGGGCCGGAATGATGCCCGCCGCGCCATTGGTCGGGGCGGTGACGACGCGCCCGCCGGCGGCGTTTTCTTCGTTGATGGCCATGGCGAAGACGTTGAGCCAGTCGAACAGGCGCTCGGATTCCTGGTTATGCGCCTCGGTGTTCAGGGTTTCGAACAGGCGCGGCGCGCGGCGTTGCACGCTCAGGCCGCCAGGCAGGATGCCGGTGGTTTTCAGGCCGCGATTAATGCCGGAATCCATCACGTCCCAGATACGCTTCAACCCGGCATCGGTCTCCGCGCGCGGGCGGCGGGCGTCTTCGTTGGCCAAAACGACGTCGTAGATGTTCAATCTATGCTGCGCACAAATGTGCAGCAATTCCGCCCCGGAAGTGAAGGGCAAAGCGGCTTTTTGCCCCACGCTGATGCGGTCGTTTTCGGCGGGGGCCGACAGTTGCGCCGCCGAGGCGATGAAGCCGCCGCCGGTCGAATAGAGGGTGCGCTCGAACAGTTCCACACCGCTGGCGTTGTATAGCCGCACGCTCATGCCGTTTGGGTGCAGGCGTGGGGTGATGTCGCCACGGAAGTCGATATCGCGGCGATAGTCGAAGCCCACGGTCGGGCCTTCGTAGAGCGTGATTTCGCTGGCGGTTTTCAGCGCTTCGTAGGTGGCGTCGGCCCAGTCGGGATCGATCTGATCGGGCTCGGCGCCCAGAAGCCCCAGCACTGCCGCCTTATCCGAGCCATGACCTATGCCTGTAAGCGCCAGCGAGCCCTGAAGTTCGACGCGCACGCGCGCGGCCTGCGTCAGGACACCTGCGGCCTTCGCTTCGATCAGGGCGCGGCGCGTGATGCGCATGGGACCAACCGTGTGTGATGAGGAAGGGCCAATGCCGATCTTGAACATGTCGAGGACGGAGAGCATGAGAAACTCGGTGCAATTGTAACTTTTTTTGCAGATTTAGCACGGTTCGGGTTGGGGTGATACCGCAAAGCCACCCCACCACCACATCCGGCCTTCGACTCGTGCGGTCCCCCTCCCCGCCATAGGCAGGGAGGTAGGATAGGGGGCGCTTTAACTTTGATTGCCTCCCGCCCAAACCCCGCTATAGAGGGTAGGGGAGGTCGCGGATAATGAAACTGTACGAAATCGGCCAGGAGCCGGAGGAACTGGGCGCACAGAAGCCCTTGTTCGGCGACGACCGGACGTTGATCCGCGCCGGCCTGATCATCGGCGCGGTAATCTGCCTGTGGAAGCTCTACATCGCCGTGACGGCCAATGTCATCTGGGAAGAGGGGCATTTCGCCGTGTCCGGACTCTATCCGGCGCTCGGCTATCCCGACATTCCCGCCGGCTTCCCTCTGTTGTCGCGATTGGTGACGGTGATCTTCGGGCTCGACGTCCTGCCGCTGCGTATCTTGTCGCTGCTGATCGCCACGGCCATTCCCTTCGCCATCTGGTTCATGGCGCGACCGGTGGTTCCGGCGCGCGAGGCCATCTGGGCCGCCATCCTGTCGCTGTTGATTCCGCCCCTGTCGATGTCGGGGACCATCTTCTATCCGGAAGGCCTGCTGCAACTGCTGCTGGCCCTGATGCTGGGATGCCTGTTGCGGGCGTTCAAGACCGACGAATGGAAGTGGTGGCTGCTGACCGGCCTGTGCGGCGCGCTGGGTCTGTTCGTACACTTCCGCTTTCTGTTTCCCGGCGCGGGCATCGTGTTGTTCGCCCTGCTGACGCCCGCCGGGCGCAAGCTGTGGATGCGACCGAAGTTCTGGGCCACGGGCGGCGTGGCTGCCTTGGGGTTTGTCCCGTCGCTGCTGTACAACGTCTTCAACGACTGGCCCGCCATCGCCTTCCACGTCACCAATCGTCCCGTCTGGCGGCCCGAACTGAAGCTGATGACGGCCTTCCTCAATCAGCAGATCGGGCTGGTCTCGCCGGTCTTCTTCGTCGGTCTGGCCTTCGCGGCAAAAAAGCTGGTGTGGGATCAACGACGCAAGGCTATCGCCCTGCTGGGCATCGTCGGGGCCTTCATCTTCGGCTTCTATTTCCTGCAGTCGCCCGCCAATGCGCAGATCATGCCGCACTGGCCGTTTCTGGCTTATGTGCCGCTGGTGGCCGGTCTGCCCGGCGTGCTGATCGGCTTTGTCGATCGCGCCAAGTCGTTCAATGGCCGTCGTATTCGGCAGGTCTTGCTGGCGCTCGGTCCCGTGCTGGCGCTGGCCACCGGCATCGGCATCACTGTCTACGAATATGCCTGGGCCAACACGGCGAAACTGCCGTGGCAGTGGCGGGCGCTGAACTTCATGCGTAATGAAAACTGGACCGTGCTGCACCCGACGCTTACCGAAGCCGAGGCTGTGGCGCGTCAGCGCTTCGGTCCGCAGGTCGCTGTCGCCGTGTCGGGCCACGTCCCCGCCGTGCGGCTGGAGTTCCCCAACCGGCCGACGCGCGCCTTCTATACGCTGGGCGAGCCCTATGACCGCTTCTCGCGTTTCGGCACCGCGCGCCAGGCGTGGGCCCTCGGTTTCGACGACCTCATCACGGCGCAGGCCGGCAAGGGCGTGGTGCTGGTCCTGCCCGAGCCCAGCTATCTCTACCATCAGCCGGAAGAACTGAAATTCCGCAACACCCTGTGTCGGCGCTTCGATCAGATCAAGCTGCATAGGCGCGTCGAACTGCCGCCGGGGCGCAATGTGGTGGCCTTTTATACGGCGCGTGTGCGCAAGGACGCCGTGACGCCGGCCGCCGCTGTTCCCTGCGCCCTGTTGCCGGAACTCTATATCGCTCAGCCGCCGCGCGGGCAGTTCCTCGATGGCGCGGCCGAGACCAACTATTTCGGCATCGCCGCCGATGCGCAGGGTGTGACCAAGGTCGATGTCCTGATCGACGGCAAGCCGGTGACGCCGGGCAATTACGGCCTCGATCCGGAAGGCTTCAAGACGCCCTCCGAACTGAGCTACGATCCCCACTGGCCGAAGCTGCAATTCGATTTCCGGCTGGACAAGGCCGGGCTGAAACCGGGGCCGCACACCCTGTCGCTGCGCGCCACGCGCACCGACGGCACGACGGTCGAGGGCGGGGCGAAGACCATTTACGTCAAGGAGTAGTGTTCGATTCCGAATACAGCTATGCTGCGCAAAAAAAAGGGAGGCTACGGTGGGGGTCAAACGACCGACATCCTTCGATATCGCGGCATTGGCGGGCGTGTCCCAGGCGACGGTGTCGCGCGCGCTTAGCCATTCCGCGGCCGTGTCCGAAGATGTGCGCAAACGCGTTTTCGAGGCGGCGCAGCAGCTCAACTATACGGTCGACGTCAATGCGCGGAAGCTGCGGTCGAAGAAGATCAACACCATAGCCGTGCTGATCTCCGAAGACCTCGATCAGGACAATCCGATCAATCCCTTCTTCGTGCCGTTGCTGGGGGCGATCCTCAAATATGCCGCGCACAAGGGCTACGACGTCCTGACCTCGCTGCAGCAGCAGAGCGAAAGCTGGAGCAATGATTACGGCTTTGCACGCCGCGCCGACGGCCTGATCCTGCTGGGGTACAAGGACTATGACGACTATGTACGCAAGGCGGAAGGGCTGAGCGAGATCGGTGAGCCCTGGGTCGTCTGGGGGCTGGTCAAGCCGGGCGCCGGACACAGCGTCGGCTCGGATAATGCGCAGGGGGCCTATGAGGCCGTGTCGCATCTGACCCGGCTGGGGCGGCGGCGCATCGCCTTTCTGGGCGAAGCTTCGTCCAGCCATCCGGAATTCCGCGACCGCTATGACGGCTATGCGCGGGCCCTGCGGGAAAATGGGCTGAGCATCGATGACGGGCTGCTGGCCGACTGTTTCATTTCGCGCGAAGACGGGGCAGCGGCGGTCGAGAGACTGCTGAGCGGCGGGGCGGATTTCGACGCGGTGTTTGCGACGGCTGACCTGCCGGCCATCGGGGCGATGCAGGCCCTTCAGAAACATGGCCGCCGCGTGCCGCAGGACGTGTCGGTGATCGGTTTCGACGACCTGTGGGCGGCGGCCTGCACGACTCCGGCGCTGAGCACGGTGCGTCAGGACACAACGGCGGCGGCGATTGCGCTGGTCGACGCGCTGGATCGCATGATCGCTGACGAGCCGGTGGAACCGGTGCGCGTGCCGACACGACTGATTATCCGCGAGAGCTGCGGGGGATAACCCGTTCATACCTCCCTGGCTATGCCGGGGAGGGGGACCGCGGCTGCGAAGCAGGCGGGGTGGTGGGGTATCTTGCGATGTATCCGCCAGTTCAGCCGTTTGAAATTTAGAAAGACCCCCCCCCACCACATCTCACCGCCTTTGGCGGCTCGTGCGGTCCACCTCCCCAACGAGTTGGGGAGGTATGAAACAGGCAAAAAAATGACCCCGTGCGACGGGAGATGGCGCAACGGGGTCACAAAAGTCAGGTTGAGAAGAAACCATTCCAGGGCTGAAATGGTGGTTCCGCACGTTGCCACGGGCAGAAGCGGTGTCAGGGTGTTTCGTCCTTATGTTTCCCTGCGAAATCGATTGATCATATGCCTGAGCGCTTTTCTGGAGGCGCGCTGAGCCCGATCGTGAAACCGGTCTAGGTCGGGGCAGGGACGGCGGCAATCTGAATACGTATTCACCGCCTTGTGTCCGGTTCTGAATACGTATGCAGCCGATCTTGCCTGGTTCCTGTGCTAGGCCATCGTCAAACAGAACAGGGAGACAGAGACGATGACAGCGCCCGCAAATCTATTTAGCTTGGCCGTTCCATTACTGATGGGGCTTGCCATGACTACCGCCACGATCGGATGGGCGCCGCCCGCCGTTGCCGCCGCCGAAACCCTCGATCCCGCCTACAGTCAGGCCACCGGTCTGGCCGTCATCGCCGAGGCGGAATCGCCGAACAAGGTGATCGCGGTCAAGGTGCTGCTCGATAATGACGGACGCCTGTCCTACGCCATTGCGCGCAAGGGCCATGAGATCATCGCCCCGTCGCGCCTCGGTTTCATCCTCGCCGATCAGCCCAAGCTCGACCGCAACTTCACCGTCGAAAAGACGGCGACCTCGACCTTTGACGAGACGTGGGAGCAGCCGTGGGGCGAATGGAAGACCATCCGCGACACTCACAACGAACTGCGCGTCGATGTGGTGCAAAAGAAGTACGACAATCGCCGCATGACGGTGGTGTTCCGACTGTTCGACGATGGTTTCGGCTTCCGTTACGAGTTCCCCGATCAGCCGCAACTGAAAACGCTGAAGATCATCGACGAACTGACCGAGTTCGCGGTGAGCGACAAGGCGACGGCCTTCTGGAACGTTGCCGGCGAATGGAACCGCGAAGAATACATCATCCAGAAGACCCCGCTGGCCGAGGTGGCCGAGGCGCAGACGCCGCTGACGCTGAAGACCGATAACGGCCTCTACATGAGCCTCCACGAGGCCGCGCTGGTCGATTATGCCGCCATCTGGATGCGCCGGGTCGACGGTCAAAGGCTGAAGACGCGGCTGGCTCCGTCCTCGATCGGGCCGAACGTGGTGCGCGATGCGCCGTTCCCGACGCCGTGGCGCATGGTCATCGTCACCGACAACGCCCCGGGCCTCTATCATTCGCACATCCTGCTCAATCTCAATGAGCCGAGCAAACTGGGCGATGTGAGCTGGGTCAAGCCGTTTAAATATGTCGGCATCTGGTGGGACATGCACCTGGGGACCAAGACCTGGGAAGCCGGACCGAAACACGGGGCGACGACGGAATATACCAGGAAATATATCGACTTCGCCGCCAAGCATGGCTTCCGCGGCGTTCTGGTCGAAGGGTGGAACAAAGGCTGGGAAGACTGGTTCGCCACCGGCGACCTGTTCAGCTTCACCGAAGCCTATCCGGATTTCGACCTGCCGGCGCTGTCGGCCTATGCCAAAAAGAAGGGCGTGCATCTGGTCGGCCACCACGAAACGGGCGGCAATGCGGCGCACTATGAGCCGCGGATGGACGGCGGCTTTGCCCTCTACCAGAAGAACGGCGTCGATGCGGTGAAGACCGGCTATGTCGCCGATGGCGGCGGGGCCAAGGTGATGGGCGCGGATGGCAAGCCCTACTACACCTGGAACGATTCTCAGGACATGGTGCGCCACTTCCAGAAGGTGACCGAGACGGCGGCTAAATACCATATCGCCATCAACACCCATGAGCCGATCAAGGACACCGGTCTGCGCCGCACCTATCCCAACTGGGTGTCGCGCGAAGGCCAGCGCGGCATGGAGTTCAATGCGTGGGGCAATCCGCCCAACCCGCCGGAGCACGAGGCCAATCTGATCTTCACGCGCATGCTGACCGGACCGATGGACTTTACGCCGGGCGTGCTGTCCCTGCAGGGCAACGGCAAGCCGATCTATTCGACCAAGGCCAAACAACTGGCGCTTTATGTCGCCCTCTATTCGCCGATCCATATGGCGGCCGACCTGATCGAAAACTACGAGAAGGAGATGCCGGCGTTTCAGTTCATCAAGGACGTGCCGACCGACTGGGCCGATACGAAGATGCTGAACGGCGAACCCGGCGACTATGCGACCCTGGTGCGCCTCGATAAGAACAGCCGCGACTGGTATCTGGGAGCGGTGACGGATGAAGCGGCGCGCCGCCTCGATATAGCGCTCGACTTCCTTGAGCCGGGCAGGACCTATGAGGCGCAGATCTATCGCGATGGCGATGACGCCGATTATCGCACGGACAAGCGGCATTCGATGGTCATCGAAAAGCGCAAGGTGACGGCTAAGGACCGCCTGACGCTGAAACTGGCGCCCGGCGGCGGTCAGGCCATCCGTTTCAAGGCGTTGTGACCATGCGTGCCTTTATTGCGATCCTCGCGATCCTGACGCTTACCGTGCCGGTGGGCGCAGGGGCCGCCCACCGCCCTGATCCTGTGCCGGCGCAGATTGTCAGGGGCACCCCCGACGTGCCGCACGGGCGGCTCGATAAATACGAAGCCTTTGCCTCGCGTTTCGTCAGCGCGCGCAATGTCTGGGTATGGGTGCCCGAAGGGTATGATCCCAGGGGGCCGCGCCTGCCGGTCATCTATATGCACGACGGGCAGAACCTGTTTGAGACGTCCACCGCCTATGGCGGCCAGGAATGGGGCATAGACGAGGCCCTGAGCGCCATGGGGCAGAAGGTGATCGTCGTCGGCGTGTGGAATTCCCCTACGCGTTATGCCGACTACTTCCCGCAGAAGCTGGCGGCCTATCTGCCGCCGGAGATGCGCGCACAGGTGACGGATATGGCCAAGGGCGAGCTTAAGGCCGACGACTATCTGCGCTTTCTGGTCAGCGAGTTGAAGCCCTTTATCGACCGTACCTATCGCACGCGCACCGACGCTGCCCACACCAGCATCATGGGCTCCAGCATGGGCGGGCTGATCTCGCTCTATGCGCTGGGCGAGTATCCGCAGGTCTTCGGGCGGGCGGCCTGCGTCTCGATCCACTGGCCGCTGATGGCGCCACCGACGACGCCTGAGGCGCGTGAGGCGGCGGCTGATGCCACGGCGCAGGCGTGGGAGGCGTGGTTGCGCACGGCGCATTTCGACCCGAAGCGCCAACGGCTCTATATGGACCACGGCACCCGCGATCTCGATTCCAACTACCGGCCCTACAGCCAGAAGATGGAGACGGTGCTGCCGCGCTATGGCTGGGTGGAAGGGCGCAACTGGCGGGCTTCGGTGTTTGAGGGTACGACGCACAACGAAGCCGACTGGCGGGCGCGGGTGGATATTCCGCTGGGTTTCCTGCTGGCGCCGTAGTTACCTTTTTCTCCCTGCTTGCGCAGGGGCTCTGAAAGGCCGATATGAAACCGCACAGGAGAAGTTTCATGTCCGTGTCCCCAAGCCCGATTACCGTCGATATCTGGTCCGATCTGATCTGTCCCTTCTGCTGGATCGGCAAGCGCCACTTTGAGGCTGCGCTGGAAGGCTTTGAGGGTAAGCATCAGGTGACGGTGCGCCATCACGCCTTCCGGCTGGGCCCGGATGCCCCGGTCGCGCCGGTGGGGCAGATGTTGCAGCAGAAGTACGGTCTGACGCCGGACCAGGCCCAACAGAATCAGTCGCGGGTAGAGCAGATGGCCGCTGCCGCCGGGCTCAATATGAAGCTCGACGGAACGCTGTACGGCGATACGCTGAAGGCGCATCGGCTGGTGAAATTCGCGCAGGACAAGGGGCTGGCGGCCGAGGCGGTCGAGCGGCTTTATCGCGCCTATTTCGCCGAAACGCAGTCCCTGTTCGACGAAGCAAGCCTCGGTGCTCTGGCGGTCGAGATCGGACTGGATCGTGCAGAGGTCGAGGCGTTTCTGAAGACCGATCGTTATGCCGATACGGTGCTGGAGGAACAGGAATTCATCACCGCGCGCGGCGTGCAGGGCGTGCCGTTCTTTGTTGTGAACGACCGCTATGCGGTGTCGGGGGCTCAGCCGGTTGAGGGCTTTACGCAGGTGCTGAACCGGGCGTGGGACGATCTGCCGACCGAAGTGAAGGCCGGCCCGACGTGCGATGACGGTGTATGTCGCTAATCCCTTCTCCCCGCGGGCGGGGAGAAGGGACTACTTCACCAGCGCGGTCACCTTCGGATCGGCGGCGACCCACAGATCCACCACCATCTTGCCGAAATAGTCCGAGCCCTTGGGGCCGAGATGCGTGTAGTCGAAGGCCTGAGCCGTACCCTGACCTTGCGACGCATCGGTGAATTTGGCGGGGACCGTCGTGCCGGTCGGTGCGGCGTCGAGCACGTTCTGCGGCACGGGTTGTCCGGCCAGAGTCAGGGACTCGGCGATGCCCATTTCCTGTACCTTGGCCTGACCTTCGGCGTAGAGATCGACCAGAGTCGTGTCGGTGCTGCGCGCGATCAGGCGCGTCACCTGCGCCCAGGGGAGCAGATCGCTCTTGAGCTTGCCATCGCGGAAATGACGTTGGGTCAGCGGCGTGACCAGCACCGGCACGGCGCCGGCCTTTTTCACATCCCGCACGTAACCGCGGATATTGGGACCGAACTCGGTCTCGATGTCGGTATGGCGTTCAGGGCGCGACGAGCCGTCATTGTGCCCGAACTGGATCAGGACGTAGGTCTTCGAGAAGGACGTGTCGGCCAGTTGCTCGGTGATCTTGTCCCACAGGCCTTCGACGCGATAGCTCTTGGACGAGCGGCCACCACGCGCGGCGTTGACGCAGGTGACTTCGGGCTTGAACTGCGCGCAGAAGCCTTTGCCGTAGCCCGACTTGTCGGTCATGGTCGAGTCGCCGACCAGAATGACGCGGACGGGGCGGGTATCGGCCGGTTTTGCGGGCGCGGCGAAGGCTGGAACGCTCAGGATAGAGGCGATGGCAAGCGCGGAGACAAGGGCACGACGCAGCATTGGGTAACTCCCCGAATTATGGATTGATTGTCCATGACCATATACGATCAATTTTGATTGTAAAAATAAATCGGCCTCGCGTTGGATTTTGTACCGCCGGCGACATATATAAGCGCAAACCTTTGCTGCACCGATCTTCCCCAAAAGAGTCCTCATGAACGCGCCTGCTCCCATGCCTAAGCCGAAAGGCAAGGCCTCCGACACTATTGCCTTCCTAAAGCCCTATCTGTGGCCGGATGGCCGGGCGGACCTCAAGACGCAGGTGGTGTGGGCGCTGCTGGCCATGCTGGTGGGCAAACTGCTGACCATCGCCACGCCCTTCGCCTATAAGTGGGCGACCAACGCCTTTGCGCCGGACGCCGCAGCGGGCAAGACCGATGTGCTGACTTTGGTGCTCGTTTCGCCGGTGATCATGGTGCTGGCCTATGGCGTGGCGCGCATGATGTCGCAGATATTCAACAATATCCGCGACGCCATGTTCGCCGGTGTGGGGCAGCACGCCGTGCGCGGTCTGTCGAATCGCGCCTTCAACCATCTGCATAATCTGTCGTTGCGCTTCCACCTGCAACGCCGCACGGGCGGTCTGTCGCGCGTGATCGAGCGCGGCAAGACCGGGATTGAGACCATCATCCGCCTGACCATGATGGTCGGCATCCCGACGGTGGTGGAGTTCGTGCTGACCGCCGGCGCACTGGGGTGGCAGTTCGACCTGATCTATGTCGCGGTCGTCGCCGCGACGGTCGTGGTCTATGTGTGGTTCTCCATCGTCGCCTCCAACATGCGTATCGCCATCCGTAAGGAGATGAACGAGGCCGATTCTGATTCGATGTCTAAGGCCGTGGATTCGCTGTTGAATTTCGAAACGGTCAAATATTTCGGCAACGAGCCGCTTGAGCGCACGCGCTACGACCGCGCCACCGCAGCCTATGAGAAGGCGGCGATCAAGACCTATACGTCTCTGGCCTGGCTCAATATCGGTCAGGCGGTGATCTTCTCGATCGGCATGACCATCGTCATGCTGATGTCGGCCTATGAGGTGATCAACGGCACCAAGACGCTGGGTCACTTCGTGCTGGTCAACGCCTTCATGATGCAACTGGCCATTCCGCTGAACTTCATCGGCACGCTGTACCGCGAAATCTCGACCGGTCTGGTGGACATGGAAGCCATGTTCAAGCTGCTGGACGAACCGCAGGAAGTGGTCGACACGTCGGATGCGCCGGACCTCAAGGTGGCGCAGGGGGCGGTGTCCTTCAAGGATGTGGTCTTTTCCTACGACGCCGATCGCCCGATCCTGAAAGGCGTGTCGTTCGAGGTGCCGGCGGGCAAGACCGTGGCCATTGTCGGCCCGTCAGGTGCCGGTAAATCGACCATTTCACGCCTGCTGTTCCGCTTCTACGACATCAAGGGCGGCTCGATCGAAATCGACGGGCAGGACATCCGTCACGTCAATCAGGCGTCCCTGCGCAAGGTCATCGGCATGGTGCCGCAGGACACGGTGCTGTTCAACGACACCATCGCCTACAATATCGGCTATGGCCGTTACGGTGCGTCGCGTGAAGAGGTCGAGGCCGCCGCCGATCAGGCGCAGATTTCGGGCTTCATCGCCTCCCTGCCGCAGGGCTACGACACCGAGGTGGGCGAGCGTGGGCTGAAGCTGTCGGGGGGTGAAAAGCAGCGCGTGGCCATTGCGCGCACGCTGCTGAAATCGCCGCCGATCCTGATTCTCGATGAGGCAACCTCGGCGCTGGATACCCATACCGAGCGTGAGATTCAGGCGGCGCTGGATGAGGTGTCGCAGAATCGCACGACGCTGGTCATCGCGCACCGCCTTTCGACCGTCGTGGGTGCCGATGAGATTCTCGTGCTCAAGGACGGGCTGGTGGCCGAACGCGGCAATCACGCCGAACTGATGAAGCTCAAGGGGCTCTATTTCGGCATGTGGGAACGCCAGAAGGCCGCCGACGCCGCTCGCGACCAATTGGCCAAGGCGTTGGAGGCCGAAGAACCGGCGGAATGATTCTTCTCCTCCCTGTCGCGCAGCGATGGGGAGGTGGCAGGCTGCGAAGCAGGCTGACGGAAGGGGCGTAGCAGATATATCTGCTGCGAACACCGAACGGCAAATCAGGGTTTGATTTTTTGAGCCTGACGGAGTCATCCCCCTCCGTCGTTTCGCTAAAGCTCAACGCCACCTCCCCATTGCTCCGCAAAAGGGAGGAGGGAGCCATGCTTATGCCGACGTCCAGCCGCCGTCGATGGATTGCAGCGCGCCGGTGATCGACCTGGCCGCATCCGAAGACAGGAAGACAACCAGTTCGGCGATGTCGTCGGTTTCGACGAATTTCTTGGTCGGCTGGGCCGCCAGAAGAACGTCCTTGATCACCTGTTCCTCGGTGAGGCCGCGGGCCTTGGCCGTGTCGGGGATCTGCTTTTCGACCAGAGGCGTCAGCACATAGCCGGGGCATATGGCGTTGCAGGTCACGCCGTGCTCGGCCCCTTCCAGCGCCACCGTCTTGGTCAGGCCGGCAATGCCGTGCTTGGCCGCGACATAGGCCGCCTTGAACGGCGAGGCGACGAGGGCATGGGCCGAGGCGATATTGACGATGCGGCCCCAGCCGCGATCCTTCATACCCTTGAAGCTGAGGCGCGTGGTGTGGAACGCCGCCGACAGGTTCAGGGCAATGATGGCGTTCCATTTATCGACCGGGAAGTCCTCGATCGGCGAGACGTACTGGATGCCGGCATTGTTGACCAGAATATCCGGCCCGCCCAGCTTTTGCGTCGTTTCCGCGATCAGACCCTCGATGGCCTCGACCTTGGTCAGGTCGGCGCCGTTGAAAGCCACCTCGACGCCGAATTCCGCCGCCATGTCGGCACGCAGCTTTTCGATCTCCGCAGGATCGCCCATACCGTTCAGCATAACCTTCGCCCCTTTGGAGGCCAGCTTGCGCGCGATGGCCAGTCCGATACCGGACGTCGAGCCGGTCACGAGCGCGGTTTTGCCTGTCAGCATGGGAAATCTCCTATTCTTTTGGGGTGTCGTCTTCGGTCTTGGGCGGGACGGAGGCGCTGAGGGCCTGCTGACCGCATTGCTCGACGAAATTCATCGTGGCGCGGGTCTGGTTCTGACCGTATTTGACGCAGGTCTTGGCCCACTGGCTTTGCAGTTCGCGCAGTTCCGCCGTATCGCGCGTCTGAGCCGCCTGCTGCATCAGGGACAGGGCGTCGCGCGTGAAGTCGGTGGTTTCCTGCGCGTAGCGGTGGGACGAGGCCGAGATCATTTCGATCAGATTGACCAGACTGCGCGCCGCCAGTTGCTGCTGCGCGCCCATCATTTTCAGGCCCTGCTCGAACGGTGAATGGGGTTTGGTCATGGCGTCGGTCTCCCCTGCATGAATACGCTTTTGAGACATGATAAGCGCATTTCTCTTTACGTAGCCAGAGGTTATTTACCGTCTTTGTGCGCCGCAATAAAGACCGAAATGGGGCCAGTAACCCGCGTAGAGCGCATCCTCAAAAGTATCTGGCGGTTTTTGCTCAGGAAGCGCGACCACTTAGTATGACAGCTTTTTAACACCGTGGCCTCTTCACAGGATCGGCGGCACGCTTTAGTAAGATTGGATACAAGGTTAGGCAGGGCGTTCAGCAAATGACCAAGGTACTGATTGTCGAAGACGATGTCGAAGCGGCCCTGACCATGCAGAAGGGTCTGGGCGAACAAGGCTTCGATTCCATGGTGACGCACGACGGCGAGGCGGGTCTGAAAGCCCTGCGCGACGGTGAATTCGACGTTGTGGTGCTCGACCGCATGATGCCCGGTCTCGACGGCGTGTCGATGCTGGAAATCGCGCGTTCCGAAGGGATCGACGTGCCGGTGCTGTTCCTCAGCGCCCTGGGCGAACTCGAAGACCGCGTCTATGGCCTCAAGGCCGGGGCCGACGACTATCTGGTCAAGCCCTATGCGCTGGTCGAGCTGGTGGCGCGTCTTGAAGCGCTGCTGCGGCGCAAGGAAAACGGCGCGGTGGAAACCACGCTGCGCGTCGGCGACCTCGAAATGAACCTGATCACCCGGGTGGTAAAGCGCGGCAACAGCGAGATCGACCTGCAACCGCGTGAGTTTCAGCTTCTGGAATTCCTGATGCGCCATGTGGGTCAGAGCGTGACGCGCACCATGCTGCTGGAAAAGGTCTGGGCCTATCATTTCGACCCGCAGACCAATGTCATCGACGTGCACATTTCCCGCCTGCGCGCCAAGCTGGACAAGGGCTTCGACCGCCCGATGCTGCATACAGTGCGCGGCGAAGGCTATCAGCTCAAGCCGTAAAAACAGGTCGTGTTCGCGCTCCCCAATCTTTCGCGCCTGTCGCTGAAATCCAATGTGTTCAGGCAGACGCCGTTCCGCCTGACCCTGATGTTCATCACCGTCTACTCCTTCGTGGCGGTGCTGATCTTCGCCTATATCTACATCGCCTCTTCGGCCGAGACTAAGGCCGTGTCCGACGCGCAGGTCAAGTCGCGCATCGACTATCTTGAGGAGGTGTACCGCGAGCAGGGCGAGGCGGCGGTACTGGAAACGCTGAGCGAGGAAGACATCACCGAATGGTTCTTTGTCAAGATCGCCTATCTCGATGACGGGCGCATTCTGGCCCAGAACCGTCGCGCCACTACCGAGGTGTCGCCGCCGGTCTTCGGCCATATCCGCGACAAGGCGAAGATTGCCGGCGGCGACGGACGGCCGTTCCAGATCAATTACCGCCTGACCGATCCGGCGGGCAAACGCAAGTCCTATGCCTATCGCGGGCAGGTGCTGACCCTGAAACCCGGCCTCTACCTCTATGTCGGCATGGATACCTCGTGGTCGGAAAAGGGCTTTGACATGGGCTTCAAGGCCCTGTGGGGCGGCGGGGTTCTGGTCATCGTGCTGGGCCTGTTCGCCGGCATGATCATCAATAACGAGGTGTCGCGCTCGGTGCAGGGCCTGATGCAGGTCTTCGATCAGGTCAAGGAAGGCGACCTCAAGGCGCGGGCCAGGCTGCGCAATTCCGGGGACGAGTTCGACGCCCTCGCCGAACGGGTCAATGAGACGCTGGACCGCATGGAAAAGACCATGGGCAATCTCAAATACGCCGGGGACGCCATCGCCCACGACCTGCGCACGCCCCTGTCGCGCCTGCGGTCCAAGTTGGAAGTGTCGCTGTACGACGTCGAGAAAGACCCGTCGCAGGCTCCGGAGGTTATCGAGCGCGCCCTGGCCGAAACCGATCAGTTGCTGCGCACCTTTCAGACCGTGTTTTCCATCTCGCGGCTGCAGGCGGCGGGTCAGGCGCCCGATCAGAAGCTGTTCGACGCCTCGGCTCTGGCCGAAGACATGTGCGAGCTGTTCGAGGCTCTGGCCGAAGACAAGGGGCTGGAATTCACCGCTGAGATCGAGAGCGGTGTGAACGCCTATGGCAACCGCGATTTTCTGGCGCAGGCCATGGCCAACCTGCTCGACAATGCCATCAAGTACACGCAGACGGGCGGCATCACCTTGCGCCTGCGGCATAATTCACGGCGCGAGATCGAGTTCTCCGTGACCGATACGGGGCAGGGCGTGCCGGAAGCCGACCGCGCGCGCATCACCCAGCGCTTCGTGCGGCTGGAAAACTCGCGCTCCCTGCCGGGCGTGGGGTTGGGCCTGTCGATGGTCGAGGCCGTGGCTGTGGCGCACAAGGGCCGTCTGAGCATCGACGAAGGGCCCGGCGTCTATGAAGATCAGGGGCCGGGCCTGCGCACGGCGCTGGTCCTGCCGGCGGTGGCGGGCTAGACCGTAAGCTCGCCTTCGTCGCCGTCGCGCCAGTAGTGGATGTGACGGGCACGGACTTTGATCAGGGTCAGGCCCGGCGTATCCAGACCGTCCTTGAACCACGCCTCGATATCCGGGTCCCAGTGCCTCTCCATCTCGGCGCGGTCGCGGATCAGTTCGGCGCGTCCCGTAACCGACAGGAAGACCATGTGCCCCAGAGGCGGCGGCAGGGTCGGCATATGACTGAAGCCCAGATTGATCTCAGGATTCAGACCGATATCGCGTACCGCCGAGGAGTCGCCATTGGCGAAGAACCACGAGTCGCCGTCATATTCGACCTTACGGTTATTGCTCATCGGTCGGGTGCGCAGGCCGCGGTCTTCGGCCGCCGTGGTGGTCAAAAGGCAGATGTCGATATCCTTCATCGCCTTGGCAATGTCTTGCAGGGACAGGGTCATGGAATCCTCCTTGATAGAGAAAGGCTGCGACAGGCCGCATAAGGAGTCGAGGTGGATAGGGCGCTTCTGACGTCCCGGCGGCATTATCGTATCCCTTCCTTACAGGCGCAGGCCTAGAACGGTAGCCTCTCAATGATTGCCGGAGGTCACCATGTCGTCTCTGTTCCGCGCCATGCCGAAGCTCAAGCCCCTCGACGCGCAGGTTATCGTGATTACGGGCGCCAGTTCCGGCATCGGGCTGGCCACTGCGCGCAAGGCGGCGGAAGGCGGCGCGGCGGTGGTGCTCGCCGCGCGCGACGGTCAGACGCTGAACCGCATTGCCGATGAGATCGTGGCGCAGGGCGGGCGGGCCGTCGCCATCCCCACCGATGTCGGCGACGAACAGGCGGTGGAAATGTTGGCCGACAAGGCGGTGGAGGCCTTCGGGCGCATCGACACCTGGGTCAACAATGCCGGTATCGGCGCGCACGGCCACCCCAGCGAACTCAGGACCCCGGATCATGAGCGCATCCTCAAGACCGATTACTGGGGCACGGTGTTCGGCTCGCTGGCGGCGCTGCGCCATTTCCGAAAAAGCGGCGAGGCCGGGGCGATCATCAATATCGGTTCGGTGGTGTCGGACCTGTCTGTCCCCCTGATGACCGTGCATTCCGCCACCAAGCACGCGGTCGCCGCCTATACGCAGTCGCTGCGGCTGGAGGTGCTGGCCGAGGGCGATCCGGTGGCGGTGACGCTGGTCAAGCCGTCCGCCGTGGCCACGCCGGGGCCGGTCGATCATTCGCAGAGCACAGGCGCCTATGCACTGAGGGTCGATAAGGGCGTCGCGCCTGAACTGGTGGCCGGGGCCATACTGACCGCCGCCGTGCGCCCTATTCGTGAAGTGACCGTGGGGTCGGCGGGGCTGATCATGTTTACCGGCTTCGCCCGCGTTCTGCCGGAACTGTACGAGCGCATCGCCGCCGCTGGCGCGCAAAAGCGCAAACGCGCCGTGCCGAAGCCAACCGAAGGCAATCTGTACCGCCCGCGCGACAACGGCCGCACGCGTGGCGACATGGCCGTGGCGGGGCAGAGCCTCTATACGCAGGCGCAACTGCATCCGCAGATGACGGCCGCCGCCGTGGTCGGCATGGCGGCGTTGGGCGGCGTCGCACTGGCCCTGCTCAGCCGGCGGCGTTAAGCGTCATGGAAAAGGAAAAACCGTCCGTCGATCCCTCCCGTGAACCGAAGACGCCCGAGCACCGGCCAGATACGGAAAAAGAGCGCGAAGAGCCGCTGTTCGAGCCGCCCCCGATCTATCCGGGCGCGAACTGAATTCGGCTTAAGCCTGACCGCCGCGCCATTGGCGGTAGAAGGTGCTCCAGGCATAGTCCAGCAGCAGATAAAAGAAGACCGTCTTCACAAAAGGCAGGGTTTCCACCTGCGTGAAGCGTTCGACGGCGATAGCCAGCCACAAGGTGGCGATCATGACCCATCCCGCGATGAGGATTTTCTTCGGCATCAGGAGCGTTTGGGCAAAAGACATGGACGCGATACTTTCGAGAATGGCGGATAACGCTGTAATAACGGTTCAGGTTTTATAACCGGTTAATTGGCGAATGTAGAGTATAATTCTATTGATTTCTTATTTTCAGATTTTTCTATTATTCGAGAATTAAGGTGTATTTGCAGATATAGCGATATGCGTCCAGATCGCGCGAGCTGTCGCCGGTGACCGGATAAGGTGTGCCCTGCCGGAAACCCCAACCCGCACCTTGTGTCTGCGGTGCGATTCGCCTAACAGAAGGCTATGGCGGATATTCTTTTCTCCTCGCTGGTGGATCGCCTCCATCCCTGCGGCCCGGTGCTGAACGACGGGGCGGCGCTCTACGCCTATGAGACGATCGCCGAAGTGGCCGAAGCCGAAGGTTGGCCCGACCTGCTGCAACGCGCCGGCCCGGCCCTGATGCCGGTGCTGGGGGCCTCGCCCTATCTGGCCGGACTGATGCGGCGCGAACCGCAGCGTCTGCGCGAGACGCTGATGTCGCCGCCCGAGGCGCGGCTGAAGGCCATATTGCTGGCTACCGAGGCGCTGGCCGATCAGGCCGACACGGTCGAAACCCTCGATGTCGATGCCGCCAAGCGCGTCTTGCGCCACCTTAAGGCCGATACCCACCTCCTGACGGCGCTGGCCGACCTGGGCGACGTGTGGAAGCTGGATCACGTCACCGCCGCCCTGACGCGTTTCGCCGATGCCGTGACCCACGCGGGCATCGCTCTGGCCGTGCGCGAGGAACGCGACCGCGGTCGCCTGATCGATTACGACATCAAGGGCGAGCGCGGCATCATGCCCGGCCTGTTCGTGCTGGCCATGGGCAAGCACGGGGCGGGGGAACTCAACTATTCGTCGGACATCGACATCACCTTCTTCGCCGAGTTGGACGCTCTGCCGCTGAAAGAAGGCGTCGAGGCGCAGGTTTTCGTCGACCGGCTGGCGCGCCGTGTGTCGAACATCCTCAGCGAGCGCACGGGTGACGGCTACGTCTTCCGCGTCGATCTGCGTCTGCGTCCCGATCCGTCCTCGACGCCGACCGTGGTCAGCGTGCCCTTCGCCCTGAACTATTACGAGACGGTGGGTCAGAACTGGGAGCGCGCCGCCTTTATCAAGGCGCGGCCCATCGCCGGGGACATGGTCGAGGCCAAGGCCTTCATGCAGGCCCTGTCGCCCTTCATCTGGCGCCGCAGCCTCGACTATCCGGCCATTGCCGATATTCAGTCGATCAAGCGCCAGATCCATACCTATAAGGTCGATGAGCGGCTCGATCCTGCCGGGGCCAATCTCAAGCTGGGCGTCGGCGGCATCCGCGAGATCGAATTCTTCGTTCAGACCCAGCAACTGATCCTCGGCGGGCGCGACCCGTCCCTGCGGTCGCGCCGCACGCTCGATGCGCTTGATGCCCTGCGCCGGGCCGGGCATCTGGCCCCCGCCGTCGCCAAGGAACTGAAACAGGCCTATGTGCGCCTGCGCGACTGGGAACACCGCGTGCAGATGATCGCCGACGAGCAGACCCATACCCTGCCCGAAGCCGAGGACGAGCGGATGCGCGTCGCCGCCATGTGCGGCTTCTCGAACCTCAGCCGTTTCGATCTGGCCGTGTCGCGGACTTTGCGTCTGGTCAACGGCCACTACGGCGAATTGTTCTCGGACTCCGAAGACCTCTCTTCGTCCTTCGGCAGTCTGGTCTTCACCGGGGTCGAGGACGATCCCGAAACCCTGAAAACGCTTGCCCGCATGGGCTTCGAGCATCCGGAACAGATTTCGGCGACCATCCGCGGCTGGCACCATGGGCGCATCCCGGCGACGCGCACGCCGCGCGGCCGCGAACTGTTCACGCGGCTGGTGCCGCGCCTTTTGGAGGCGCTGAATGAGACCGGCGCGCCGGACATCGCCTTCACGCGCTTCGCCGTCTTCTTCTCCGGCCTCAGCGCCGGGGTGCAGATTCAGTCGCTGTTTCTCGCCAATTCCAAGCTGTTCAAGGCGATTGTCGAGATCATGGGGTTCAGCCCGCGTCTGGCGCAGTTCCTGTCGCGGCACCCGACCATTTTCGACGCCATGCTCGACGCCGGCTTCTACGACCCGATGGGCGAGGAACTGGACCGTTTGATTCAGGCGGAGGTCGAGCGCGTGCCGCCCGACCCGGAAAACGCGCTGGAAAACGTCATGAACGCGCTGCGCCGCATCTGCCGCGAGCAGCAGTTCCGCATCGGGATGCAGATTCTCAACGGCCGCCTGACGACCGAAGCGGCGGGCGCGGCCTATGCGCGTCTGGCCGATGCCTGCATCAACCACCTGGCGCCGCTGGCGCTGGAGGAGGTGCGGCGGCTGGGGGGTAACCTGTCGGGACAGGTGGCCATTCTGGCGCTGGGCAAGCTGGGCGGGCAGGAGATGACGGCGCGCTCAGACCTCGACCTGATGGCGGTTTATCTACCCGACGATCCGTCGGAAATGTCGTCGATCAAGGGCTGGGGGGCGGAAACCTTCTTCGGCCGCTTTACGCAGCGCCTGATTGCCGCCCTGTCGGCCCCGACGCACGAAGGCACGCTTTACGAGATCGATATGAAGCTGCGCCCCACCGGGGCCAAGGGACCGGTGGCCGTATCGCTGGCGGCGTTTGAAAACTACTACACCAAGGACGCCGACACCTGGGAGTTTCAGGCCCTGACGCGCGCCCGCGTGGTGTGGGCGACGTCCGAAGATTTCGCCGACCTCGTGCGGCTGAAGCTGGAGACCATCCTGCGCGCCACGCGGTCCGAAGCGCGCACGGCGCTGGACGTGCTCAACATGCGCGCCCTGATGGAAAAGGAACGCCCCGCCAAGAGCTTCTGGGACTTCAAGCTGATCGTCGGCGGACAGGTGGATTGCGAGTTCGCCGCCCAGTACCTGCAACTGGTTCACGCGGCCAATGGCGGGCCGCTGCGGGTGGGCACCATCGCCGCCTTGCAGGCCATGCAGCGCGCCGGTCTGGCCAGCGCCGAGGACATCGAAGCCCTGAGCGCCGCCTGGCGGGTGCAGCAAAGTCTGGCGCAGGTGATGCGCGTGTCGCTCGACGCTAATGACGACCCGTCGAAAGAACCCGAAGCCTTCCAGAGAAAACTGGCGCGCGCCGTGCATACGCGGCGTCTCGATACACTGGAAAAGAAGCTGAAAGAGCTGCGCAAACGGGCGCGTAACGCCTTTGAAACCGTGGTTGCGCCTAAAGACTAGAGCGAGATGATTTAAAGTGGAAACATCATCTCGCTCTCAGTTTTTGAGTGGTCGCGCCATTTTTCCGAAAAGTGGTGCCCACTTTATCGGATTGCGCTCTAGCTCCAAAAGCGACGGATTACCGGCCGTTCTGCGTGAAAATGGGTGAAGACCGGACGATCGGCGGATCGCAAACGGTTGCCTGCCCCGTTGTTGCGTAAAGGCCCCGCTTATGAGTAATGTGACACATGAGGCGGAAAACCGTCGTTGGATAAGCCAGACCATGACCGCTGGGACCGACCCGGACGAGGCGCAGATCGAGGCAGTGGCGCGCGGTGACGCGGCGGCCACGCAAAACCTCGTGGCGCGCAAGCTGCCGCGGGTGCTGTCTCTGGCGCGGCGCTTGCTCAACGATCCCGCCGAGGCCGAGGACGTGGCGCAGGAGGCCCTGCTGCGGTTGTGGAAACAGGCGCCGCACTGGGTGCCGGGCCGCGCCAAGGTCGACACCTGGCTGCACAAGGTGGCGGTCAATCTGTGTTACGACCGGCTGAGACGCCGCCGCGACACGGTGGATCACACCGAGATCGAACTGGCCGATCCGGCGGCGAGTCCGGCCAAACGGCTGGATCAGACGCAGGTCAGCCAGACGGTGGAGGCGGCGTTGCAGTCCCTGCCGGAGCGGCAAAGACTGGCCCTTGTGCTCTGCTATTATCAGGAACTGTCGAACATCGAAGCGGCGGCCCTGATGGAGGTTTCGGTCGAGGCGCTGGAAAGCCTGCTCTCACGCGGCCGGCGGCAACTGAAGGCGAAACTGGCGGACTCCCGCGCCGATCTGATCGGGGGGGGCACCGCTTCCGGCGGCAAGCCGGTTCTGAAAGTCATTACGGGCAGCAAGGTCTAGAGCGAAATGATTTCAGATAAACACATCATTCCGCTCTCCGTTTTTGAGTGGTCGCGCAATTTTTCCGAAAAGTGGTGCCCACCTTATCGGATTGTGCTTTAGGAAAGGAGCTGTGACGATGCAAAATCAAATCTCATCCGAACGCTTCGAAGCGATCGTCGACGCCTATGGAGCCGATGCGCAGCGCTGGCCGCAGGACGAGCGCGCCGCCGCGCGGCTGTTCATGCAGCAACATCCGGAAACCGCCCGTCGCGTAATGGCCGAAGCGCGTACGCTCGACGCCTGGCTGTCGGCGGCGGAAGAGCCCGAACCCTCCGTGGCGCTGCAATGGGAAATCCTGGCGCATATGGCCCCCGCCGGGGTCGTCGCGAAGATGGCCGCCCCCTTATCTGTACGCCCGCGTCGCCGCTGGATGGCCGGGATCGGTCTGGCCGCCGCCTGCGCCGCCGGGATCATTTTCGGCGTCAATGTCGGGCTGGCGACCACCTCGGAAGCCCGCGCCGAAGCAGTGCTGGCCTCGGCCAGCCTGACGGAAGTGGATAACTGGTAATGGCCGACGTATCGCCGAACGCGTCTGGGCCGAACACGCCTGGGCCGAAGAAGAAAGCGGGCCCGAAGACCTGGCTGGCGGTATCGATCGCGCTCAACGTCTTCCTTTTGGGTTCGCTGATCGGTGTCGGCGTCATCGCGTCTAAACATTTCAAACCCAGGCCTGACAAGACGGGCCCCGCCCTGCTGCACATGACCGAAGGCCTCAGCCCCGCCAATCAGGAAACAGCGCGTCAGATTCTGACCGATGCGGCGCTGGCCGGTGAAAGCGACATGGATCAGAGCCGCAGTTTCCGCAAGGCGGCGGCGGAACTGATGCTGCAACCGACGCCCGATCCGGTGGCCATTCAGGCCGAGATCACCAAGGCGCGCCGCGCGGAATCTTCGGCCAAGGACAAGATCGAGACGGCGGTAATTTCGCTGCTGATGCAGTTGCCGGTCGAGGAACGCGCCAAGGTCGCCGAACCGCTGATCAAGACGCCTTTCCGGGCGCGGGCCAAGGCGCTCTATGATGTGAAAAAGGCCGAAGAAAAGGCGAAAGCCTCGGCTTCGGCCTCCAGTTCATCTCACTGACGCTTTTCCGGACGATGCGCGGCGGCGCAGGTCAGCACGCTGGCGCACAGGAGCGCGATGGCGACGCCTTCGCTCACCGTCGGCCAGCGGCCTTCCCACAGGAAGCCGTAGAGCAGGGCGAACAGGGTCTCGAACAGAATCATCTGTCCCATCAGCGTCATGGGCAAAAGGCGGCTGGCGCGGTTCCAGAAGGCGTTGCCGATGACCGAGCACAGCAGCGCCACCGCCGCCATCAAACCGATAAAGCTCCCCCACTGGCCGTTCGTATGCGCGCCCGGCGACAGCACGAAGGCCGGGACGGCGAGGATGAGGGCCAGAGCGCCGGTAACGAGGCCGGTCAGCAGGCTCCAGTCCTGCGACGACACCGTATGGAGACGGGTGAGCCATCGGCTGTTTTCCACGGCGTAGAGTGTCCACGAGGCTAAGGCCCCGAAGGCGCACAGAAGCCCGAACCCCGCCCCTGAATCCGGCCCCGACGGCCCGCTGAGGCTGCCCCACGCGGTACAGGCGATGCCGGCCACACCAAGGCCTAGCGGCAGGGCCAGCCGCTTCAATGGCACAGAGCCATGATCGCGGCGGCCCATGACGGCGACGGTGACGGGGAGCAGTCCGATGATCAGGGTGGTCATGGCCACGCCACCCGACTGCACGGCCTGCGCCAGACAGATATAGTACAGGATATTGCCGAGCAGGCTGAGCCAGATCAGGGCGCGCCAGCCTTTTGCATCGACCCGCTTGCGCACGCTGTTCCAGCGCGGCGCGATCAGCGCGGCGGCGATCAGGCCGTAAGCGACGTAGCGCCCGGCGGACAGTTGCAGCGGCGTGAAGCCCGCCGCCAGTTCGGGGGTGAGGAAGACGAGGCCCCACAGCGCGCCGGCGATGACGCCGCTGCCTATGCCCCAGATCATGCGTTTATCGGTCATGGACGCCGTATATACCGGAACGCGGCGTCTATCTTGATACCGTCTCCTGTTTTTTTGTGACGGCATCCGGCCTTTACCATCGTGTTCGTTCCGCCAGACCCGGACGCAAACCGGACGTTACCGGCAAGGTTGGCGTTTTCGGTGACAGAAGTGGCGGCGTCTGCGACTGATATGGCGCCTTGTGTCAGCTATCCTGCCTTCATCGCAAAACCAAAGGGTGCTGATATGAAACTGAAATCAAAACTTACGGCTCTGGTCACCGGCGCGTCGTCCGGCATGGGCAAGAGCATCGCCAGACGCCTGATCGCCGACGGGTATCTGGTCTATGTCGCGGCGCGCGGCGTCGACAGGATGGCCGATCTGGTCGCCCAGGGCGCCATCCCGCTGCGCATGGACATCTCAAAAGACGAGGACATCGTGGCGGCGGTGCAGGTCATCGCCGAACGATCCGGCGGGGTCGATATACTGGTCAATAATGCCGGCTTCGGGCTGTATGGACCGGTGGAGGAAATTCCGCTCGATGACGCCCGTTATCAGTTCGAGGTCAATCTCTTCGGCACGGCCCGCCTGACCCAGCTTCTCCTGCCGGCGATACGGGCGCGACGGTCGGGTACGATCGTCAACATCACCTCCATGGGCGGCAAGATCTACACGCCCCTCGGTGCGTGGTATCACGCCACCAAACACGCGCTGGAGGGCTGGTCGGACTGCCTGCGGCTGGAGGTCGAATCGTCGGGCATCCGTGTCGTCGTCGTCGAGCCGGGAGTGATCGACACGGGCTTTGGCGATGTCGCGCTGAGCGGTCTGGTGGAGCGCTTCGGTGAAGGCCCTTATGGCAAGCTGGTGCGCAGCGTGGCGGATTCCGTGACCCGGACCTATGGCCGCGGCGGGGCGACCCGGCCGGAAGTCATTGCCGGCGTGGTCGGCGGCGCGATCCGCTCGAAACGCCCTAAAACCCGTTATGTCGCGGGCAGGTACGCGAAATCGATGATATGGGTGCGCAAGTGGCTGGGCGATCGCGCCTTCGACCGGCTGATCCGGAGCCAGATGTAGGTAGACGACGATGACGCGAGACACCGCAGACAGATGCCGATTGCCGCAGGCCTTCTGGCGGACGGCGGAGCGCATGGGACTGCCCGTTCCGGCGATCCTGCGTCAGGCGAAGCTCCCGGCCATGCTGCCCGTTTCCCCCGATACATGGCTGACGACCGCGCAGTATTTCGCCTTGTGGCGGGCCGTCGAAGCCGTGTCATCCGACCCGGCGGTCGGTCTGCGCATGATGGCCGAAACCGACGTCTCGGTGCATCCGCCGGCCACTATTTCCGCCTTCTTCGCGCGGGACTATCGTGACGGGCTTCGCCGACTGGCGCGGTTCAAGCGCCTGTGTACGCCGGAGGAACTGACCGCAAGCGAAGGGGACGGCGAATGCCGGATCAGCGTGCGCTGGCTGCATACCGATGATCCCGAACCTGATTTCGCAGCCGACATCACCTTCGCCGCGGTGCTTGAACTGGGGCGGCGCGGGACGGGGCGGGACATCGCGCCGCTCCGCGTTGAGATGACCCGCGCCGGCCCGGTCAGCGCAGCGCATCAGGCCTATTTCAACGCGCCCGTCCGCACCGGAGCCGGGCATAATGCCATCATACTGCGCCTGAGCGATCTGGACCTGCCTTTCGCCGCGCATAATCCCGAACTGCTGACCATGCTCGATCCGTCGCTGACCGCGTCGTTGAGCGAGGTCGACGCACAGGTTTCGCTGACGGACCAGGTCAAGCGCCTGATCAAGCGCCGCATCGCCAGCGGCAAGCCGGACATTGTCGAGATCGCCCGCGAATTCGGGATGAGCGAACGGACGCTGCAACGCCGGATCACCGAACAGGGATCGAGCTATCGTGACCTGCTCGACGAGGCGCGGCGGGAGATGAGCCGGCACCTGCTGTCGGACGCGCAGAACGGCATCGAGGGGATCGCGTTTTTAATGGGGTTTCAGGACGCCCGTTCCTTCTACCGCGCCTTCCGGGCTTGGGAGGGCGTGACGCCGGCCCAGTGGCGTACGCTTAACGGCGACCCAAAGCGGTAATCAGGCGGCGGCGATACCGTCCGAAGCCCTGTCAGGGGTTTCGGGCGTGTCGTCGGCGCTGGCGCCGGGGGTGGTCTGGGTGAAGGGCAGGATAACGCTGACCGTCGTGCCCTGACCCACATGTGAATCGACTTCCAGACGACCGGAATGCATCTCGATCAGCGACTTGGTCAGGGCCAGACCCAGGCCCGTGCCTTCCTTGGTGCGCGAGAACTGGTTCTCGATCTGCTCGAACGGACGGGCCAGACGCTCCATATCCTTCGGCGCGATGCCGATGCCGGTATCGGCAACATAGAGGTGCAGGAAGCTGTCGGTCGGGACCGCCGAAACGGTGATCGTGCCGCCCGACGGGGTAAACTTGATGGCGTTGGTCAGGATGTTGAGCAGGACCTGTTTGAGGGCGCGATAATCGGCCTGAATGTCAGGCAGTTGCGGCAGGTGGACCCGCATCTTCAGCCCGGCCTTCTCCGCCCGCTGACGCACCAGGCGCAGGGTGTCGTCGACCACCTCTTCGACCGAGACCGGCTCGAATTTCAGCGTAAGCTTGCCCGCTTCGATCTTCGACATGTCGAGAATGTCGTTGATCAGCGCCAGCAGATGCTGACCCGACGAATGGATGTCGGTGGCGTATTCCTTGTAACGCGCGTGACCCAGTGGCCCGAACATCTCGCCCGCCATGATTTCGGAAAAGCCATTGATGGCGTTGAGCGGCGTACGCAGTTCGTGGCTCATATTTGCCAGGAATTCCGACTTGGCGTGATTGGCCTGTTCGGCGCGGATCTTGGCCATTTCGTACTTTTTGGCGAGGTCGGTCTGGATGCGGCGGCTTTGCTCCAGCTTGTCGACCATGCCCTGAAGCTGCTCTTCGTTGCGCCGGCTCATCTCCTCCTGCACCTTGATGGCGGTGATGTCCGCACCCGTAACGACCATGCCGCCTTCCAGCGTGCGGCTTTCGGAAATCTGAATCCAGCGCCCGTCGTTGAGTTCGGCCTCGACCACGCCTTCGCGGCCGTCGGCGACCGGCTCCTTGCGGCGGATGGCGATGGCCATGACCTTTTCGATCAGTTCGCGCGAGGTGCCGGGCTTGAGGAAGCGCGGGTCGATATTGAAGGTCTGACCGAAGACGGCGTTCCACATGACCAGCTTGCCGCGACGATCCCACAGGACGAAGGCGTCGGAGACCGAGTTGATAGCGTCGGTCAGACGCGCTTCGGCGCGCTGAGCCCGCGACTGGGCCGCGCGTTCTTCGGAGACATCGAGCGCCACGCCGGACAGGCGGGTGAAGCCGGTCATGCCGCGCGGGCCGGTCGCCTGTCCGCGCGCATCGATCCAGATGGCGCGGCCGTTTTCGCCCGGCACGCGGAAGGAGACGTCGAGCGCGCCGTTACCCTGAGCATTGACCAGCGCCCTGCGCACGGCGTCGCGCTGCTCCGGGGCGATGCGCAGCAGGACTTCGCTCGTCGTCGCCACGCCGCTGCCGCCCCAGCCGAACATGACGCCGGTGACTTCGGACATGAAGATCTGATCGCTTTCGAGGTCCCATTCCCAGATGCCGCAACGCGCCGCTTCGACGGCGGCCTGATAGCGCGTCTCCTTGACCTGATACTGGCGCGCCGCTTCGGAATTGCGGCGCCCTTGCATGATCAGCAGAAGGCCGAAAAGCGCCCCGATGACCAGCGGGCCGATAAACAGCGCGGCGGTGCTGAGCCAACCCGCGCCTGCGCTGCCGTCAGAAGGAATGAGGTAGAGCGTGGTCAGGCCGTTTTCGCCTTCGCGGGCGGCGGCGATGCGTACGAAGCCCTTTTCTTCCAGCGTGCCTTCCGTCAGGCGCGCGCTGTTGGCGGTGTCGCGTATAACTTCCGGCGTGACGGTCAGGGCGATGCGGATATTCTCGCCGGTCAGCCTGTCGTCCGACGCGCCGACAATGTCGCCCGCGCCGTTGATCAGCAGCACCTGATTATCGCGGGTGTTTTCAGCGGCGCGCAGCGGATTGTTGAGGCGGGCCACGGCGCGCACCCGTCCCGGGGCGGGCGTGCGCACCAGATAGGAGCGGGCGGTGCGCGTCAGCCGCGAGCCGAGCGCCAGAGCGGTAAAGCCCTTGTCTTCGGATTTGGCGGCCTCGGTCAGCAGGTCGGTTTCGTCGTGGCCGGCGCGGGCGAGGATTTGGCCCTGCGCATCGATCAGGGCCAGCGAGGCCAGAGCCCCGCCGGAGGCGTCGAGGGCCTTCTGAACGGCCGCCTGCGCCGCGCTGGGCTGGGCGTCATAAGTGGACAGAGCGCCCTCCATGGCGGCGCGCGCTACCGACACGGCCTTGTCCGCGCGCAGGGCGTTCAGGCGCGCCTGTGCATAGGCGGACGCGTCGCGCGCGGCCTGACCGGAATTCAGATCGTCCTGCAGACGGGCCGAGGTAATCCCGGCGAAAAGCATCAGACCGAGCGCCAGGCTGAGGCCCCCAATGCGCATCCACAGCGGCATACGCGGGCTGACCTGCGCCAGAAGGCTCGATTTCAGCGAGCGTTCGCTGCCGCCACCCAGTCGCAGGCGAAGGCCGCTTCCGGCTCCGTCGCTGTCGGGTCGTGGCGAAAAGAACTGCATGCGCGTCTGGCGATCCGTGAAGGGGGCGAAAAAGCGGCCACCGGAGTGATTCGGGTACAGTTAAAAAGGTAAACGGCGCGTTAACCCTTTGTCGAGAGTCCAGGTCGCCGCGAAACGACTTTGGCTTCAATGCGCTGTGGGCAAAAAATCTCCCATGTGGACAGTCCTTTATCCGGCAGCGTTTTCGCCTGTCACCGGCGTTCCATCCTTGGCTGGCGGTTTGTGATCCTCGCTCCAGCCTTCGCGGCGCTCGCGGCCCTGATATTTCGGGTCCTGACGACGGCGGCGGTCGGGTCCGAAATAGGAACCGGTCTTGATGAAGGGGCGCGGACGGTCGATGACGGCGGCGACCTTCTTGTACAGTTCCAGCGCCGTCACCGGCTTGGCGCAGAATTCGTTGACGCCGGCGTCGCGGGCCGCGGTGACGCGCGAACGTTCGGAATGCGCCGTCAGCATGATGATGGGCACGTAGCGGTTGGGACTGTCGGAGGAATTGCGCACCATGTGCACGAACTCGACCCCGTCGAGCACTTCCATCATGAAGTCGACGATAACGATGTCGATAGCGTCGTTGCGCAGACGTTGAAAGGCGTCGCCTGCATCGCGCGCCTCGAAGACATTCGCCGCGCCGAAGCCGCGCAGAATGGTTTTGACGATATGGATCATGTGGGTGTTGTCATCCACCACCATGAACCGGACGCGCTCAAGCCCAGCCAATTTCCATCGCCTCCCTTTACGCCGTATACTCAATCCAGGCCGTGGGGAGCGGCCCTGTGGATGGTTTTAAGCGGTAAAGTTTGTCAATGTCTTAAGGATTGTGACAAGGCCTGGGTCGCCGACAGGCCATTAGCCGGCCAGCGCCTTTCCGGCCAGCTCAGCCACGTTTTTGGACAACCCGTCCGTGGCCACGATGCGCTCCAGCACGGCCTTCATCAGTCCTGCATGGGGCTCGGCATAACGCTTGAAGCCGCCGAAGGCTTCGATCAGGCGCGCCGCCGTCATGGGATTGAAGCGATCCACACTAAGGATCTCGTCGGCGATGAAGGCGTAGCCTTCGCCCGAAATATCGTGGAAGACGGCGGGATTGTTGGCGGCGAAGGCCTGCGCCACCGAGCGCCAGCGATTGGGCACCTTGCGGTCGAAATCGGGGTGGGCGATCAGGCGGCGCACGCGCTCCAGCGTTTCGGGGTGCGCGCAGGCGGCCTGCACCGCGAACCATTTGTCGAGCACCAGCGGCTCGAACTTGTAACGCTCATAGAAGTGGTCCAGCGCCCGTTGGTAGGGCTCTCCGTGGATTTGCGACAGGGCGTTCAGACCGGCGATCATGTCGGTCATATTGGTGGCGGATCGGTAATGTGTCTCAGCGAGGGTGGTCGCCGTGTTCGGATCGACTGAGACGATCAGGTCCAGTAGCGCGTTACGCAACGCGCGGCGTCCCGCCGAGGCGGCGTCCGGGCTGAATTGAACTTCGGCCGGCACGGCATCGTATAGCGCCTGCGCATCGGTTTTCAGCGCCGCCGCCAGTTCGGTCTTGAAGGCCTTGCGGCGAGCGTGGATGAAGGCCGGATCGACAGGCGTCAGGCTCTGGGCCAGATCCATCTCGGTCGGCAGGGCGGTCATCAGCGCCTTGAAGGCCGCATCGAGCGTCGCGTCGCTCAGCGTGGCGCGCAGGGCCTCGGCATAGTCGGCGGCGGATCCCTGCGGATCAAGGATCAGCGCCTTGGCGAGGCTCTGGGCCGCTTCCCAGCGGTTGAACGGATCGGGATCGCCGCGGAAGCGGGCGAAACGGTGCGCTTCGGGCTCGTCCAGCCTCAGTTTCACCGGGGCGGAGAAGCCGCGCAGGGCCGAGACGACCGGCGCTTCGGCGACGTCTTCGAAGATCAGTTGCGCGCGCTCACCGGTCAGCAGGAACAGGGTGTCTGTCACCGTCGCGCCGTCGTGCACGAAGCTTAACGGCGCACCGTCTTGCGTCAGCAGGCCGAGGCGCACGGGAATGGGCACAGGCGATTTGTGGGCCTGGGTCGGCGTCGGCGGGGTCTGCTGCGACAGGTTGAGCGTCAGGCGTTTCGAAGCGGCATCATAGGTCACGCCGATGCCGAGCGTCGGGGTGCCGGCCTGCACGTACCATTTCAGCCACGGGGCGAAATCTTCACCCGTTACGGCCTCGAAGCTTGTGAGAAAGTCTTCCAGGGTCGCCGCCGTGCCGTCATTCGTCTCGAAATAGTGGTCGAGCGCGCGGCGATAGACGTCCGGTCCGACGACGGTTTTCAACATGCCGACGATTTCCGCGCCCTTTTCGTAGATGGTCGCGGTGTAGAAGTTGTCGATCTTCAGATAGGAGGCCGGGCGCACCGGATGGGCCAGCGGCCCTGCGTCTTCCGGGAACTGCCGCGCGCGCAGCATTTTTACGTCCTTGATGCGCTGAACCGCGTGGCCGCGCTGATCGCCGGAAAAGCTTTGATCGCGGAAGACGGTCAGGCCTTCCTTGAGGCACAGTTGGAACCAGTCGCGGCACGTGACGCGGTTGCCGGACCAGTTGTGGAAATATTCGTGGGCGACGACGCTTTCGATGCGCTCGTAATCGAGGTCGGTGGCCGTTTCCGGATCGGCCAGCAGCAGCGAGGCGTTGAAGATGTTCAGACCCTTGTTTTCCATCGCGCCGAAATTGAAATCGCGTACGGCGACGATCATGAACAGGTCGAGATCGTATTCGCGGCCATAGGCGTCTTCGTCCCACCTCATCGAGCGTTTCAGCGCGTCCATGGCGTATTCGGCGCGCGCGCTCATGCCTGTATCGACGAAGATTTTCAGCTCGACCGTGCGGCCCGACATCGTGGTGAAACGGTCTTCGAGCACGTCCAGTTCGCCGGCGACCAGCGCGAACAGATAGGCCGGCTTGGGGAAGGGGTCTTCCCAAACGGCGTAGTGCGCGTCGCCGTCTTCACCCGTTTCGATCAGATTGCCGTTGGACAGAAGGCGCGGGAAGCCGGCTTTGGGGGCGCGCATGCGAACCGTATATTTCGACAGCACGTCCGGTCGGTCGGGGAAGTAGACGATCTTGCGGAAACCCTCGGCCTCGCACTGGGTGCAGTAGCGGCCGGAGGACATGTAGAGGCCTTCCAGCGTTTTGTTGTCCTGCGGATTGATCTCGACCGCGATTTCCAGTTTGAATCGATCCGGTACGCTTTTGATAGTCAGGGTTTCGGCGGTCACCTGATAGTCGGCGGGCGTCAGATCTGCGCCGTCGAGACGGACGGTTTTCAGCGTCAGCCGCTCGCCCAGCAGCACCAGCGGCGCATCTTCGGCGCCGCGGCGTTCCACGCTGTAGGTCGCCTTCACCTGCGTCTGCGTCGGGTGGAGGTCGAAGTCCAGCCGCGTGTCGGTGATGTGAAAATCCGGCGCGCGATAGTCGGTGAGGCGGATAGGACGGGCGATATCGGTACGGTACATGCGCGCAGTCTCGCAGAACTAAAAAAGGCGGGATCAGATTACCTGCCCGCCCCAGATTAGCTTCGCGTTTTTACATAGTCTTGCAAAAAGATGAGGGGGGCATACCGAAAATTGGGTATGCCGCGCCCTCTGCCTTAAAAAGGCCTATTGTGCAGCGGTGGCCGTGACTTCCGGCTCCGACTGGGGGTCCAGAGGGCGCGTCTGCGCTTCCGGCGGCGGCGTTTCGATGACGCGGCGCAACTGCTCGAAGCGGCGGGCGATGCGCACGACCTCTTCAGGCAGGAGCGGGGACGCCTCGCTCTTGACATAGTCGCTCAGTTCGCGGGCCAGCTTGAAAAAGCGCGGGGCGGCGGTGATCAGGCGGGCCTGCATTTCGATCAGGGCCGGATCGCGGTCGTATTCGGCGCCCGGCACGCGCCAGCCGCCCCAGTCGTTGGGGTCGGTGACGATGACCGGATAGGTGCCGGGATAGGGGTGATGGGCGCATTCTTCGGTCGCCTGTACGCGGTTGCGCGCGCGCATCAGCCGCCACGGCGTATTGCCCGGCGCTTCGCCCGGCGTGGACTCGATTTCGGTTTCCGCCGTCAGTTCTTCGGCGCGAAAATCGCGGCCCAGCCCGCAGTCGTAGGTGACGCGGATCGGCTCATCGAAGCCGGCGACCCACACGGGCTTGACCACTTCGATGACGGCCCAGGTGCCTACGGGCTCGACATAGACGCGCTGATGACGGTGAAAGATAGCCTTGGCCATTACTCATGTCCCTTTACGCAGATAAGATACGCCCGTGTCCCGCGGGCGAATTTGTCGCATGGCGCCGATTGCCTGACTATATTAGTCGGAAATAGCGCCAACGGTTGAGCCTAACAGGCAGGCTTTAGGATTTGATGAGAGAGAAGGGTTAACGGCGTTTTACCATGACCATCAGCGATGCAACCTATTCCCCTGATGACCTGCGCCGGCTGGTCGAACGCTTCTACGAGCGGGCGCGCGGCGACGACCTTCTGGGCCCGGTTTTCGAGGCGGCGGTCTACGACTGGCCCGAACATTTCGACATGCTGACGACCTTCTGGAGCCTCGTGATGAACGGCCCGCGTCCGGACATGCCGGTGTTCAAGGGCCGGCCCCTGCCCAAGCATCTGGCGCTCCCCCTGCGCGCCGCGCACTTCGACCGTTGGCTCGATCTGTGGGCGGAAACGACAGGCGAGATGTTCGACGCCCCGCGCGCCGAAGCGCTGCGGGAGAAGGCGTGGCGTATCGGTCAATCGTTTCAGGCCGCGCAGGCGATGCAGGAGACGATAAGGCCTTCAAACGAATGGTAGCGTTATCTTCGGATACAGTATATGTTTCAAGTTAAACCTGTTTTTCTCTTTATCGTCAGACATTTAGCCGCACGCCAATTTTGTTGACACGTGTGTGTCCGGCAACCGTTTGTAATCATTCGTCATATTATCGCGGTGCAAAAATCTGCGTCTGACCGCTCTTGCGGCGCACAAATTTTGCGCTAGGGTGGAGAAAATCCCGCTTGAGGTCTGTCGTCCGTCGGCAGGTTTTGTGTGTCCTCAGCCCCGCCTGAAACTGACAGCCTGTCAGACCCGCCCGGTTCCCGCACACGTCCTTAAGCCGCACCGACATATTAGCGCACGAGGCCCCGCGATGACCGACGCCATGATCGATCATGTCAAGCAGAACACCGCCATGCTGGAAGGCTTCCTGACCGACGCGGTCAGGAGCTTCGGCCGAGGCGGCGTATTGTCCAAGATCGAGGCCCTGCGCGCCGATGACGCCGATGTCGACGATCTGAGCGAGTCCGAGGCCGCCCACGCCGCCCGCATCCTGACCTGCCTGTCGACCCTGACCGTCTTGTCCGAGGATGTGGCCAATCTCAAGCGCGTCGAGACCTTTCCCGGCACGCAGGAGGCCATTACCCTGGCCAATGCCGTGGCTCAGGCGCGCGACAAGGGCTATTCGCAGGCCGAGATCGAAGACACCCTGAACGGCATCCTCGCCTCGCCGGTCTTTACCGCTCACCCCACCGAAATGCGCCGCGCCTCGGTGGTGGAGCGCGAATACGACATCACGCAGTTCCTCTCGGCCTATGAGCGTACGACGCGCGCTTCGGACAGGAAGGCGCTGGAAGAAGACCTGTTCCGCGCCGTGGCGCTGCTGTTCAACACCCGCCTCAACCGCCCCGAACGCATCACGGTCGGCGACGAAATCCAGAACTCGCTGGGGGCGGTGCGCCGCGCCATCCTGCCGGCGCTGGTCGAGCTTTATGGCGACTGGAACCGTGAAATCGAGCTGGACGGCGAACTTCCCAGCGTGCTGAAGCTCGGTTCGTGGATCGGCGGCGACCGCGACGGCCACCCGCACGTCGACGACACCACCATGAACTTCGCCTTCCACAATCAGGCGAAGCTGGTGCTCGACTTCTATTTCCAGCAACTCGACAAGCTCGATATCGAACTGACCCTGTCCGAGGAACTGGCGCCGGTCACCGACGCCCTGCTGGAACTGGCGCGCAAGTCGTCGGACACCAATGTCCACCGCGTCGATGAGCCCTATCGCCGCGCGCTGACCTTCATCAAGACGCGGCTGGCCTCGACGTCGCAGGCCATCCTCAAGCTGCCGCATCCGCTGGCTTCACCGCTGGCCGGGGCCTATGAGACGTCGGACAATTTCGTGCGCGACCTGCTGATCATCCGCGATTCGCTGATCGAGTCCGGCGGCAAGCGGCTGGTCGGGCGCACGCTGAAGACCACCATCCAGATCGCCCGCTCCTGCGGTTTCCACCTGCTGTCGCTCGACATGCGTCAGAACTCCGCCATCCATGAGCGGGTCATCGCCGAACTGTTCGCCCAGTCGTCGGAACTGCTCGACTATACCGCCCTGTCGGAGAATGAGCGCGTCTCGGCGCTGGTGGCCGAACTGACCAATGATCGTCTGTTGCGCTGGCCCTTCGCCAAATATTCCGACGAGACGCGCCGCGAACTGCGCATCATCGACGCGGCGGCCGAGGTGATCCGCACCTTCGGGCCCGACGCCATCGGGGCCTATGTGGTGTCGATGGCCAAGTCGGTGTCCGACATCCTGGAGCCGCTGGTGCTGCTGAAACAGGCAGGCCTCGTCTATGGCGGGCCTTCGCCGCACACCATGATTCGCGTTTCGCCGCTGTTTGAGACCATCGAAGACCTTGAGGCCGCGCCGGACATCATGAAGCGCTGGCTCGGCTTACCGGCCATGCGCTCGCTGATGGGGCGTCCGGCGGTGCAGGAGGTCATGCTCGGCTATTCGGATTCGAACAAGGACGGCGGTTACACGGCCTCGCGCTGGAGCCTGCACAAGGCGTCCTCGGCCATCAAGGCGGTGTGCAATCAGAAGGGCGTGGCCCTGCGCCTGTTCCACGGTCGCGGCGGCTCGGTCGGACGCGGTGGCGGGCCGTCGTTCAACGCTATCATGGCTCAGCCCGAAGGCACGGTCGGCGGTCAGATCCGCGTCACCGAACAGGGCGAGATGATCGCGCGCAAGTTCGGCAACAAGACCACGGCGGGCAAGACGCTCGACTCGTTCGCCGCCGCCGTCTTCCTCGCCTCGCTTCCCGTGAAAGAGCGCGACGCGCACCACACCAAGGAGGCGGAGGCCGAGGCCAAGTACGCGCCGCTGATGGACAAGCTGTGTCAGGCCTCGTTCGAAGCCTATCGCGGCCTGGTCTATGACGACCCGCATTTTCTGGAATTCTTCCGTTCGGTGACGCCGATTTCGGAAATTTCCGACCTCAAGATCGGCTCGCGCCCGGCCTCGCGCACCAAGTCGGGCAAGATCGAGGACCTGCGCGCCATTCCATGGGTATTTTCGTGGTCGCAGTCGCGCATGGTGCTGCCGGGCTTCTACGGCTTCAACGCGGCAGTCAAGAAACTGGGCGTGGACGATCAGACCCTGATCGACATGTGTAACGAGTGGGATTTCTTCGAGGTCTTCCTGGCCAATATGGAAATGGCGCTGGCCAAGTCGGACATGGAAATGGCCGCGCTTTATGCAGGTATGGCCACCAATCCGGAAGAAGCGCAGCGCATCTTCGCCACCATCCGTCAGGAGCACGCCGAGATGAGCGATCTGGCCAAGCGTATCCGCAAGGCCGGGACGCTGCTGTCCACGCACGAACAGTTGCGCGGCTCGATCGAGCGTTCCAGCGCCTTGTTGCAGACACTGAACCGCATGCAGGTCAAGCTGCTCAAGAAGCGCCGGGAGGGCAATCAGCACAAGCTGGTCAAGCTGGCCATGCAACTGACGGTCAACGGCATAGCCTCGGCTTTGCGCAATACGGGGTAAGGTTACTCGAAACTGTCACGACTTCCGCCTACCTTTGCCGCGAAGCCTCGATTCTCTATCGTTTTCTTAAGGAAAACCGTTTAGGCCAAAAGCGTAAATCGCGGCTTGACCTGAGGGCGTGCGGGGGTTATGACAGCGCTGTCAAATATTTTTGACGCGCCGTGTCGTCCGCATAAAAACGCCCGCCTCAAAGGCTGGACGCCACCACGCAAAGACCCAGGAACCCTATTGTGAGCCCATCGACCTCCTCCGTTCGTAAACCCGTCTTCGTCCTCGTTGGCGGCACCGGCGATCTGGCCCTGCGCATGTTGTGGCCGTCTCTGGCCATGCTCGATCAGGACGGGTTTCTGGCCAACGATCTGCGCATCGTCTCCGTGGCGCGTGAAGCGGTGGACCGCGCGGCCTTTGTCGAGCGCGTGCGCACCGCCGTGCAAAAGCGCATCGGCGGCGATCTCGAAACCGCCACGCTCGACCGTTTCCTGCCGCGCCTCAGCCATATCGCGCTCGACGCCTCCGACCCGGAATGGGGCGCCAAGCTGAAGGCCGAACTGGGTGAGGTCGATGCGCTGGAGGTCGTCTATTTCCTCTCCGTCTCGCCGTCGCTGTTCAAGCCGATCTGCGAGCATCTGGAAGCCGCCGGCCTGAGCAAGGCCCCGAACCGCGTCATTATCGAAAAGCCGCTGGGCCGCGATCTGCCGTCTTCGAAGGTCATCAACGACTCGGTCGCCCACGCCTTCGATGAAGCGCGCACCTTCCGTATCGACCACTATCTCGGCAAGGAGACGGTGCAGAACCTGCTGGCCCTGCGCTTCGCTAATACCGTGTTCGAGCCCCTGTGGAACGCTCAGTCGATCGACCACGTTCAGGTGACGGTGTCCGAAACCGTCGGCACGGGCGACCGCCTCGGCTATTACGACGATTACGGCGCGCTGCGCGACATGGTGCAGAACCACCTGCTGCAACTGGTCTGCCTGCTGGCCATGGAGCCGCCGTCGAACTTCAATGCCGACGCCCTGCGCGACGAAAAGGTCAAGGTGCTGCGCTCTCTGAAACCTATCACCGCCGAGAACGTGCGCGACGTCACCGCGCGCGGCCAGTACGGTCCGGGCTTTGCCGAAGGCAAGCAGGTCGCCGGTTACGAGGCCGAAAAGGGCTCGCCGTCGAACACCGAAACCTATGTCGCCATCAAGGCCGAGATCGCCAACTGGCGCTGGGCCGGCACGCCCTTCTATCTGCGCACCGGCAAGACCCTGCCGTCGCGCACCACCGAGGTGGTGATCCAGTTCCGGCCGGTGCCGCATTCGATCTTCGGCGCGTCGGCTCAGCCGAACCGTCTGGTCATCCGCCTGCAACCCGACGAAGACATCAAGCTGACGGTGATGAACAAAGCCCCCGGCCTCAGTGCCGACGGGATGCAGCTTCAGCCGCTCGACCTGTCGCTGTCGCTGCAAAGCGCGTTCGACGGGAACGGCGACAAGCCGCCGCGCCGCCGCATCGCCTATGAGCGCCTGATCCTCGACGCGCTGAACGGCAACAACGCCGCCTTCGTCCGCCGTGACGAAGTCGAAGCCGCCTGGGCCTGGGTCGATGGCATTTCGGCCGCGTGGGCCGAAGCCTATCCCAAGCCGCAAATCTATCCCGCCGGGACCAATGGCCCGATGAGCGCCTATATGCTGCTCGACCGCGACAAGCGGGTGTGGAATGACTGAGGCGCTCACCTTCGGTAAGCACGCGGTACGGTCTTTCGCCAGCGCGGCGCAGGCGGAAAAAGCCGTCCTCGCCGCCATCGGTGAGGCGCTGTCCGCCGCCATTGCCGAACGCGGCCGGGCGCTGTGGATCGGGGCAGGGGGCGGCACGCCCAAGCCCGTCTATCAGCAACTCGATACGCTCGACCTGCCGTGGGACAAGGTCATCCTGTCTCAGGTCGATGAGCGCTTCGTGCCCGTCGATGACGCGGCGTCCAACACAAAGATGATGGCCGAAGCCGCCGCGCCGGTGATCGCCAAAGGCATGGTGTTCGAAACCCTGATCCGCGACATCAATGATGCCGGTGCGTCCGCTGAAAAGGCTGAAGCTCTGCTAAGAGGTTTCAACGCCGGCGAAGCGCCCGCATTCGATCTGACCCTGATGGGTATGGGGCCGGACAAGCACTACGCCTCGATCTTCCCCGGCCATCCGATCAACGCCACGGTCTACGACACCGAAACGCTGGTCCTGCCGGTCGAACCGGCGACGGGCGGGACTGAACCCAAGCTTCCGCGCATCACATTGAGCGTGAAGGCCCTCAACGGCTCCCGCCGCATCGTGCTATACATTACCGGTCAGGAAAAGCTTGAGGCGCTGAAAGCCGCCGTCGCCGACCCCGATCCCGGTACTGCGCCCATAGGCGCATTCCTCGCCCAATGCCCCGTGCCCATCGACATCGTCTGGTGTCCGTAAGGGCCGGAAACTCCACAGCGAAACGATAAAAAATGACCACCGAGCTTCATCCCGTCCTCAAATCTGTCACCGATCGCATCATCGAGCGGTCGAAGGCCACGCGCACAGAATATCTGGCGCGCGTCGAGCGTTACAAGTCGCGCGAGCCGCGCCGCAAGAAACTGTCCTGCGCCAATTACGCCCACGTCGCCGCGCCGATGACCGAGGCGGACAAGCTGTCTCTGGCGCTGGACAAGGTGCCGAATATCGGCGTGGTCACCGCCTATAATGACATGCTGTCGGCGCACGCGCCCTATTACCGTTATCCGGAAAAAATACTCGACTACGCCCGTCATTCAGGCGCCACGTCTCAGGTCGCCGGCGGCGTGCCCGCCATGTGCGACGGCGTGACCCAGGGCAAGCCGGGCATGGAGTTGAGCCTGTTCTCCCGCGACGTCATCGCCATGGGCACGGTTATCGCGCTCAGCCACGACGCCTTCGATTCCGCCCTGATGCTGGGCATCTGCGACAAGATCGTGCCGGGTCTGGTGATGGGCGCGCTGGCCTTCGGGCACCTGCCGGTCATCTTCGTGCCGTCGGGTCCGATGTCGTCGGGCCTGCCCAATCCGGAAAAGGCCAGGATTCGCACCCAGTACGCCAAGGGCGAGGTCGGCCGCGACGCGCTGCTGGCTGCCGAAATGGCGTCCTATCACGCCGAAGGCACCTGCACCTTCTACGGCACGGCCAATTCCAACCAGATGCTGATGGAAATCATGGGCCTGCACGTGCCGGGCGCGGCCTTCGTGCCGCCGCGCGGCGAACTGCGCGACGCCCTGACCCGCGCCGCGGTCGAACGCGCCGCCAGGGCCTCGGCCCTGAGCGATGCGCCGGCCTATATGGCCGATGTCATCGACGAACGCGCCATCGTCAACGGCGTGGTGGGCCTTCTGGCCACCGGCGGCTCGACCAATCACGCCCTGCACCTGCCGGCCATGGCGCGCGCGGCGGGCATCATCCTCAAGCCGGAGGATATGAACGATCTGTCGGGCGTCGTGCCGCTGCTGGCGCGCGTCTATCCCAACGGCTCGGCCGATGTGAACCACTTCCACGCCGCGGGCGGCATGGGTTTCGTGATCAAGGAACTGCTATCCGCCGGCCTGCTCCACGCCGACGTCAACACCATCTGGGGCAAGGGTCTGGCCGCCTATGGCAAGGAGCCTACCTTACGCGATGGCGAGCTGGTGTGGATCGACGCCCCGGCGGAAACGCTGGACGCCGACATTCTGCGCCCCGTGACCAATCCCTTCTCGCCCGAAGGGGGCCTGCGCGAACTGACCGGCAATCTCGGCGTGGCGGTGACCAAGATTTCGGCGGTCAAGCCGGAGCATCGCTTCATCGAAGGCCCGTGCGCGGTTTTTGACGATCAGGACGATTTCCTGAAGGCGTTCAAGGAAAATGCGCTCCCGGAAGGCGATTTCATTTGCGTTGTGCGTTTTCAGGGGCCAAAAGCCAATGGTATGCCTGAGTTGCACAGCCTGACGCCCTCGCTGTCGGCCATGCTGGATCAGGGCCGCAAGGTGGCCCTCGTCTCGGATGGACGCATGTCGGGGGCCAGTGGTAAGGTGGCCTCAGCCATACATTTGACCCCAGAAGCCGTTGACGGCGGACCGATCTCAAAACTACGGTCAGGGGATATAGTGCGCGTTGACTGTGAAAACGGGAACCTGAGCTTCATAGGTGATGAAGCGCAATTGATGGCGCGGGAAAGCGCGCCCCGACCGGCGGATGCCAACGGTCTGGGGCGAGAACTGTTCGCGCCGTTCAGGCGTCTGGTCGGCGAAGCCGTCTCGGGCGGTTCCGTTTTCTGGTAAGGTATAATGACGGCGCTTTTTGACAATCAGACCACTTTTTCAGCCTCGTCTCAGGTGTTCAAAGGCCTTGTCGGTGATATCGGCGGAACCAATGCGCGCTTTGCCGTAGCCGAACGCGGCGACGGCCATACCAAGCTGTCGGATTTCAAAAGCTTCGAGACGCACGGCTATAACGATCTCTATGAAGTCATCGGCGACTATCTGAAAGGGCTCGACGCGCGTCCTGAGTTCGACTTCGCCGTGGCCGCCGTGGCCGGCCCGGTGGTGGACGGCAGCATAAAGTTCACCAATCTCGACTGGCTGGTCACCGAAACGGAACTGGCCAGGCATACGGGCGCGCGCAAATCCCGCCTGATCAACGATCTGGCCTCGATCGCCTATTCCCTGCCGCACCTGACCGACGAAGATACCCGGACCATCGGTCCGGTAAAGACCGCCAAGCCGGGGCCGCTGTCGGTCATGGGCGCGGGGACGGGCTTCGGCGCTTCGGTGCTGATCGACGGACCGCACGGTCCCTATTGCCTGTCTACCGAGAGCGGGCACCCGTCCTGGGCGCCGGTCAACGATTTCGAACGCGAAATCCACCGCTTCCTGTCGAAAAAGCACGGCCGGGTGACCATCGAAATGGTCCTGTCGGGTCCGGGCCTCGTCAATCTGTACAGGGCCGTGACCAATGTGCGTGGCGAACCGACGCTGGACCTGACCCCGGCCCAGATCACGCATCTGGACGGTCCTGACGCGCAGGGGTCTCGCTATACGGTGGAAACCTTCCTCGACATTCTGGCCTCCGTCTGCGGCGACCTCGCCCTGTTCCACGGCGCGACGGGCGGCATGTTCATCGCCGGCGGCATCACGCCGAAACTGCTGCGCTATATCGATGAGAGCCGTTTCCGGGCGCGCATGGAGGCCAAGGCCCCGATGACGGCTCTGGTTGAGACCATTCCGTCGCGGGTGATTACCCACGAATGCGCCGCCCTGGTCGGGGCTGCGAACGCCTTGACGGATGCCGAGATAACGGCTTAGTGCCACAGCATAACATCCTCCCCTGTAGCGAAGCGTACGGGGGAGGGGACCACGAAGGGGCGGAGGGGCAGGTTACGCAAAGAACGCCTCCTCCGTCAGCTTCGCTGACACCTCCCCCGCTTTGCAGGGGCGGATAATTAACAAGGAAATGCCATGACCAAGCCGCTCGACGTTCACTCCATCATGACCACCGGACCTGTCCTGCCGGTCATGGTCATCCCTGACATCGAGATGGCCCTGCCTCTGGCCGACGCCCTGATGGCCGGCGGCATCAAGGTGCTGGAAATAACCCTGCGCACCGACTGCGCGCTGGACGCCATCCGCCTGATCGCCAAGGAGCGTCCCGACGCCATCGTCGGCGCGGGCACCCTGCTGACCCCCAGGGACGCCGAAAAGGCCGCTGAAGCCGGCGCCAAGTTCGGCGTGTCGCCGGGCCTGACCAAGACTCTGGCCAAGCAGGATGCTCTGCCGCTGCTGCCGGGCGTTTCCACGGCTTCGGAAGTGATGAAGGCGCTGGAATGGGGCTTCGAGCGTCTGAAGTTCTTCCCGGCGGTGCCTGCCGGCGGCGTGCCCATGCTGAAGGGCATCGGCGGCCCGCTGCCGCAGGTCAAGTTCTGCCCGACCGGCGGCATCGGCCTCAATAATGCAGCCGACTTTCTGGCGCTGGACAATGTCCTGTGCGTCGGGGGCTCGTGGGTTGCGCCGGAAAAGGCGATGAAGGAAGGCCAGTGGGCCGAGATTTCCAGGCTGGCGGCCGAAGCGGTGCAAAAGTTCGCCGGTTAGTAAGACAGATATTCTCATCAGTCAGGTTCAGATACGAAGCATAACGGCGCAGTCTTCTTGACAAGAGGGGCTGCGCCGTTCTTCTTTGGTCTGACCAAAAAGGACACGAAGGGAATCAGGGGATTGGCCGCGCAGCATAAACACCGCACGAAGGGACTTCGGGCATGAGAACACCGAAGGACCGCGGCGTGCCGGGCGCAGGAGGCACCTCGACCATCAACGACGTGGCGCGGCTGGCGGGCGTGTCGATCAAGACCGTCTCGCGCGTTATGAACAACGAACCCAATGTGCGGCCCGAAACGCGGCAGAAGGTTCAGGAAGCCGCCAATCTGCTGCATTACCGTCCGAACCTGCTGGCCCGCTCGCTGGCCGGCTCGCGCAGTTTCCTGATCGGCCTGTTCTACGACAACCCCAACGCCGCCTACATCACCGACATGCAGCGCGGCGTCATTACGCGGGCACGCGAAGAGGGCTATCACCTGCTGATCGAGCCGCAGGACAGCCATGCGCCGGATCTGGTGTCGAAGATTTCGAGCCTGCTGGCCACCATCCGTCTCGACGGCGTCATCCTGACGCCGCCTTTGTGCGACATGGCGGTGGTGCTGCACGCCATCGAAGCCGCGGGCGTGCCCTATGTGCGGGTTTCGCCCTTCCTCAATCCGGGCCGTTCGCCCTGCGTACGCATGGACGAGACCCAGGCCGCCTATGAGATGACCCGGCACCTGATCGGCATGGGGCATAAGGATATCGGCTTTATTATGGGGCACCCCGAACACGGGGGCAGCCATCAACGCTATGAAGGTTTCGTGCGGGGCTTGCGCGAAAGCGGGATTGAGCCGCGTCCGGAATGGATCAAGCAGGGCTATTTCTCCTACGAATCCGGCGTCGAGGCCGGGCGCGCCCTGTTCGCCGAAAAGACCCGGCCGACGGCGGTTTTTTCCTCCAACGACTACATGTCCTTCGGCGTCATGGCGGCGGCTCAGCAGGCCGGTATCCGGGTCCCTGACGAGGTTTCAATCACGGGGTTCGACGATGTGCCGGGCGCGATGCTGGTCTGGCCGCACGTCACCACCATCCGCCAGCCGGTCGAAGCCCTGGCCTATGCCGCCGCCGATATTCTGCTGACGCGGGAAGAGGTCGAAGAGGGGGTATCGCCCGACCGGCTGCTGCCGTTTGCGCTGATCGAACGCCAGTCGGTGCGTAGAGCCTGATTTCGAGGCCAGAGCGAAATGATTTAAAGTGGAAACATCATCTCGCTCTCAGTTTTTGAGTGGTCGCGCAATTTTTCCGAAAAGTGGTGCCCACTTTATCGGATTGCGCTCTAATTTCCGGATTTGAGTAAAAAAAAACCGGCAGTCCGGAAAAACCGGGCTGCCGGATATAAGGCCATTGCCATCTGAATAATGCCAAATCCAGATGACGATTTAAAACCCTGCGGACGCGCGACCGTGAAAAAGGGAAAGAAGTCGCGCTCAGCCAGGATCTTAAACTCGGATTCGAACGGTCGGAGGGACCGTTCAAAAAGGAGCACCAACGGGTAACTCGAATTTGCTTTAATCTGACAGCGCTGTCAAGCATGTTTTTGACATTGCCGGCGATTAAGCGTGTCGATTTTCGGCGCAGACGTGAAAAACCGCGCCGAAATCCTCTTTATGTCAATAATTTAAAGGCGCAGCCCTTTTTGACGGATGAGGTAGTAAAATCGTTTTCACCCGTGCGAATGGCGGGCCTGAGCGCCGCTCGCGACTTGACGCTATCTGATAGCGCTGTCATTAAGTGTGAATGCCAGAGGGGATTTCATGCCCTCAAGCGCTTGGGATACAAATAAAGACCGGCGTTCAAACGCTGCGGGAAGAAGGAAGAGAAGACATGCGGAAATCTTTGAAGGGCGCGCTGAAAGGCGGCGTGTCCGCAGGCCTTTTGCTGACGGCGCTGGCGACTTCGGGCTGCGTCACCATTATCGATAAGAGCGGCACGGCTGAACCCGCCACCGCGGCCCCCGTCGCGGCGGCGGAACCGGCCGAGGTGAGGGTCAATCCGGTATGGCCGACGACCAAGGACGCCGGTCTGATCGACGCCGATGTCGAGGCGAAGATCGACGCCATCATGGCCGACATGACCGTCGAGGAGAAGGTCGGTCAGACCGTGCAGGGCGACATTTCCGCCGTGAAGCCGGAAGACCTGAAAACGTATCCGCTGGGCTCGATCCTCGCCGGCGGCAACTCGTCGCCCGGCGGCAATGAGCGCGCCACGCCGCAGGAATGGCTCGATCTGGCCGACGCCTACTGGCGCGCCTCGCTCGAATATCCGTCGAAGACCCGCATCCCGCTGCTGTTCGGCATCGACGCCGTGCACGGTCACTCGAACCTCGTCGGCGCCATCATCTTCCCGCACAATGTCGGTCTGGGCGCCACGCGCAATCCGCAACTGATGAAGGACATCGCCCGCGTCACCGCCTACGAGATGTCGCTGGCGGGCGTCGACTGGACCTTCGCCCCGACCGTGGCCGTGTCGCGCGACAAGCGCTGGGGCCGCGCCTATGAGTCCTATTCCGAAAACCCCGCCGATGTGGCGGCCTTCGCCGGCAAGGTGGTCGAGGGCCTGCAGGGCGAAAAGGGCGGCGACGAAGGCATCCAGCCGGGTCATATCATGGCCTCGGCCAAGCACTTCCTTGGCGACGGCGGCACGCTGAACGGCAAGGATCAGGGCGACGCCCAGATCAGCGAAGAGGAACTGGCCAACATCCACAATGCCGGTTACCCGCCGTCGATCGAAGCCGGGGCCCTGTCGGTCATGGCGTCGTTTTCGAGCTGGAACGGCGAGAAGCTGACCGGCAGCAAATATCTGCTGACCGACGTGCTCAAGCACCGCATGGGCTTCAACGGCTTCGTCGTTTCCGACTGGAACGCGCAAGGTCAGGTGCCGGGCTGCACCACGGTTTCCTGTCCGCAGGCCTTCAATGCCGGCATCGACATGTTCATGGCCCCGGATTCGTGGAAGGGCATCTACGAGAACACCCTGGCTCAGGTGAAGTCGGGCGAAATCTCGCAAGCGCGCCTCGATGACGCCGTGCGCCGCATTCTGCGCGCCAAGATCAAGGGCGGTCTGTTCACCCTGGGCGCGCCTAAGGATCGCGCGATTGCCGGTCACTGGGAGAATCTGGGCAAGGCCGAAAACCGCGCCGTGGCCCGTCAGGCCGTGCGTGAATCTCTGGTCCTGCTGAAGAACAACGGCTCTCTGCTGCCGGTCAAGGGCGGCGCGAACGTGCTGGTCACCGGTGACGGCGCCGACAATATCGGCAAGCAGTCGGGCGGCTGGACCATTACCTGGCAGGGCACGGGCAATGCCAATTCCGACTTCCCCAACGGTCAGTCGATCTTCGGCGGCATCAGCGAGGCGGTGAAGGCGTCGGGCGGCAAGGCCACCTTGTCGGCCGACGGTACTTATAAGGGCAAGAAGCCGGACGTCGCCATCGTCGTGGTCGGCGAAGACCCCTATGCCGAATTCCAGGGCGACCGTCCGACGCTGGACTATCAGCCGGGCGACCGCAAGGATCTGGCGCTGATCAAGAAGCTCAAAAAGGCCGGCATTCCGGTCGTCACCGTCTTCCTGTCGGGCCGTCCGATGTGGGTGAACCCGGAAATCAACGCGTCGGACGCCTTCGTCGCGGCCTTCCTGCCGGGTACTGAAGGCGGGGGCGTGGCCGACGTGCTGATCGGCGACAAGGCCGGCAAGGCGCGCAACGACTTCAAGGGCAAGCTCAGCTTCTCGTGGCCGAAGACCGCCACCGGTCTGCCGCTCAATGTCGGCACGCCGGGCTACGATCCGCTGTTCGCCTATGGCTACGGCCTGACCTATGCCGATAAGGGCGACCTTCTGCCCCTGTCGGAAGAGGCCGGTCTGAAAGACGCCGGCGTGGTCAATGTCGACACCTATTTCAACGCCGGTCGCGTGCGGGCCCCGTGGAAGTTCTACCTCGCCGATACGGATGGCGCAGTCGAGGGCGATCACGGCACTCTCAAATCGCCCAAGGGCGTGGTCACTCAGGCGACGGTCGATGCCGGGGCTCAGGAAAATGGCCGCCTGCTGACCTTCACCGGTCAGGGCAAGGGCGAAGCCTATTTCGCTGGCGATACGGTTGACCTCAGCCGTCAGACGACGGGTGAACTGGCCATCTCCATCACCTATAAGCTGGATTCGGCGCCGACCGGCCCGGTCATGCTGGCCCTGGGTCGCGACCGCTTCGTCGATCAGCAGGTGGATGTGGCCAAGCTGCTCAAGGCCGACGGTCAGTTCCATACGCTGAAGGTCAAGCTGAACTGCTTCGCGGCGATCGGGCTGAACACGACGCAGATCGGCATGCCCTTCGCGCTGCGTTCCGAACAGCCACTGAAACTGACCTATACGGCGGTGAAGCTGGCCTCCAACGAAGGCGACGCAGTCTGCCCGAAATAGGCTAAGTCATAGGACCGAAAACGATACGCGGCAGATCACTCTGCCGCGTATTTTTTATCGATCTGCCCGTCTGCGGTCAGATGCCCGGTAGCCCAGGCCACGCCGCGGGCCACCAGATCGAGATAGGCGGCTTCGCGCATATTGGCCTCATTGTGAGCCAGCGTCGTCGAAAAGACGCGCGCCTGTTTCGGGCCATAGCTGTGCGTCCACGCCACCGTGTAACGCAGACTGCGCTCTTCCGGCTTGACGGCTTCGGGCTGAATGCCGGTGATCAACGGCGTCACGCCGAACTGGGTGAGGTTGTTGTAAAGCTCGTCCTTCGTCGTCGTCCAACCGCTGAGGCCGCGCGTGATCGGATGGGCCGCATCGGCGATGCTCAGAGTGATCGGCGACTGCGGCCCGTGGCCCGACGACTGGATGCCGACATATTCGAACCAGCGCGCATTGGCGTCACCGGCTGCGACCGGCTGACGGTAGGCACCCGAACGATAGGAGTGCATGGCGCAGTGCAGGTTGACGCCCGGCACGCCCTTTTGGTGCGGGGCCAGAACGGCATCGAGCACGGCCGGATCGCTTTCATCGGCGGCGCATTCGTTGTGCACGATCACGTCATATCCGTCGCCATAGTTCGGATCGGAGAAGAGGGGCAGTTTGGGGCGCGTCGCCTGTTCGCCGGGTTTCGGGTCGTAATAGAGGTGCGACACCTCGACCTTGAGCCGCGCCTTCAGCCCGGTTTCCAGTATCTCGCGCTGCTGCGGATAGTCGTGACAGCACCCGCCGCTGACGATCAGCACCTTGATGGGTTTGGTTTCAGCAAGGGCAGGGGCGGCGGCGAAGCTCAGGGTGAGGGCGGCGGTGACCGCAACGAAGCGCAGCATGGTTTCTCCCGGTTGTTATAAATGCCGATTATTATTGATAACGCGGACGAGGGTTCATGCCGTCGATTGCACATTGCCAAATCGTAAATTTCGATTAATTGTGTGACAATTGTAGCGCAACAGACGCTGCAAAAACAAACAGGGGGCAGTCATGCTGTCAAGCTATCTACCGTCGACCAACATACTGGCCGACATCGATCTCTACATACTGCTGGCCTATATCGTCGGCATCTTCATTCTGGCGCAGGTGGTGTCGCGCCGCAAGACCAACGAGGCGGTCACCTCCAAGGGCTATTTCCTCGCCGGCAATCAGTTGCCGTGGTGGGCCATCGGGGCGTCGCTCATCGCCGCCAATATCTCGGCCGAGCAGATCATCGGCATGTCGGGTTCCGGTTTCCGCATCGGTCTGGCCATCGCCTCCTACGAATGGATGGCGGCGATCACCCTGATCATTGTGGGCAAGTATTTCCTGCCGGTCTTCATCAAGAACGGCGTCATGACCATGCCCGGCTTCCTGGAACAGAGGTTCGGCCCCAGCGTGAAGTACCTGATGGCCATCTTCTGGCTGGTGCTGTACGTGTTCGTCAACCTGACCTCGATCCTGTGGCTCGGGGCCACGGCGATCTCAGGCGTCACCGGCGTCGAGCCCATTTACGCTATTATCGCCATAGGCCTGTTCGCTCTGGCCTATCAGATCAATGGCGGTCTGAAGGCCGTGGCCCTGACCGACATCGTGCAGGTGTTCCTGCTGATCCTCGGCGGCCTGATCATCGTTTTTATCTCCTTTTCGAAGATCGGCGGAGAAGCGGGCGTCATGGGCGGTCTGAATACGCTCTACACGCAGTTCCCCGAACATTTCGACATGATCCTGTCGAAGGACTCGCCGCACTATATGGACTTGCCCGGCATCGCCGTTCTGGTCGGCGGCCTGTGGATCATGAACATCTCCTACTGGGGCTTCAACCAGTACATCATCCAGCGCGCGCTGGCGGCCAAGTCGCTGGGCGAGGCGCAGAAGGGCATTGCGTTTGCGGCCTATCTCAAGCTGCTGATGCCGGTGATCGTGGTGTTTCCGGGCCTCGCGGCGCTGATCCTTGCGCCGAATATCGAAAAGGCCGATCACGCCTATCCGGCCATGATGCAGCTTCTGCCGAACGGCCTGCTGGGGCTGGTCTTCGCGGCGCTGGTGGCGGCGATCGTCGCCTCGCTGGCGTCGAAGATCAATTCGATCTCGACCATCTTCACGCTGGATGTGGTCGCGCCGCTGAAGAAGGACATCCCGGATCAGAAGCTGGTCACCGTAGGCCGCATCGCCTCGGTGGTGTCGGTGATCGTGGCCATGGCCGTGGCGCAACCGCTGCTGGGCAAGACCGATCAGGCCTTCCAGTTCATCCAGGAATTCACCGGCTTCTTCACGCCGGGGATCGTGGTCATCTTCGCTCTCGGCATGTTCTGGAAGCGTTGCTCGACCGCCGGGGCCTTCGTCGCCGTGGCGGCGTCGGTCATCCTGTCGACCGTCGCCAAATACGTCCTGCCCGACGTGCCGTTCATGGACCGCGTCGGCTATGTCTTCCTGGCGTCGCTGGCCCTATGCGTGCTGGTGTCGCTGATCGTGCCGAACCGGAAGCCGGTCTCGACCCTGACGCTGGAAGGGGTGAGCTTCAAGACCTCGACGGCGTTCAATGTGCTGGCCATCGGCGTGGTGATCGTGCTGGTCGCGCTCTATGGCCTGCTTTGGTAGACTGTCGCGCCGGAAAAGAAAAAGCGCCCTGCGAAGGGCGCTTTTTTTTATGCCCGTTGTAGCCCCGTGTGGCGGAAGACGATCCATACAAAGAGCAGCATCGAACCGAAGGTGATGACCGAACCGCCGACAGTCAGACGCAGGAACCAGCGCGCGGTCATCGGGAAGGTTCTTCGATCTGCGTCCAGCCCTCGACCACGGTCTCATGGCAGATCAGGCCGTCGCGCAGATGGAAGATATGGACGAGGCGCAGTTCAACGGTCGAGCCGATAGGCAGAGGTGCCTTGTCGAAACCTTCGCGCAGCAGTTTGAAACGCACGCGGCAGTCGTCGACCACGCGGTCTTCGGTGGCAAAGCGGTCGATCGGTTCGAACCCCAGCAACTCCATCGCGCCGAACATGCGGCGGTAATTGGCCTCGATGGCGGCCTTGCCGGTGAGGGTCATGCCGCGGGTCGGCATCTCCAGCACGATGTCGTCGGTGTAGAGGTCCATGACCGAGGCCGGGTCTTGGCCTTCGCCCTTCATATGGGCGTCGACGATGTCGAGATTGCGCTGGAGGATCTGGTCGCGGGTCATCGGGGCTTCCGTGCGGTCATGGTCGGGTAACTTATAGGCGAAGGCGGTCATAGCGTATCCTGTTTCAATAAAAGACAGATAATCTGACTAACTGAGCGTCGCTTATATATGGACAGTTTGTCTGTCAATCTGCTATCGCCTTAATTATGCGTAATGTGCCCCCTTTCAGCGAAACCCCGACCCTTGGCCAGTTGCTGCGCCAGCCCTACGAACTGCTGCAAAAGGAAGTCTATGCCAGCCTTGCGGCGCACGGCTTCCCTGACATTCGCCCGGCCCATTCGAGCCTGTTCCGTTATGTGACGCCCGAAGGGGCGCGCGTGTCGGACCTGGCCGAAGCAGCGCAGATGACCAAGCAGAGCATGGCCTATCTGACCGCCGATCTGGAGGCGCTCGGTTATGTGACGATCGGGCCGGACCCGCAGGACGGGCGCGCCAAGCGCGTCATGCTGACCGAACGGGGTCTGAGCGTTCGATCGCACCTGATCGGCATCAGTCTGGAATTTGAAACTCGCTGCGCGGCGCTGGTCGGTGAGGACCGCATCCGCGACCTGCGGGCTACCTTGATCGCTCTCGCCGCTGCTTTGAGATAGCGACGGAATTTGAGCATTCCTGACGTTTGACGAGCGATAAACAAAACGCTCAGGTAAGTCTCCGTGAAATCCATTGCTCTCAAAGCCGTCCTGCCGGTTCTCCTCCTGCTGGGTGTTATGCCCGCCGCCGCTCAGGTTACGGCGACCCGCGTCGAGGGCCGGCTGACGCTCAATAACGGGCTGGTCGAAGCGGTGATCGACGCCAACGGCGATGTGGTGTCGTTTAGGGACCTGCGCGACGGAGCGGTGGAGATGGTGCAAAAGGGCCAGAAACTCTACTGGGATGCCAATGCCGAGGCGCTGGGGCCGACCATCACGCCTGCGCCGAAGAAGGGCTATTACCGCCCGAACCCTCAGACGACGACGGTCGAACTGACCACCGCCACGGCGGCGCTGGCCGATGTAAAGATCACCAGCGGCCCGACCGAGCATTTCCCGTTCAAGGCCGAGCGGCATTACGTGATGAAGGACGGCCTGCCGGGGTTATACGCCTATGTGGTCTTCCGGCATCCGGCCGACCAGCCCGCGGCGCGGTTGTGGCAGACGCGCTTTGTCCTGCGCACCTCGCCGGACGTGTTCAACGCCTGGACCATTTCGCGCAACAATCTCATCCGCATCCCGCGCGCCGAGGTGACGCAGAAGCTGATGGACGCCACCTTCCGGCTGGCCGACGGGACGGTGAAGACCAAATATCTCAATTCGGTCTATTGGGGCGATGTGTCGGCCTATGGCACGCTGGCGGTCGAGGCGGACAGAAGCCGCGGCATCTGGATGATTGAGGCCTCGCCCGAATATCACAATGGCGGACCGATCAAGCAGGGCCAGACCGTGCACGACGATGTGCTGCTGCGCGTGCTGCAATCGGCGCATTTCGGCGCGAAATCCGTTGATGTGCAGGCGGGCGAAGACTGGTCCAAGGTCTATGGCCCCTTCCTGATCTACGCCAATCCGGCGTCGACGCCCAACCGCCTGTGGTTCGATATCGACCGGCAACTGGCGGTGGAAAAGGCCCAATGGCCCTATGATTTCGTCAGCGCGCCGGAATACGCCAGAAAGCGCGGCACCCTGACCGGTGAGGTGCGTCTGAACGGCGCGGCGGCGGGCAAGAGCAAGGTGGTGCTGTCGGACCTGAAAGCCAACTGGGCGGACAGCGTCAAGGGTTATAACTATTGGGGCGACGTCTATGCCGACGGGCAGTTCCGCATCGACGGCATTGCGCCGGGGACCTATGCGCTGAGCGTTACCGGCGCCGATCAGCCGAACGACCTGACCGGCCGCACCGTGACCATCACCGCGGGCGAGCAGGATGCCGGCACCATTTTCTGGGACAGGCAAACGCACGGCAGGACCCTGTGGCAGTTGGGGACGTTCGACCGTCAGGCGGCGGAGTTCCGCAATGGCGACGATTCGCGCGGCTATCAGATGTTCACCCTCTACCCGCAGCAATTCCCCAACGATGTCGATTACACCATCGGCCGCAGCGTGCCGGCCCGCGACTGGAACTACGCGCAGTGGTCGTGGTACGTTAAGGACCCGGCTTGGCACCTGCGTTTCAAGGCCGCACCGCAGGCCGGTAAAGGGACGCTGACGATCGGCATCGCCTCGGCGCAGCCAGCAAAGGGTACGCTGACCGACGTGCGTGTGGCGCTGAACGGTCAGGAGATCGGGGCCATCCGCCTGCCCAAGACCGGCACGGCCGGCTATCGCGGCGGCATGCAGGATCAGAACTATAACCTCATAACCCTGAGCTTCGATGCCGCGCTGCTCAAAGGCGAGAACGATCTGACCTTCCGTCACGCCGACGGTCAAGCCTTCGATCCGGCGCGGGTCAAGGCCGTCGATGCGGCGGCCGCCGATGACGATCAGGCCCCCGGCACCGCCGCGCCGGGTCAGGTCATGTACGACGCCATCCGCCTCGAAGTGCAGTAATTGTTTGCGTCCTGCGCCGTCGCGCGTTAGCCTTTCGCATTTGCGAAGGGGTGATATTATGTGGCGTGTCTTGATCCTCTGTCTGACGATGGTGATGGGCGTGGCGATGACGACGGAAGCGCGGGCGGCGGAATATCTGGACAAGACCCCGCGCATCGGCGTCATCTCGGCCTTCGAGCCGGAGTGGGAAGCCCTGATCGGACGGTTGAAGGACGCCAGGAGCCACAGCATCAACGGCATGAAGTTCGTCACCGGCACGCTGGAAGACAAGCCGGTGGTGCTGACCATGTCGAGCATGTCCATGGTCAATGCGGCCATGAACACCCAGATCCTCATCGACCGCTTTCACGTCGAGCGTATCGTCTTTTCGGGCATTGCCGGCGGCATCGACCCGTCGCTGAAGATCGGTGACGTGGTCGCGCCGGCGCGCTGGGCGCAATCGCTGGAAACCATTATGGGCCGCCAGACGGCGACGGGTTTCGTCAAGCCCGACTGGCTGACCTGGGCCCCGGAAGGCATAGAAGCCTACGGCATGCTCATCCCCAATTCTGTGGTGGTCGGCAGCGCCAAGCACGCGCCAAAGCCCAAGGTGTGGTTCGAGGCCGATCCGGCCATGCTGGCCGTTGCCGCGCAGCTTGAGCAGACCGAACTGGCGCATTGCACGAGCGACGGGCGGTGTCTGGATCACAAGCCGCAACTGCATGTCGGCGGGGATGCCGTGTCATCGCCGGCCTTTGTCGATAATGCCGATTATCGCGACTATCTGCATCGCGCCTTCAATGCGCGCGTGGCCGATATGGAGAGCGCGGCGGTGGGGCAGGTGGCGTTCGCCAACGACGTGCCGTTCATCGTTTTCCGCAGCCTGTCCGATCTGGCGGGCGGGGATGAACACGCCAACCAGATGGCGACCTTCATGGCGCTAGCGTCGGAAAATTCGGCGGCGGTGGTGTGCCGGTTTATCCGGGCATTGCCATAACCGGGCAGCTTTTCAGCGGGGACGATATGGGCTTTCTCGACAGATATTTCGGCCTGAGCGCGCAGGGGACCAATGTGCGCACCGAGGTCATGGCCGGTTTCACCACCTTCCTGACCATGGCCTATATCGTGCTGGTCAATCCGGCCATCCTGTCGCAGACCGGCATGCCGCTGGCGGCAGTGGCGGCGGCGACCTGTGCCTCCGCGGCCTTCGCCTCGATCCTGATGGGCATGGTCGCCAACTACCCGCTGGCCATGGCGCCCGGCATGGGGCTCAACGCCTATTTCACCTTCACCGTGGTCAAAGGCATGGGCCTGCCGTGGGAGACGGCGCTGGGCTGCGTCTTTCTGTCGGGCGTGTGCTTCCTGCTGCTGACGCTGGGCGGCGTGCGGCAGATGATCGTCAACGCCATCCCCAAGCCTTTGTTCGCCGCCGTGGCGGGCGGCATCGGCCTGTTCATCGCCTTTATCGGTCTGAAAGAGGCGGGGATCATCGTCGCCAATCCGGCCACCACGGTGGCGCTGGGCGACCTCAAGGCCCCGTCTGCGGCTCTGGCCCTGCTGGGTTTGCTGATTATCGCGGTGCTGAGCGCCTGGCGTATCAAGGGCGCGGTGCTGATCGGAATTCTGGTTACGACCGCCGTCGCCTGGGGCGTCGGGCTCGTGACCTATCAACCGACGCCCTATGACCTGAAATCGCTGACGGCGACGGCTTTTGCGCTGGATATTCCCGCGGCGCTGGACCTCGGCAAGACCGGCTTCGGCATCCTCGAAATCATCTTCGTATTTCTGTTTGTCGACCTGTTCGACAATGTCGGCACGCTGGTCGGCGTATCGAAGCGTGCGGGCCTGATGCAGCCTGACGGCACCATTCCGCGCCTCAACAAGATACTGTTCACCGACTCCGTGGCCACCATGGCCGGGGCGGCCATGGGCACCTCGACCGTCACCAGCTATATCGAAAGCGCGGCGGGCGTGGCCGAAGGCGGACGCACCGGGCTGACGGCGGTGGTGACGGGTCTGCTGTTCCTTGTGGCGCTGTTTTTCGCGCCCTATGCGCAGTTCATTCCGACGGCCGCCACCGCGCCCGCCCTGATCATTGTCGGCGCGCTGATGATGGCGCCGCTGAAGGAAATCGACTGGGACGACGCGCTGGTCTCGGTCCCGGCCTTCCTGATCCTGATCGGGATACCGCTGACCTTCTCCATCGCCAACGGTTTGGCCTTCGGCATCACGGCCTATGTGGTCATCAAGTTGTTGCGCGGTCGGGCCCGCCTGAGCGACTGGCTGCTGCTGGTGTTGGCCGGGCTGTTTGTCGCGCGGTTTGTTTGGCTCAGTGCGGGTTGAGCCCGCTAAGGATGCGACGTGCCGGTCTCCTCGACGCGGTTGGCGTCGTAGGCGGCATCGGGCCCCTTGGCCGTGGGACTGTCGCGGTTCATGGCGGTGAAAGCGATCAGAAAGCCGGCAATGACTGCCAGCAAGGAAATGACGCCCCACGGCAGGCGACGCTTAGGCAGGTTGCCGGGGCCTTCGGGGCCGGCGCGGGTGACGTCGTCACCGCGGGCATGTAACGGGTCTTCGGGATAGCTCATTACGAACTCCTTTCGGATGATCGTCAGACTATGCGTCTGACCGAGGTAATCCGCAGTGCCGAAAGACCCCCGGTTTATAAGGATGAGCTTAGAGCGCAATCCGCTAAAGTGGGCACCCCTTTTCGGAAAAATTGCGCGACCACTCAAAAACTGAGAGCGAGATGATGTTTCCACTTTAAAATCATCTCGCTCTAGAACCTCGATCCGGTTCAGCCGGATCGTGGCTCTAAGTTTTATTTTCGCGCGCTTCCTTTCCTAAAAGGGTGCCCACTTTGGCGGGAAGCGCTCTGGGAAATTATGTGCTGCGCTGCAATCACAGACACAATTGCTTTTGTAACTTTTGTTGAAGATGCTTAACGCATCAGGCCTTGCGTTTTGCTGCGTCGCAAACTAAATTGGAGATGTTCAGCGCTTCGGCGCTGATTGCCCTTCCTGGGCGTTTCCTCCCTGTAAACTTTAAGGCCGCGCCGCAATGCGCGGCTTTTTTTTGCCCGGAATTCCGGTAAGGTCAGTTCGAGGGAATTAGGCTCAGGACTCATTGATCAGAGCCAGAAGATGACGGTAGCGGCGATGAGTATGGCAGAGAAGAAAGTGTGGGCACAGCGGTCGTATCGAGTGTGTACGCGCCGCCAGTCCTTGAGTTTGGCGAACATGTTTTCGACCTTATGGCGTTGCTTATAGAGTATTTTGTCATGCTCGATCTGAACTTTTCGATTACGCTTTGAAGGGATGCAGAGATTTATTCCCTTACCTTTCAGAGCGTTACGGAACCAGTTGGCGTCATATCCCCGATCGCCCAGCAAAGTTTTTGCTTTGGGCAGTGTATCCAACAACAAGGCTGCGCCCTTGAAGTCGCTGACCTGTCCGGCGGTCAGCAACAGGCGGATAGGCCTGCCGCGCGGGTCGGTAACCGCATGAAGTTTGGAGTTCAGGCCGCCTTTGGTGCGTCCGAGAAGGCGGGGAAATCCCCTTTTTTTAGCAGACTGGCTGCGGTGCGGTGGGCTTTGAGATGCGTGGCGTCGATAATCAGTTGCTCCGGATCACCAGCCTGCGAGGCCAGAGCGGTGAAAACCCTATTGAAAACGCCCATCCGGCTCCAGCGCATGAAACGGTTATAAAGCGTCTTGTGCGGACCATAGCCCTTGGGGGCATCCTTCCACTGAAGACCATGTTTTATAACGTAAATAATCCCGCTGACCACGCGCAGATCATCCACGCGAGGAACGCCGTGCGACAACGGAAAATACCGGCGTATCCGGTTGAATTGCACCTCAGACAGCAAAAACACTTCATCCATGATCCACCTCCTTCCAAAAGTGAATCACATCACCCACCCTTTGGGAATCCCTCGTGTTAATTAATAGGGCCTGAGCCTAGGTCTTCGGTGGCAGGTCGAAATTCAGCGCCTTACAGCCATTGCACGACGAACAGCCGGAGTCGCAGCCGGCGGCGGGCTTCCTGGCGGGCTTGAGCCCCAGACGCCCGGCGACCGCCTGCGACGCTTTGGGGAACAGGCGGCGCGCCATCATCACGGCGGCCAGTGCCACGATGGCAGCCACGATAAGGGTTTGGATCAGGTCGTAGCTCATCCGGCCACCATCTTTGTCAGCGTATAGGTGAGGAACGAGGCCAGATAGGCCAGCGCGAACAGGTAGGCCGTGGTCAGGCCGACGAACTTCCACGAATTGGTTTCGCGCTTGATGACGGCCAGGGTCGACAGGCACTGCGGCGCGAAGATGTACCAGGCCAGCAGCGAGAAGCCGGTGGCCAGCGACCATTGCGAGGCGACGGTCGCTTGCAACTGATTGGCTACGGCATCTTCCGAGCCCGAAATGGCGTAGACCGTCCCCAGCGCCGAGACAGCGACTTCACGCGCGGCCATGCCGGGGATGAGGGCGATACAGATTTCCCACGTGAAGCCGATGGGGCGGAAGATGGGCTCGATGGCGTGGCCGATCATGCCGGCGAAAGAATAGTCGATATCGGGCAGGGTGGCGTCGGCGGGCGGCTTGGGGAAGGTGGCCAGCACCCACAGCAGCGTATTGGCGGCGAAGATGACGCCGGTAATTCTCCGCATAAAGATGCCGGCGCGCTCCCACAGGCCCAGCGCCAGATTGCGCGGATTGGGCAGGCGGTAGGACGGCAGCTCCATCAGCAGCATGGCCGGGGTCTTGTCCTTGCGCAGGAGCTTCATCACCCACGCCACGATCAGGGCCGACAGGATGCCCGCAATATAGAGGCCGAACAGGACGAGGCCCTGAAAGCTGAGGATACCCCAGACCTGACGTTCGGGGATGAAGGCGGCGATGAGCAGGGCGTAGACCGGCAGGCGCGCCGAACAGGTCATCAGCGGGGCGATCATGATGGTGGTCAGACGGTCGCGGATGTCGTGGATCGAACGCGTAGCCATGACGCCCGGAATGGCGCAGGCGAACGACGACAGCAACGGAATGAAGGCCCTCCCGGTCAGGCCCGCCCGCGCCATCAGCGTATCGAGCAGGAAGGCGGCGCGCGGGAGATAGCCCGACTCTTCGAGGATCAGGATGAAGAAGAACAGGATGAGGATCTGCGGCAGGAAGACCAGCACCGAACCGACCCCGCTGATCATGGCGTCGGCGATGAAGCTTTGCAGCAGGCCTTCGGGCATGTAGCCGCGCACGATCTCCGCCGCCCAGCCGAAGAAGCCTTCGATGCCGTCCATCAGCGGCGTGGCCCAGGCAAACACGGCCTGAAACACCACGAACATCAGTGCCGCCAGAATCGGCAGGCCGAAGACAGGATTGAGGAGGACAGCGTCCATCTGATCGTCGAGCTTCGCGGTGAAGCTCGGCATGGTGACGGCGGCGTTGAGGATGTCGCGCACTTCGATGTGCACGTCGCGCCCGGTTTCGGCGGCCCTGGGGGCCTCGATGGTCTGGGTGTCAATATGCTCGATCAGGTGCTTTGCGCCGCCGTTGGCGATGGCGATGGTCTGAATGACCGGGACGCCCAGCTTGGCCTGAAGCTGTTCCTGATCGATATGGATGCCGCGCTTTTTGGCCGCATCCATCATGTTGAGCGCCAGCACCATCGGGCGGCCCAGCTTACGGATTTCCAGAACGAAGCGCAGGTGCAGGCGCAGATTGGTGGCGTCAGCGACGCAGACGATCACGTCGGGCGCGCCGACCTCGGTCACCTTGCCCAGACAAACGTCGCGGGTGATCACTTCGTCAGGACCCAGCGCATCGAGGCTGTAGGCGCCGGGCAGGTCCAGCACCTTGACCGTGCGGCCGGACGGGGCGGTGAAGCTGCCCTCCTTGCGCTCGACCGTCACGCCGGCGAAGTTGGCGACCTTTTGCCGCGCGCCGGTGAGCTGGTTGAACAGGGCGGTCTTGCCGCAATTCGGGTTCCCGACGAGCGCGATCAACATTCCGGACATCTCAGGCAATCCCCTCTTACGCTTTACGCACGTCGACGCGTTCGGCTTCGGCGCGGCGCAGCGCGAAGCGGGTGAAACCGATCTGGATCAGCAGAGGCTCGGCCCCGAACGGCCCCTTGGCTACCACCTTCACCGGCTCGTCGGCGACGAAGCCGAGTTCGCGCAGGCGGCGGCCTACGCGGTCGTCGGTGCCGAGATCGGCGACATCGACGACGATGGCGGCAGTGTTCAGGGGCAGATCGCTGAGTTTCATATCGGGGACGCCAGTCAAAAAATCCGCAAACTTGCAAGTGAGAATGATTTTAAACTGGGTCTTACGCAATTGAAACTGTCCTGACAACGGTTTTATCCGATAGCATTAGTCAGGTTTTCGTGCGCGTTCGGTTTCAAATGCAATGAAAACAATTGCATCCGCGTGAGCGGCCTTTCGTCGCGCCCTTTACGAAACGGCCATAGGTGTTTAGGAAGCGCCGATACACCGGAGCCTGTTCCCATGAATATCGACGCCTTCCCCCAGCTTGAAATCGTGCCGGTCACGGGACCGATCACCGGTTCGGTGGTAGTGCCGGGCTCCAAGTCGTTGACCAACCGGGCGTTTCTGGTCGCGGCGCTGGCGAAGGGCGACAGCACCCTGTCGGGCGTGCTGACCAGCGACGATACGGTGCATATGGCGACCGCACTGCGCGACATGGGCGTTGAGATCGAACACGAAGATGCCACCACAGTGAAGCTGCGCTCTTTGGGCAAGCTCAAGGCGCCCGCCAAGCCGCTGTTCCTCGGCAATGCCGGGACGGCGACGCGCTTCCTGACGGCGGCGGTGGCGCTGGCTGACGGTGAAGTGGTCATCGATGGTGACGAACACATGCGCAAGCGGCCGATCCTGCCGCTGGTCGAGGCTCTGACGCGGCTGGGGGTCGAGGTGTCGGCCCCGACCGGCTGCCCGCCGGTGACGGTGAAGGCGCGTGGCGGCTTTTCCGGCGATGTGGTGGAAATCGATGCCGGCCTGTCGAGCCAGTATGTGTCGGCCCTGCTGATGCTGGCGGCCTGCGGTGACAACGCGGTCGAGGTGAGGTTGCGCGGCGATCAGGGCATCGGCGGGCGCGGCTATATCGACCTGACCTTGGGCGTTATGCAGGCCTTCGGCGCTAAGGTCTCCCAGCCCTCGGACGGTGTGTGGCGCGTCGAGCCGACCGGCTATGTGGCGGCTGATTATCCCATCGAACCCGATGCCTCCTCCTGCACCTATCTATGGGCGGCGGAGGTGCTGACGGGGGGCAAGATCGACTTCCAGATGGACACCGCGGCCCTGACCCAGCCGGACGCCCGCGCGCGCGACGTCATCATGACCTGGCCGAACATGCCGGCGGTGATCGACGGTTCCCAGATGCAGGACGCCGTGCCGACCCTGGCCGTGCTGGCGGCGTTCAACACAACGCCGGTGCGTTTCGTGGGCATCGCGAATCTGCGTGTCAAGGAATGCGACCGGGTCAGCGCCGTGTGCGACGGTTTGAACGCGATCCGTGCAGGGCTGGCGCACGAAGAGGGCGATGATCTGATCGTCCATGCCGATCCGGCGCTGATCGGCGCGCGCACCAAGGCGGTCATCGATACGCATAACGACCACCGCATTGCCATGTGCTTCTCGCTTGCCGGGCTGATGATGTCGGGCGTGGTGATCGACAATCCCAAATGCGTGTCAAAGACCTTTCCAACCTACTGGGATGTTTTGGAAGGCTTGGGCGTTGGGTTAAAGCATCCGTAAAGTTTAGCCACGAACAATACGAAAATTACGAACGCTGCGCGCGAAGCGGTCACGCAATGAAGTGCGTGCCTTTTCGTGTTTTTCGTGGCTAAATTTCTTTCGCCATGTCAGCATGAAGCCATGCAAATCCTCCGTCGTTCCGTGCCTTTGGCTTTACGCCTCGCCCTGACGCTTCTGGTCGCGCCCGGGTTTGCGCAGGCGGGTGAGGTCAAGGTCGCCGTCGCCGCCAACTTCACCGAAACCGCCAAACGGATCGCCACCGCCTTCGAAAAGAAGACCGGCCACACCGTCACGCAGAGCTTCGGCGCGTCGGGACAGTTCTACGCCCAGATCACGCATGGCGCGCCGTTCGAGGTTTTCCTCAGCGCCGACGCCGAACGCCCGGTCAGGCTCGACAGCGACGGCCTGACGGTAAAGGGCACGCGCTTCGTCTACGCTTATGGCAAGCTGGTGCTGTGGAGCGCCGATAAGCGCGTCGATGCCAAGGGCGCGGTCCTCAGCAAGGGCACTTTCGACAAGCTGGCCATCGCCGATCCGGCGGCGGCCCCTTACGGCGCGGCGGCGGTGGAGACCCTGACCAGGCTCGGTCTTTACGACCGTCTGCAATCGAAGATCGTCAAGGGCGGCAATATCGCTCAGACCTACACCTTCATCGCCACCGGCGCGGCGGAACTGGGTTTCGTTGCCCTGTCCCAGACGCAGGGCAAGGGCGGCTCGTCGTGGGTCGTGCCGGCCAATCTCTACAGCCCCATCGATCAGCAGGCCGTGCTGCTCAAGACCGGCGCGGATAACCCCGCCGCCAAGGCCTATATGGCTTTCCTGCGCTCGCCGGAGGCGGTGACCATCATCCGCTCGCACGGTTACGAGGTTCGCTAACCGCATGTGGGAGGCCATCCGCGTCACGCTCCTGCTGTCCGCCGTGACCACGCCCCTTCTGCTGGTGCTGGCGACGCCGCTGGCGTGGTGGCTGGCAAAAGGGAACGGGTGGTTCCGCGATACGGTGGCCGCCGTGGTCGCCCTCCCCATCGTCCTGCCGCCGACGGTGCTCGGCTTTTATCTGCTGATCGCCATGGGTCCGAACAGCCCTTTGATGGGGCTGTTGCAGCCCTTCGGCGTGCGCACTCTGGCCTTTACCTTTACCGGGCTGGTCATCGGGTCTCTGGTCTATTCGCTGCCCTTCGCGGTGCAGCCCATCCGCAATGCGTTCGAGGCCATGGGGCCGCGTCCGCTGGAGGTGGCCGCGACCTTGCGCGCCTCGCCTTGGGACGCCTTCTGGTCGGTAGCCCTGCCTCAGGCGCGGCGTGGCTATGTGACCGCGGCCCTGCTGGTCTTTGCCCACACGGTCGGGGAATTCGGCGTGGTGCTGATGATCGGCGGCGCCATTCCGGGCCAGACCGAAGTGGTGTCCATCCGCATCTTCCAGGCGGTCGAGCAACTGAACTTTGCCGAGGCGCATCTGATTTCCGGCGGGCTGCTGGCCTTCGCCTTCGTCGCCCTGATCATCATGCTGGTCGTCGACCGACGCTTCGGCGCGCGCTCGGCGGGGATACGTCCATGATCAGCATCGATCTGAGCGGAAAAATCGGCGATCTCGACCTGGCCGTGGCCTTCGAGGCAGGCGCGGGGCTCACGGCGATCATGGGGCCGTCGGGATCGGGCAAGACGACGCTGCTGCGCGCCATTGCCGGGCTGGAGCGACTGAACGGGCGGGTTCAGGTGGGGGATGCGGTGTGGCAGGATGGCCGGGGCTTCCTGCCGGTCCACAAACGCGCGGTCGGCTATGTGTTTCAGGAGCCGTCGTTGTTCAGCCATCTGTCGGTCGAAGGCAATCTCGATTTTGCCCTTAAACGCAATCCGAAAGGTGCGGACAAGGTGGCGATTATCGATCTGTTGCGCATCGACGCGCTTCTGCCGCGTAATGTGGCGCGGTTGTCGGGCGGAGAGCGCCAGCGCGTGTCGATGGCGCGGGCCCTGTTGTCCGGGCCGGACCTGCTGCTGATGGACGAGCCTTTGTCGAGCCTCGATCAGCCCGCGCGGGCGGAGATATTGCCGCTGATCCGCGACTTGGCCGCGCGCGTGCCGGTACTGTACGTCAGCCACGATCCTCTGGAGGTGGCGCGGCTAACTGAGCACGCGGTCTATATGCAGAACGGGCGGCTGAGTGAGCGTCCGGCGGCGACGCTTGAAGGTCTGTCTCAGGCTGAGATTGAGGCGCTGGCGTTGAAGGCATTAGGTTCGTAATCATTCCTCCCTGGCTATGCCGGGGAGGGGGGCCGCACGAACTTGCGAAGCAAGTGAGATGTGGTGGTGGGGTTTCTTTCTAAATTCCAACCGGCTGGACCAGTGGACCTATCGCAAGATACCCCCACCACCCCGCCCTTCGGGCGCGGTCCCCCTCCCCAACAAGTTGGGGAGGTATGACAGGGCTAAACCCCTGTCGAAATCGCCGCCGTGGCGTCGGGCACCTTTTGCAACTCCGAAACCGGGACCTTGCCGACCGGGAAGCGGTCGTCGTCCCACACGATATAGACCATGTCGGAACCGCCCTTGCGTTCTTCCTTGGGTGGCACGATCAGATCTTCGTCCGCGGGGTCGTGACTGACCGTGCCGAGGCCCTTTTCAGCGTGCTCGACGCGCTCGCCGTCTTCGAAGGTTTCCGTGTTGATGTCGTCGATCATGGGAACGCTCCTTTACGAAAAAGAGCGTACATGATCGAAAAACCGGCATAAGGGCGCAATGCCCTTACGCTTACGGCATATACTGCCCGCCGTTGATGTGGACGATCTGCCCCGTCACGTAGCCGCTCATGCGCCCCGACGCCAGATAGAGCACCGTGCCGACGCAGTCTTCCGGCGTGCCGATGCGCCCCAGTTGCGTCGAGTTCTTCATCGCTTCCATGCGGTCGGCAGGGGTCGCCGCGTGGAAGGGCGTGCCGATGACGCCCGGGGCGATGGCATTGACGCGGATGCTGCGCTTGGCCAGATCGCGCGCCATATGGCGGGTCAGGTTGTGAATATAGGCCTTGGCGCAGGCATAGTGACCTGAGCCCGGTCCGCCGCCGTCATTGCCGGCGATCGAGCCGACATTGATGATGGCGCCGCCATCCTGTTGTTCGATCAGGGGCACCGCCGCCTGAGAGGCGTTGATCACCGAGCGCACATTGAGGTTCATCACCTTGTCGTAGAGTTCGTCATCTATCTCCATGAACGGGCGGCGGCCGCACAGGCTGCCGGCATTGTTGACGAGGATGTTGAGCTTGCCCAGCTTTTGCGCGGCTTCTTCGACCATGCCCTTGGCGGTTTTCGGATCGGTCAGATCGGCCTGAACGATCACCGCCGTGCCGCCCGCCGCGATGATGGCGTCGGCTACGGCCTGAGCGCCTTCGGCGTTCGACGCATAGTGGACGGCGACCGAAGCGCCGTATTCGGCAAAGCCCTGGGCCACCGCCGCACCTATGCCCGACGACGCGCCGGTGATGAGGACGGATTTGCCTTTGAGGTCATTGAGCATGGATATTCCGATCGTTGAAGGGCATCTGCCCGATCTGTTGGAGGACTGAGGGCGCGAGCCTGGCAAAGTCCGGATGGTGGTCGGCGCCCTTAAGCTGCAGGAAGCGCACATCGGCATTGGCGGTGGTGGCCGCGTCGTTGAGCGCCTTGCCCTGAGCGAACGGCACGACATTATCCGCCGTGCCGTGGATCAGCAGAAGCGAGGCCTTCAGGTGCGTGACGGCTTTGCGGTTGTCGAAGCGGTCGGGCAGGATTGGCCGCGCATAGGCCGGTGCCATGTCCGACAAGGACGAGAAGGTACCGAGCGTAATCACACCGGCTATGTCTTCGCGGGTCGCCGCATCGAGCACCACGCCACCGCCCAGCGAGTGACCGAACAGATAGACGAGTGCGCCGGGTTGCAGGGTGCGGCCATAGGCGATGAAGGCCGCGGCGTCGGCGCGCAGGCCCGTTTCGCTGGGCTTGCCCGGATTGCCGCCATAGCCGCGATAGTCGGCGATCAGCAGGCCGTCGCCCTCCTGCGTCAGAGGCGCGGCGTAGCGCGCGGCGGTGTAACGGTTGCCGCCATTGCCGTGGAAGAAGACGATCAGGCGCTTTCCGGGCTCGCGCGGCGGATAGTAATAGCCCTTGAGGCTCAGGCCGTCGGCGGTGGTGACGCTGACCTCGCGCGGGGCAGCGGCGGGCCATTCAAGCGCGGCGGGCAGGGGCTCAGGGAAGTAGATATTGCTGCGCACCACAGGGGCGCAGGCGCTCAGGCTCACGGCCAGACCGAGCGCCACCACGGCGGCGCGAACCAAACCCTTCATGCTTTCCCCCTCCGGGTGCCGGTTACTCGATGATCAGCAGGGTGACGCCCTGACGCACGAGGGTCAGGTTGAGCGTCGCCTGTCCCTTCTTAACCGCTACGGCGGGCAAGGCAACCGGTTGCATGACCGAGGCGGCTTCAAGCTGTTTATACTGGTCCTGATCGGGCGATGGCGGTGATCCCATCTTCTGCCACGCCGTATAGGCATTGGCGGTTTGCGGATCGACAAGGTATTGCGTGACCTTGCGCGATGCAGCCTTGCCGAGCCCGCTGAGAGTGACGGCGATCTGCGCATCCGGCCCTTTGAGGTCGTCGTCATTATAGTGCCACAGCAGGATCGCGACCTTCGTGCCGTCGCGGGTGGCCATGACGCCGACATCGTTCTTCTGCGTCACCGTAGCGATCATCTCGTCCAGCGGCACCTGCGCCGAAGAGGTGGCGCTGAGCTTGTCCGGCCCCAGCTTCGCATACATGCGAAAGACGTTGAGCACGGGCAGGTCGACGCCATTGGTGGCCAGTTGGCGGTAACCGGCGAACCACGGCTGATCCTCGAAGGTGAAGGCCCAGGTCAGCACGCCTTCCAGATTGACCTTGTGCCGTTCAGACAATTCCCAGATGCGGGCGAAAGAAGCGGCGGTATAGCTCGAATACATGGTACCGTTGCGATAGCCGTTGGCCGCACCCGGACAGGCCGCGCACCCTTCGGGGTCGCTCTCGCCGATGACGATGGGCGTGTCTTTCAGTTCGGGAACGGCGGCGATCTTCCGGAAGCCGGTATCTATGCCTTTGAGTTGGCTGGTCATGCCCATGCGAACGTGGCCGTCAATAAACTTGGGCTGGCCCTTGGCGTGGAAGGCGAGGAAGTCGGTCGGCGTGCCGGTCTGACCCGTGGCGTAGTTGGTGCCGGAGACGACGTGTTTCAGGAAGCCGTCCATGAAGGCCCCGCCGGAGCCCGCCACGTCCGGACCGCCGACGCGGGCTTCGGGCAGGGCGCGTTTGACGCCCGCGATGGCATAGTCGTGCGTCTTGTAGAATTCTTCCGGCGTGCCCTTCCAGTAGGACGGACCGTTGGGCTCGTTCCACACCTCGAAATACCAGGTCAGGACCTCGTCCTTGCCGTACTTTTCGACATTGTGTCTGGTCCACTGATAGACCAGTTCTTCCCATTTTTTGTAGTCGTTGGGCGGGTAGTTCCACCCGCCTTCGATCAGTTCGTACTTGAAGCCGGGCCGCCATGAGTGGCGATAGGGCATGCCTTCGGGGGCAGACGACAGGGCTTGCGGCATGAAGCCGATCTGCAGATACGGCCGCACGCCGCGATCCAGATACGAATCGATGATCATGTCGGTGATCATCCAGTTATAGACCGGCTTGCCGTCCTTATCCTCGGTATAGGCGTTGGTGCTGCCCCACTTGAAGGCCGCCGTGCCGTCGCCGGTATTGAGCAGGTTGTGGGCGCGGAAATAAACCTGCTTGGGCTTCAGTTCGCCCAGATGACCGAGCAGTTTCTGCCCGTCCTTCATGGTGGCGTAGTTGGGCTCATCGGTCGGCGCCGAAGAAGCGCCAGACGGGCTTGAGCGGGCCGGTGGATTTCGAGGCGTCGACCGTGACGGTGACCGGGAAGAAGTCCTGTGCCGCGGCGGGCAGGGCGAGGGCGATCAGAGCCGCCGAAAGCGTAAGGATATGGCGCATTTTATTATCCTGTAACCCCCTCTCCCTATGGGGAGAGGGCTGGGGTGAGGGGGATGGGCGCGGTGGTATTTCTCCCTCACCCGGCCTGTCGGCCACCCTCTCCCTCAAGGGAGAGGGGAACGCGCGTCTACTCTTTGGCGTCCAGCGTCACCGTCGCGGGCTTGAGTCCTTCGCCGGAGACCGTGACCTTGATCTTGCCTTTGGTGTCCGTGGCGCGGACCATGACCAGCGCGCGGCCATTCCAAGCCTTGCGCGTCGGCGACGAGAACACGGTCGAATCCGTCGGCGAACCGTTGTCGAACGCCGCCAGCGTACCCGCGCCTTCGACTGCCACGGTCAGTGCCTGAGCCGCATTGGGCACGCGCACGCCCCTGGCATCGACCACTTCGGCGCGGATATAGCCCACGTGATCGAAGCCGGGCGTCAGCGCCTTCTGTTCGGCAATCAGCCGCACCGAAGCCGCGGGGCCGGCGGTCTTCAGTTCGTCCTGCGCCACGATCTTGCCCGCAGCGTCGTAGCCCACTACGCGGACCGTCCCGGCAGCATAAGGCACGTCGTATTTGATGGCGCTGTCGTCGGCATTTTTGGGCTTCCTGCCCAGCGACTTGCCATTGAGGAACAGCTCGACCGTCGGCGTATTGGCGACGATCTCGACCTTTTCCGTATGCGGGTTCGAATCGTCCGGTGTCCAGTCGTTGAGCACGCCCGGCCCCTTGGGCTGAGGCATGGCCACGCCCACCATGGTCGGCAGTTCGGAGGTGTCGATGACCTCGGTGACGCGGCGGCCGATCTTGACCACGGGCGCTTCCGCCCACCACGAGGCGCGCTCCCACCCGATGGGCGTTACGACATCGGTACGGTCGACCAGCCCCGACGGGTTGGAGATGAAAGGCCAGCCCGCGCGGTCGGCCTCGCCCAGATAGTCCGCGCCGGTCCACAGGAACATGCCGGCATAGGGGGCATAGTCGCGCACCGGAATCCACGACGCGCGGTTCTTGGAGTTTTCCGTGCCGATGATCTTGCGCGTCGGCTTGTCCTTCGAGGCCTGCACCAACTCGTTTTCGCGATAGTTCTGACCCACCACGTCCAGCAGGTCGGCCAGCCCGTTCTTGTAGTCGCCCGTGGTGTTGGGGCGGAACAGGGCCATAGTCACCGGACGTGACGGGTCTTCTTCGTGGAAGATGTTTTGCAGGCGGGTCAGGATCGACTTGGCGACGATGGGGTAGGGCGTATCGTGGATCTCGTTGCCGATCGACCAGATGACGACCGAAGGGTGGTTGCGGTCGCGCTTGGCGAAATCGCGCGCATCCAGTGAGGACCAGTCGGTGAAGAACAGGTGGTAGTCCTTCGGGTTCTTGGCCACCGTCCACATGTCGAAGGCCTCGTTCATCACCACGATGCCCAGACGGTCGCACAGGTCGAGGAATTCCGGCGAGAACGGATGGTGCGCGGTGCGGATGGCGTTGACGCCCAGCGCCTGGAGGCCGCGCAGCCGACGCTCGTAGAAGCTCAACGGCACGGCCATGCCGAAAGCCCCGCCGTCGGCGTGGATGGCGGTGCCTTTCAGCTTGATATTTTTGCCATTGAGCCAGAAGCCGGTATCGGCACGGAATTCGATAGTGCGCACGCCGAAGGTGGCGCGGTCCGTTTCCAGCGTTTCACCATTGTCCGCGATCACCTTCACTTCGGCGATATAGAGGTTGCCCTGACCGACATCCCACAGCTTCGGATTGGATAGCGCGCCTTCGGCAGCGAGCTTGACCGAGCGCCCGGCGGGCAGGGTCCGGGCCGGGCCCTTGAAGGTGCCGGCGGGCTTGCCGTCCGGGCCGGTCAGGGCGATTTCCAGATGCGCCGTGCGGTCGGTTTTCGACTGATTGACAATAGCGCTTTCGACCTTAACCGCGGCGCTTTGCGCATCGATCCTGGGCGTGGTGACGAAGGTGCCCCAGCTATTGACATGGATATCGCCGCTGACGATCAGCTTGACGTGGCGATAGATGCCGCCCCCGGCGTACCAGCGCGAAGCCGGCTGGGCCGAAGTGTCGGCGCGTACCGAAACAACATTGTCGCCGTCCTTCAGATGGTCGGTGATCTCATAGCGCACGCTGGAATAGCCGTTGGGGCGATGGCCGACGTGCATGCCGTTGATCCACACGCCGCCGCGTTCCATCACGCCGTCCAGTTCGATAAAGACGCGCTTGCCTTTCAGTTCGGGTGTCAGGGGGAAGGTCTTGCGATACCAGGCGACGCCCGTCGGCAGCCAGCCGCCGGAACCGGTCGAAGCGGCGTTCTGATCGAAGGGCCCGGAAATGGCCCAGTCGTGCGGCAGGTTGACGGGTTGCCAGTCAGCAGGGGCGCCCGCGACCGTTTCCGCCCCCTCGATGTCGCCTCTGGCAAAGGTCCAGCCGGCATCGAAGTTGAGGGTTTCGCCCGCAATCGCGCCCGAAGCGGCGAACATCAGCGCAGCCATGACCACGGCGTATCGTTTTAGCATGTTGTTTCCCTGTCAGCCCGCCGCTTATGCGGCTTCCGTCATTCTACGCGGTACGGCGTTGGTGCCGTCGAACCGCTGCGCTTTTTTGGTCATTAATGACCGGTTTTGAGCGTTACGCAAGGCAATTTATACTATGATTGTGGGGTTTGCTTTACGCCCCCGGTCCGGTGTAGCCAGAAGGAAACCGGAGATCCGTCATGTGGCAACCGTCCGCAATCTACCCCGACCCGTCCATCGAAAGCCTCGACCCGCGCTTCGACAAGTATCGCCTAGCCCTGACGGCGGTCGAGAAGCTGTTTGAAGGTACGCGCTGGGGCGAGGGGCCGGTGTGGTTCGGCGACGGACGCTATCTGCTGTGGAGCGACATCCCCAATAACCGCGTGCTGCGCTGGGACGAGGAGACCGGGTCTGTGTCGGTCTTTCGCAAGCCCTCGGACTTCGCCAATGGCAACACCCGCGACCGGCAGGGACGGCTGATCACCTGCCAGCACGGCACGCGCAGCGTCACCCGCACAGAATATGACGGAAATATCACCACACTGGCCAGCCATTACGACGGTAAGCGGCTCAACTCGCCCAATGATGTGACGGTGAAAAGCGATGGCAGCGTGTGGTTCACCGATCCGCCGTTCGGAATCCTCAGCGACTACGAAGGTTATCGCGCCGAGCCCGAACTGCCGACGAATGTCTATCGTTGGACCGAAGCGGGGCTGACCGTGGTGAGCGACGCCATCGACCGGCCCAACGGCATCTGCTTTTCGCCGGATGAGCGGCTTTGTTATATTGCGCAGTCGGGCGAGCCCAAGCGCATCTGGGTCTTTGATGTGACGGGAGATACGCTGGCCAACGGGCGTATCTTTGTCGATTGCGCGCCGGGGATGCCGGACGGCTTTCGATGCGACGAGGACGGCAATCTGTGGTGCGGTTGGGGCGGTGGCGAAGGGCTGAACGGCGTGCGCGTTTTTGCACCGGACGGTGTGGCCATCGGCCATATCCATCTGCCCAATCGTTGCGCCAATCTGGTCTTCGGCGGGAAGGCGCGCAACCGTCTGTTCATGACGGCGGGGCAGTCGCTGTTTGCGCTCTATGTCAATACGCGGGGCGCCTGAAAGCGGGAGGCTGAAAAAAGAGGTGCCCGCCGCCGCGAAGCCCTTTATGATGCGCGTGCCCTACGGTACGCGGCCGCGGGTTTCCCCACAGCATAGAGAGAGTCGCCATGCGCCGCGCCCTGCTTCCGCTTGTCCTTTTGACCGCCGGTTCCGCTCAGGCGGAGGAGGCTCTGAAAATATCCGGCAGCGTGCGCCTGCGCTATGAGACCCTGGAAGGACAGGCCCGGGCGGGTTTCGGCGAATCCGATGATCTGGTGAGCCTGCGGACGGTGGTTCTGGCCGAATACCGGCTGGATAACGACCTTCGTGTAGCCGCTGAACTCTATGACAGCCGTGCCTGGGGCAGCGAACCGGACAGCGCCGTCGGCACGGGTGAGGTCAATACCTTGGAATTTGTTCAGGCCTATGTGGCCGGTTCGCTTTCCGAACCGTTCGGTCTGAAGGGTAAGGCAAACTGGCAGGCGGGACGATTTACGCTCAATCTGGGCTCGCGCCGTCTGGTGGCGGCGGACGATTATCGCAATACGACCAACGGCTATACCGGCCTGCGGGGCGATTTCACCGGCAGCGGTGGTATGGCGGCGACCCTGATCTATGTTCTGCCCCAGACGCGGCGGCCGGAGGACAGGGCGTCCATACTGGACAACCGGACGCGTATGGATCGGGAAAGCGTCGATACCCGGTTGTGGGGCGGCGTGGTGTCCGCCTCGGTCGCAGATCAGGTGCGCGGTGAACTGACCTATATCGGTTTCGGGGAAAAGGACGATGGCGGAAGGCCGACGCGCGACCGCCACCTGCACAGTTTCGGCGGCCGGATTCTGCGTGAGCCGGCGGTGGGACGTTTCGATTATGAGGCCGAGGCGGTCGTTCAGACCGGGACCCTCAGCGCCTCGATGGCGGCCACCGCGCCCCGTCTGGATGTGCGCGCAGGTTTTGTCCATCTCGATGCCGGCTACAGCTTTCGGGGACCGCTGAAGGCGCGCCTATCGCTTGAATATGACTGGGTCAGCGGCGACGGTCCGGGCGGGAGGTACGGCCGGTTCGATACGCTTTACGGCATGCGTCGCGCCGATTTTGCCCCGGCGGGCGTCTATGCCCAGATCGGGCGCGCCAATATATCGACGCCCGGCGTGCGGCTGGAGATCGCGCCTGATCCGCGCTGGGACGCCTTCGCGGTTTACAGGCCGATGTGGCTTGCCGAACGCACCGACGCCTTCTCCACCACGGGCGTGCGCGACGCCTCAGGCCGCGCGGGAACCTTTTCCGGCCATCAGTTGGAGGGCCGTTTCCGCTACTGGGTCAAACCGAAAAAGCTGCGCGCCGAGATCAATGCCGCCTGGATCGCCAAGGGCCGCTTTCTGACCGAGGCACCCAATGCCCCCAGAACGGGCGATACGCGGTATGTTTCGCTGGCCTTGACCGGTAGTTTCTGAAACTGGAAACCGGAAAATTATATTTTACAGATATTTATTATTTAAATCGGATTTTGGAAATAATTTCCGGAAAAATTGACCCCGATCCGTGGGGCGCGTTATTCTGATGACCTATCAGAAAGGCAACCGTCATGGCGCATAAGATCGTCTCCGGTATCGAGGTCGATGAGACCCTGTTCCGCTTCATCAGCGAAGAGGCCCTGCCCGGTTCGGGCGTGGCGGCGGCGGCCTTCTGGGGCGGGCTTGTGGCGCTGATCCGCGACTTCGGCCCGCGCAATGCGCAGCTTCTGGCGCGTCGTGACGCCTTGCAGGCGCAGATCGATGACTGGCATCGCACCCACGCCTTTGAGCCGGCTGCCTATAAGGCCTTTCTGAGCGAGATCGGCTATCTCCTGCCCGAACCGGTGCCGTTCAGCGTCACCACGGATCGCGTCGATGACGAGATCGCGCATATGGCCGGGCCGCAACTGGTCGTCCCGGTGTCCAATGCCCGGTACGCGCTGAACGCCGCCAATGCCCGCTGGGGCAGCCTTTACGACGCGCTCTATGGCACGGATGTGCTGGGGCCGGTTCCGACAGGCGGCGGTTACGATACGGCGCGCGGGGCGGCGGTGCAGGCGGCGGCCAAGGCGTATCTCGATAAGTTCGTGCCGCTGGAGGGCTTCAGCCATGCCGACGCTACGGCCTATGCGGTGGTGGACGGGCAGTTGCGGGCCAACGGCGCCCCGCTGAAAGACCCGTCGCAGTTTGCCGGTTTTGCTGGCGCACCCCATGCGCCGCAGTCGATTTTGCTGCGCCATAATGGCCTGCACATCGACATTCGCATCGACCACGACAGTCCCGTCGCCGATGCGGCGGGCGTTGCCGATGTGGTGCTCGAAGCCGCCCTGTCGGCCATCATGGATATGGAGGACAGCGTCGCCGCCGTCGATGCGGCGGACAAGGTCGGGCTGTACCGCAACTGGCTGGGCCTGACGCGCGGCGATCTGACGGAGCATTTCACCAAGGGCGGCCAGGCTCAGACGCGCCGTCTCAATCCCGACCGCGCCTATACCGCGCCCGACGGCAGCGCCTTCACCCTGCATGGCCGCAGCCTGATGCTGGCGCGCAATGTCGGCCTGCACATTTACAGCGACATGGTGCGCCACGACGGTCGGACCGTGCCGGAAGGTTTGATCGATCTGATGGTCACGGCCCTGATCGCGCGCCACGATGCCGGGACCAACAGCCGCGCCGGTTCAGCCTATATCGTCAAGCCCAAGATGCACGGGCCGGACGAGGTGGCCTTCGCCGTTGAGACGTTTGCCTTCGCCGAGCGCGCTCTGGGTTTGCCTGAGCGCACGCTCAAAATCGGCATTATGGATGAGGAGCGCCGCACCAGCGTCAATCTGAGGGCCTGTATCGAGCATGCGAAAGACCGCGTTTTCTTCATCAATACGGGCTTCCTCGATCGCACGGGCGACGAAATCCATACCTCTATGGAGGCCGGTCCCGTCCTGCGCAAGGGCGAGATCAAGGGTGCGGTGTGGATCAGGGCCTATGAGGAGTCCAACGTCGATTGTGGCCTCTGGGCGGGCCTGCCCGGCCATGCCCAGATCGGCAAGGGCATGTGGGCGGCGCCGGACATGATGGCCGACATGATGACGCAGAAACTCGGCCATCCGAAGGCCGGGGCCTCGACCGCCTGGGTGCCGTCTCCGACGGCGGCCACCCTGCACGCCCTGCATTACCACCGCGTCGATGTGGCGGTGATGCAGACGGAATTAGGGACGCGCAAGCGCGCTTCGGTGGATGATATACTGACGCCGCCGCTGGCCACCCGCAACTACAGCCCCGAAGAGATCGCCGAGGAACTGGACAATAATCTGCAAGGCATCCTGGGCTATGTGGTGCGCTGGGTCGATCAGGGGGTGGGCTGCTCCAAGGTGCCGGATATCCACGATGTCGGACTGATGGAGGACCGCGCCACGCTGCGTATCTCCAGCCAGCACGTGGCCAACTGGCTGCGTCACGGGCTGGTGTCAGAGGCACAGGTGCGGGCGCGGTTGCGCCACATGGCCGGGGTGGTCGATGCGCAGAACGCCGGGGATACAGCCTATGTGCCGATGTCGCCGGGCTTTGACGGCGAGGCGTTCAAAGCGGCCTGCGATCTGTGTTTCGAGGGCGCGAAGCAGGCCAATGGCTATACGGAGTTCATTCTGCACGACCGCAGGCGGGCGGTGAAAAGGGTGTTGGGCACGGCATAAACCCCCTCTCCCCGTTTACGGGGAGAGGGCTGGGGTGAGGGGCTGTCTTTCTTCGTGTGTCTTACCCCTCATCTGACCGCGTTACACTGGACCTCGTTACACTGGGCCACCTACTCCCCGTGAACGGGGAGAAGGGTTAAGTAGGTGCCCGCCGATCCGTTCCGTAATCCGCGCCGCCGTTTCGCGCACCTGTTGCGCCAGTTCCGGCAGGCGCGCGTCGCTGATGCGTAAGGAGGGGCCCGACAGCGAAATCCCGGCGCGGGCCTCGCCGAACTCGTTGAACACCGGGGCGGCGACACAGCGCATCCCCCTATGGGCTTCCTCGTCATCCAGCGACCAGCCGCGTTCGCAGATGACGCTCAGATCGGCGCGCAGGCTGTCCGGTGTAGTGAGGGTCTTCGGCGTATAGCGTGGCAAATCCCGGCGTTTCAGCAGGGCATCCAGCGCCGGGTCATCAAGTTGGGACAGCAGCGCCTTGCCTATGCCCGAAGCGTGAGCCGAGCGGCGGTCGCCGATGCGGAAAAAGGCGCGGATAGGGGCCTCGCATTCGACCTGTGCGACGAACACCACTTCGAAGCCGTCGAGCATGGCCAGATTGACCGTCTCGCCCGTCGCCTCCATCAGGCGCAGCATGTCCGGCCGGCCCGCCGTAAGGATACGGTTGCGGCGCTGGAAAGCCATGCCGATGCGGAGGGATTCGATGCCGATCGACCATTTTTGTGACGGCTCGTCCCACGCCACCAGATCATGGGCGGATAATGTCGCCATCAGGCGGTGTGCGGTCGATGCCGCCAGACCCGCTTCGCGCGACAGTTCGGTCAGGCTCATGCCGTCACGGGCCGAGAGGGCTTTTAGCAGGCCCAGCGCTTTTTCCAGCGACTGATTGGCCGCCGGCGCTTCGGGCTTGAGCTTGTCTTCGCGCGGGCGGCCGCGCGGACGGGAGGGGGCGGGTTCGGTCATGGCTACCATTCCTGTGTGAAATGGAAACTATTTCCAGAAACCCGCCCGGTAAAGTCAGAAGTGGATTACGACTTGGTGCAGGCTTCGTCGGCCGAGCCCCAGGTGGCGTCATTGCCCTTGGTGTGCAGGCTGTAGCCCGTGGCCTGATAGAGGGTGCCGTCGCCGGAGGTGCTCTTCAGCAACGTGACCTTGCGGTTGTTGTCGGACAGGACGGTGACGTCGGCCTTGTCGTCCGAGAAGACAACCGACAGCTTGGTGCCAAGCGCGCAGCTATAGCTGATCGGATCGGAAACGGCGAAATCGGCGGCGGCCGACGACATGGCGTCCTTGGCGTCGGTGGCGATTTCCGAAGTGGTTTCCTGCACTTCCTCTACGGCTTGCTGGGCTTCGGGCTTGGAGCAGGCCGACAGCGAGGCGGCGGACAGGGCCAGCAGGGCGACGGCGGTGGCGATCTTACGCATGGGATGTTCCTCCATAATAGGATGAATAGGGAGGTATCAGCCGGGGTGTAAGGAAGCGATCAGATCGGCCCTTATCGCGCGTTAATGATAAGGAAGGAGTTGCCCCCTCTCCCCGCAGGCGGGGAGAGGGGGAGGAGACGTTAGTCCACCAGCTTTTGCGTAAGATACGTATATTCCAACGCATTGCGCTTGGCGGTTTCCTTGAGGTTGGCGGCGGCCGAGTGACCGCCGTCGATATTCTCATAATAGAGGAAGGGCAGGCCCATATCCCCCATCAGCGCCGCCATCTTGCGGGCGTGGCCCGGGTGGACGCGATCGTCCTTGGTCGAGGTGACGAAGAAAGGCTCCGGATACTTCACCCCGGCCTTGAGGTTATGATAGGGCGAGATCGTCTTGAGGAAGGCGCCTTCGGTGGCGTCGTCCGGACGGCCGTATTCGCCCTGCCACGACGCACCGGCCAGCAGGGTGTGGTAGCGCAGCATGTCGAGCAGCGGCACCTGAACCACGACGGCGTTCCACAGGTCCGGACGTTGGGTCAGTTGCACGCCCATCAAAAGGCCGCCGTTCGAGCCGCCCATGATGCCGAGGCGACGCGGCGAGGTGATCTTGGTCTTGATCAGGTCTTCGGCCACGGCCTGGAAGTCGTCATAGATGACCTGACGCTTGGTCTTGAGGCCCGCTTCGTGCCACTTGGGCCCGAATTCGCCGCCGCCGCGGATATTGGCCAGCACGTAGGCGCCGCCCTTTTCCAGCCACAGCTTGCCAATCGCGCCCGAATAGGACGGGGTCAGCGAAATCTCGAAACCGCCGTAAGCGTAGAGCAGGGTCGGCGTATTGCCGTCCAGTCTGGCATCCTGGCGCATGACGACGAAGTACGGAACCCTGGTGCCGTCCTTCGACGTGGCCCAGTGCTGCTCGACCTTGAGGCCTTCGGCGTTGAAACGCTCCGGGCTGGCCTTCAGCTTGGTGACCGTTGTCTTGTCGGCATCGGCGATATAGAGGGTCGAGGGCTGCAGATAGCCGGTCGACCAGGCGAAGAGCTGATCCGACTCGTCGTCGGCCGAGCCGAGGCTGAGCGAGGAGTTTTCGGGCAGGGGCAGAGGTTTCAGCACCCACTTGCCGTTGACGAGGCTGACCGACTGCACCTGACCGGTGACGTTGGACAGGATTGACAGGAGCAGATGGTTCTTCGTCTGGCCGATGCCCTGAACGCTCTGGTGCTCATCCGGCGCAAAGATAACCGACGGTTCGAGGTTCTTAGGGTCTTTCAGTGCCGCCTTGAGGTCGAAGGCGATGACCGCACCCGACGGGTACTTGGTGCCCCTGGCGCTGGTCCATTCGTCCTTAAGCGAGAAGACGGCCTGCCCCTTGTAATAGGCGTTCATTTCCGAGGTCAGCGGCAGGGGCAGCTTGACCTCACCCGCGTCGGTGAACCACGTCGTGTCGACTTCGAAGAAGGTCGGGCGGCGCTCGGCATAATCCATGACGAAATGGCCGTCGATGTCACGCAGCACGGTGCGATAGGCCATCATGTCGGCCTTGTCGCCGCGATGGATTTCGACGGCCTGATCGAGGCTTTGACCGCGCTTCAGCACCTTGGTGACGAAGGCGTAGCCCGACGGCGTCACTTCGCCCGGCGTCCATTCGCGCGCCACATAGAGCGTGTCCTTGTCCTTCCAGGTGACGATCTGCTTGCCTTCGGGCAGGCTGAAACCCCCATCGACAAAGGACTTGGTCTTCAGGTCGTATTCGCGCACCGTTACGGCGTCCTTGCCGCCGTTCGACAGATTGATCAGGCAGCGGGTGTTTTCCGGCGGCAGGCACGACGCCCCCTTATAGACCCAGTTCTGGCCTTCGGCCTTGGCCAGTGTGTCGAAGTCTAGCAGGATATCCCATTTGGGCGCGCCGGCCAGATAGGAGGCCTTGTCGGTGCGACGCCAGATGCCGCGCACATGGTCCTTGTCCTGCCAGAAATTGTCGATGAAGCCGCCGGTGGCGAAGCCGGGCGAGGGGATGCGGTCGGTGGCTTCGACGATCTTCAGCACGTCGGCCTCATAGCCGGCGAAGCGCGGATCGTTCATGAGGTGCTTCAGGCTGCGCTCGTTCTGGGACTTGACCCAGGTCAGCGCTTTTTCGCCTTCGACCTCTTCGAGGTACTGACGCGGATCAGCGGCATCGGGGGCCAGTTTGGCGGGATTGGCCGGAGTTTCCTTGGCGACGGTGGTGATATTGGTCATCTGGGCCTGTGCGGAAAGGGGCAGAGCCCCCAAGATGAGGAGGGACGCCGCCATGCGCAAGGCCCGACGCGACAAGGAAGTCTTTGACATGTGAATGATTTCCCGCAGTTGGTTTTCCCTGAAACTAACCCTGCAATGGACCGTCTTGGCAAGCGTCGGGAGCGAAGCTTACGAAAATGTAATAAATGGTGCAAATGAAGAACTTTACAAAATAAAGTACTTCATTCATGTTCTGGTCATCGCTTTCAGGGGATTGCCACATGACCGCCACCGCTCTTTCCATCGATACGCCTGTGCGTCCGGCGTCCACGCCCATCGACGGTTCGCCCATGTTCTGGGCCGGCCTGATCTTCGGCAGCATGAATATCGTGCAGTTCGCCATCCGCTCAGGTTATGCGCAAACCCCCGGCCCGGTGATTGGACTGATGTGGATGGGGGCGCTGTTCACCTTCATCATGGCCGCCTTTGTCCTCAAGATCGGGTCGAGCGCCGCCTTCCGCGCACAGCCGGAGGTCAGGGCTTTCCGCAAACAGTGGGGCCTTCTGATCCTCGGTGGTGGCCTTCTGATCGGTGTCGTCGTGGGCGTGCTTGGCTATCTGAAGCTCTATGCCCTGATGCCGGTCGTCCCGGCGCCACTGGCCCTCATCGTCTATGCCGTCGGCTGGCGCATGGCGGCCGTGAGCAGCGGGCGCGCGGGCTTCAACGGCCTGTCCGTGGCGGCGCTTGCGGCGGCGGCGGGACTGACCGTCGTGGCCGTCTATGCCGGACCCGCCTGGCAGGCTCTGGCCTATGCACTGGTGCTGTTCATACTGGCCGCCGCCCCGGGCCTTGCGCTCATCCTCAACAGCCGCAACTAATCCTCTCTCAGGAAATCACGTCATGTCCTCGCAACTTCACGATCAGATCGACTACCTCAAATCCCTGGCGGAAGACGGCAGCCGCGCCCCCATCATGAACGGCGGCAGCCTGTTCTGGGCCGGTATCTGCTTCTCGGCCGCCGCTGTGGTCCACTATGGCATCATGCTCGGCATCGTTCCCATCCCCAACCCGTGGTTCATAACCGGGCTGTGGCTGATGGCGGGCTTGGCCTATGCTGTTCTGGGCTATCTGTCGATCGCCGCCGCCAAACGTCGCTACGGCTGCGGTAACGCCATGAACCGCGCTGTTTCCGCCGCATGGTCGGGCGTCGGCATCGCCATCTTCGCCCTGTTCGTGACCCTCATTGCCGCCGGCACTCAATTCAAGGCGCTCGAAGTTCTGTCGGCGCTCATCGCGCCGATGATCCTGCTGTTGTACGGCGTCGGCTGGTGGGTGGCTTCGGTCGTGTCGGGGCAGGCCTGGTTGCGGATGGTCGCCTTCGGATGCCTGATCGGCGCGCCGGTCCTGGGGCTTCTGGGGCATCAGGCGGTGCAGATGCTGGCCTATGCGGTGGCGCTCAACCTGTTCGCCACCATTCCCGGCCTGATCCTGCTGCGCGCCGAACGGGGGTGAGCATGCCCGAGGACGAATTCAATATCGAGCGCATCGACGATGTGATCCACGGACGGCTGAGGCTGGGCATCATGGCCTATCTGTCGACCGCCGGGGCCGCCGACTTCACCACGCTCAAGGCCAAGACCCAGTCTTCCGACGGCAACCTGTCGGTGCAGGTACGCAAGCTGGAAGAGGCGGGCTATGTCACGGTGGACAAGGCCTTTGTCGGCAAGAAGCCGGTGACGACCATCACCTTGACGGAGGCCGGGCGGACGGCGTTTGTGGCCTATCTCGACGCCATGCGTAAGCTGATCGACGAGGCGGGGTAGACGGTTCTTATACCTCCCCGACTTGTCGGGGAGGGGGACCATCAAGCGTAGCGAAGATGGTGGTGGGGTATCTTGCGATATGTCCACCTTCTCGGTCCGATAATTTAAGTAAGACCCCCCACCACCGCATCTAGCTTGCTACGCAAGCGTCGTGCGGTCCCCCTCCCCAGTAACTGGGGAGGTATGAAAAGATCTAAGAAAAAGCCCCGGTAAAAACCGGGGCTTTTTCTTACGCGTATTCCTGAATGGACCGGACGTCCAGTTCGCCCTTGAGGCTGGCCGCGATGGCCCGGACCGCCGCCACCGCGCCGTTGGCGGTGGTGTAATAGGGCACCTTGGTCATCAGCGCGGTGCGACGGATCGAGAAGGAGTCGAGGATGGCCTGCTTGCCTTCGGTGGTGTTGAAGACCAGCGCAATTTCACCGTTCTTGATCGCATCCTGAATGTTAGGACGGCCTTCGAGCACCTTCTTGATGGTCTCGATCTTCACGCCCTGCGCCGCCAGATAATCCGCTGTACCCGATGTGCCGCAGACCTCGAAGCCGAGGGTCAGAAGGGTGCGGATGGCGTCGACGATCACGGGCTTGTCCTGATCCTTGACCGAGACGAAGACCTTGCCCGAAGCGGGCAGCTTGGTGCCGCCACCCAGTTGCGACTTGGCGAAGGCGCGCGAGAAGGCGTCGATCATCTCTTCGCCGTCGCGCACCCAGTCGAGGCCCATGACCTCGCCGGTCGAGCGCATCTCCGGCCCCAGCACCGTATCGACATTGGCGAAGCGCGCGAACGGGAAGACGGCTTCCTTGACCGCCACGTGGCGGTAGTCGCGCGGCGTCAGGCCGAAGGTCGAGAGCGGCGTGTCGGCCATGACCTTGGCGGCGATGCCGGCCAGCGGCTTGCCCAGGGTCTTGGCCACGAAGGGCACGGTGCGCGAGGCGCGCGGATTGACCTCAAGGACGTAGATCTTGGGGTCGGTATAGGGGTTCATGATGGCGAACTGCACGTTCATCAGCCCCTTGACCTTCAGCGCCCTGGCCAGTTCGACCGTCTGACGCTCAAGCTCCTTCACGGTTTCCGGCTTCAGCGAGAAGGGCGGCAGCGAACAGGCTGAGTCGCCTGAGTGCACGCCCGCCTCTTCGATGTGCTCCATAATGCCGGCAACGAAGACCGCGCCCGTGCCGTCGGCCAGTGCGTCGGCGTCGACCTCGATGGCGGCGCTCAGGTACTGATCGATCAGGACCGGCGAGTCGCCCGACACCTGCACGGCTTCGCGCACATAGCGGGTCAGTTGCTCGTCGTCGCGGATGATTTCCATGGCGCGGCCGCCCAGCACGTAGGACGGACGGATGACGATGGGGTAGCCGACCTCATGCGCCGCCTTGAAGGCTTCTTCCGGGGTGCGCGCGATGGCGTTGACCGGCTGGGTCAGGTTGATCTGCTTCAGCAGTTGCTGGAAGCGCTCGCGGTCTTCGGCCAGATCGATGGCGTCCGGCGAGGTGCCGAGGATGGGGATGCCTTCGTCTTCGAGCGCCTGAGCCAGCTTCAGCGGCGTCTGGCCGCCGAACTGCACCACCACGCCGGCCAGCGTGCCGTTCGATTGCTCGACGGCGATCAGTTCCAGCACGTCTTCGGCGGTCAGCGGCTCGAAATAGAGGCGATCCGAGGTGTCGTAGTCAGTCGACACAGTCTCCGGGTTGCAGTTGACCATGATCGCTTCAAGGCCCATGTCCTTATAGGCGAAGGCCGCGTGACAGCAGCAATAGTCGAACTCGATGCCCTGACCGATTCTGTTGGGCCCGCCGCCGAGGATGATGGCCTTCTTGCGATCCGTCGGCGCGGATTCGCATTCCGGCACCTGATCCAGAGCGCCCGATTCGTAGGTCGAATACATGTAGGCGGTGTTGGAGGCGAATTCCGCGGCGCAGGTGTCAATGCGCTTGAACACCGGGCGCACGTTCAGGCCGCGGCGGGCGGCGCGCACGTCCTTTTCCTTGACGCCGGTCAGCTTGGCCAGACGCACGTCGGAGAAGCCCATGGCCTTGAGCTTACGCAGTTCGTGCGCGGTCCTGGGCAGGCCCAAAGCGCCGATCTTCGCTTCCTCAGACACGATGGTTTCGATCTGACGCAGGAACCACGGCTCGTAATGGCAGGCGGTGTTGATGTCCTCGACGCTGAGGCCGTGACGGAAGGCCTGGGCGATGACGCGCAGGCGGTCCGGCGTCGGACGGCCCAGTTCGCGCACCACGGCTTCCTTCACGGCGTGGGCGTCGGTCGCCCCGGCGACACCGGGAATTTCAACCTCATCGAAGCCCGACAGACCGGTTTCCAGACCGCGCAGCGCCTTTTGCACCGACTCGGCAAAGGTGCGGCCGATGGCCATGACTTCGCCGACCGATTTCATCGAGGTGCCGAGAAGGGGCTCGGAGCCCGGATACTTCTCAAAGGCGAAGCGCGGGATCTTGGTCACCACATAATCGATGCTCGGCTCGAACGAGGCGGGCGTGACCTTGGTGATGTCGTTGGTCAGTTCGTCCAGCGTGTAACCGACGGCCAGCTTGGCGGCGATCTTGGCGATGGGGAAGCCGGTGGCCTTCGAGGCCAGAGCCGAGGAGCGCGACACGCGCGGGTTCATTTCGATGACGATCATGCGGCCATCGGCGGGGTTCAGCGCAAACTGCACGTTCGAGCCGCCGGTTTCCACGCCGATCTCACGCAGCACCGCCAGCGAGGCCGAGCGCATGATCTGATATTCCTTGTCCGTCAGGGTCAGGGCCGGGGCGACAGTGATGGAATCGCCCGTGTGCACGCCCATCGGATCGACGTTCTCAATGGAACAGACGATGATGCAGTTGTCCGCCTTGTCGCGGACGACTTCCATCTCGTATTCCTTCCAGCCGAGGATCGACTCTTCGATCAGCACTTCGGTGGTCGGCGACAGGTCGAGACCGCGCGTGACAATCTCCCTGAACTCTTCCTGATTGAAGGCGATGCCGCCGCCGGTGCCGGCCAGCGTAAACGACGGGCGGATAACGGCGGGCAGGCCGCCGATTTGCTTTAGGCCCTCCACCGCTTCTTCCCAAGTGTGGGCGACCGCGGACTTGGCCGATTCGAGACCCAGCTTGTCCATGGCGTCGCGGAACTTCTGGCGGTCTTCGGCCTTGTCGATGACCTCGGCCTTGGCGCCGATCATTTCGACATTGTACTTGGTCAGCACGCCCGCGGCGTCGAGCGCCAGCGCGGTGTTGAGCGCCGTCTGACCGCCCATGGTCGGGAGCAGCGCGTCCGGGCGCTCCTTGGCGATGATCTTCTCGACGAACTCAGGGGTGATCGGCTCGATATAGGTCGCGTCGGCCACGTCCGGATCGGTCATGATCGTCGCCGGGTTCGAATTGACCAGAATGATGCGGTAGCCTTCTTCGCGCAGCGCCTTACAGGCCTGAACGCCGGAATAGTCGAATTCACAGGCCTGACCGATGACGATGGGCCCCGCGCCGATGATCAGGATGGACTTGATATCTGTACGTTTGGGCATGGGCTCTCGGTCTTTCTTTACTTTCTGAGGGCCGCGTCCGGTCCGGAAACCGGCGCAGGCTTTGGGGATGCGCATGTCACGCGCAAGAAGGTGCGGGCAGCGGCAAAGCTGTCCGTGTAGCTCTTGTTTTGTTTTCAGGCTAAGCGGGTGCTTTAGTGCCTTAAGGGGGGGGATGCAACCCCTTTTCTCATGAAGGCCGCTGTGAGGCTTTCGCGCTATGGCTGGGCCGGAAGAACGGTGATATGGTTAAGCCGGTCTTGGCCGGTAACAGGGGAGATGCAGGTGGGGTTGCGAGGGGCAGCGGCGTTGATCGTGGGGCTGGGTGTGTTCGCGCCGGTTATGGTTCTGGCCAGTCCCAAAGCCGCTGCGGTGGCGCAGACGCCGTCGCGGACTCCCAATGAGTCGCCGGGGCCGTGCAGCGCCGGAGCGATCCGGCTGGCGGCGGCGAAACAGAGCGCGCCCGCCCTGACCGGTTGCCGCTATGAGGCTGTAGCGGGGCCCGTGGCGCAGTTTTTCCTCACCTTGCCCGTCGCGCGCAAGACCGACGATCAGGCGTCGCCGGGTACGATCGTCGCCCAGAACCCGGAGGCGGGACAGCCGCTCAAGCCGGGCGGGCGTCTGGTACTGAACGTTTCGACGGGCCGCCCGCCCAAGGCCGGGGAAGAGACGCCGGCCAATCCGGCGTCGGAACCGGCGTCATCATTGTCGGAAAGCGGGTCGCCTGTCAGTTCGTCATCGGCCGAGCCGGTTCCGGGCCGTCCGACCGTCCCCACCGCGGAACCTGCGCCTCAGCCGGAAATGCCGGTGGCTTCTGAGTCCAGTGAAACGCCATCGACTGGGGTTCCTTCGATCACACCTGAGCCGTCGTTACCGCCCATCCCCGCCGAAGCCCCCGAAGTGCCTTGGCTGTGGATCGCGGGGGCTGTCGCCCTGATCGTGCTGCTCGCAGCGGCGGTCGGCGCGTTGTTCAAGCGCGGTGGATCGCGCGGCGGCGGACTGATCGCACCCGCCGTGTCTCTGCGGCTTGTACCCGGGGAGGCACGGTTGAAGACGCGGAGTGCGCTGGTCAGCGGGCGAAAGGGGCGGTCATGAGCGGGACGATCCACGATCTTCTGACCCCCGAAGCGCAAAAACGTCTGGAGGCGCAGGTCACCAGGGCGGCGGACAAGGACCGCGTCCTGCGGCGGTTTCTCAACGGCGTGCCGCTGGCCAGTGGCGTCATCGGCGCGGCGCTGGATTCTGCCTTGCGCACCGATCCGTTTGCCCTGCTGGCCGAGGGCTGGCGCACCGCCAAGGACATCCGCAAGTTTCACGAAGGCGAGCGCGCGCAACTGGGTGAGCCGGTCGTGCTGAAGCTGGCGGCGCACGATATCGAGCGCGACCTGATGCCGGAAGTAGTGATCGATGTAGGGGCCGAGCGGCGTTTTCCGCTCAAGCTGGCCCTGACCCTGTGCGGGGCATTCGACGGCGTCGAGCTGTCGATCCTCGATGGCGACCTGATCGCTGTCGGTTCGGGTCAGTGCCGCCTGTTGTTGAAGGTCTGCGTCGTAGGCCGCACGGTCGAAAGCCTGACCCTGGGCAAGCTGAACCTGCCGGGCGAGCATCGTCTGACGCCCGCCCTGCCATTATATAGTTAGGAAATGGATAGGTCTGCGAGTATTTGCTTCGCGGTCTCCGACGCTTCAAAACTTCCGCGCAGTACGATTTCATGGAGTTCAGCTAGATAGGCAGAACAATCAAAATGGCCTGCACACCAAACCAAGGTGCCGATTTGTTGAAAGTCGTGAACTGTTATCGCTTTAAAGAGAGCAGGCAGCAGCACCGTTGACTTTTCGGGAGCTGTCAAGGCGGCATCCAGAAGATCAATGGCGAGAGTATTTCGCTCCTGATGATCTTCTGAAATGCACAACCTGCATAATTTTAGCTCAAAGGCGTCCAAATGATCAGGCCGCGACCTTGGCGTCGCGCATATACTGGGCGAAGCGCTCGAACAGGTAGAGCGAATCGACCGGACCGGGCGAGGCTTCGGGGTGGTGCTGCACCGAGAAGACCGGCTTGTTGGCCAGGGCGATGCCGCAGTTGGTGCCGTCAAACAGCGAGACATGGGTTTCGACTACACCTGCGGGCAGCGAGGCGCGATCGACCGCAAAGCCGTGGTTCATCGACACGATCTCGACCTTGTTCGTCGTGACGTCCTTGACCGGGTGGTTGGCGCCGTGGTGGCCCTGTTCCATCTTGACGGTCTTCGCGCCCAGAGCGAGGGCCAGCATCTGGTGGCCGAGGCAGATGCCGAACACCGGCAGGCCGGCATCGACCAGTTTGCGGATTTCGGGCACGGCGTATGCACCGGTGGCGGCGGGGTCGCCCGGACCGTTCGACAGCAGCACGCCATCGGGCTTAAGCGCGAGAATCTCTTCCGCCGAAGTCTGGGCCGGAACGATCTTCACCGTCGCGCCGACGCTGATCAGGGCGCGCAGGATGTTCTGCTTCACGCCGTAGTCGATGACGACGACGTTGAAGTCCGTCTTTTGCCCGTCCTTGTGACCTTCGGCCCACTTCCACAGGTCCGACGTCCAGGTGCCCGACTGCGCCGAGGTGGCGTCGACGGCAAGGTCGAGCCCGACGAGGCCCTTCCATTCGGCAGCCTTCTGCGTCAGGGCGGCGATGTCGAACCTGCCTTCCGGGCTGTGGGCGATAACGCCGTGCGGCATGCCCTTTTCGCGGATGCGCTTGGTCAGGGCGCGGGTGTCGATGCCGGCGAGGCCCACCACGCCGCGCGACTTCATCCAGTCGTCGAAGCTCATGGCCGAGCGCCAGTTGGCCGGCGGGGTCGGCAGGTCGCGGAAGATCGCGCCCCTGGCCGCACGTTTCGGATCGTCACCCAGTTGCTCGACATCTTCCGGATTGACGCCGACATTGCCGACGTGCGGGAAGGTGAAGGCGACGATCTGATCCATGTAGGACGGATCGGTGAGGATTTCCTGATAGCCGGTCATGGCCGTGTTGAAGCAGACCTCGCCCAGCACATCGCCGGTCGCGCCGCAGCCTATGCCCTGAAACACGGTGCCGTCGGCCAGAACCAGAACCCCCGTAACGCCGGGAAGAAGATCAGTCATGGAAAACTCCTGTTCAGAGCGCATCCCGAAAAATGTGCAGCGGTTTTCGGGTGTGGATGCGCGGCAAAGATAAGATCGCAGGGCTGCGGATAAACGGCTGGACACATAGGGATTTGCCTCTTCCGGGTCAATGAAGAATCGTAAAGATTCCTTTCACGATTTCCCTCGGTTTGTAAGACGCGTTGATGCCTGCTCCGGCGGGCGCGCCATGTATAATTCTTTCAATAACAGAAATTTTATAGCGCTTTAATTTGACAATAAAGGCGCCCTGCATGTATAGGGTGCGCATCGATTTATAATTTCGGCGGATTTGTTTTGCATCCACAGCGATGCGCCGGGCGAACCTTCCATTCAAATTTTAAGCGAGGTACACGGATATTGTGTTCGTGTGCGTATAAACACCTACTTTGAAAGGGTTCATCATGAGCGCAGGTACGGTTAAGTGGTTCAATTCCACCAAGGGTTTCGGTTTTATTGCTCCGGATGACGGCGGCGCCGACGTTTTCGTTCACATCTCGGCCGTCGAACGTGCCGGTATGCGTGGTCTGAACGAAGGTCAGAAGGTTTCGTACGAACTGGCTCGCGACAACCGCTCGGGCAAGATGTCGGCTGAAAAGCTTGAAAACGCCTAATAATTGGCGCATTTGCGCCTTTTAAGCGAAAAGGTCGGCCTCAACGGGCCGGCCTTTTTTATTACGCATATCGGGGGGCTCAGAAGACTCGCAAGGGTCGCGTTAGGGAGAGCCTATGTATCGAATTTTCTTTCTGAACGCCGAAGAGGCCGAGGTGACCTCGGTGCCGTGGGGCTCCGATCTGGCGCTGGCGATCGATCACGCCAAGACTCATCTGCCCGCGCATGGCCGCTGGCATGGCGCGACCCAAACGCGCATCTATGACGTGAAGACGAATCAGTTGGTGTTCCAGTATCCGAATTTTTAATGAAATACCCTTCTCCCGCAAACGGGAGAGGGGATTTATATTATCCCCGACCCCATGATTTTCAGTACCGGCGTGAAGGCCGGGCGCGTATCGGGCAGCTTCACATTCAGCCCGTTGACCGACAGCCCGAAACTGAGCGGTTGGCCATGCCCCAGAAGCTCGACGCGTTCGATCGTGCCCTTGCGCTGCGGCGAACCTGCGGCCAGCGCGGTCAGGCTTATATAACCGCTGTTGGGCCAGTCCTGACCCAAGGCATAGAGGACATCGCCTTTGGTGGTGTAGCGGATGTCTTCGTGGGTGAAGCCCTTCTGCGCCTGCTCATTCTGCATGCCTTCGGTGAAGCGCGCCGGGCCTTCGCCATAGATCGACCAGACGCGGGTGCCGAAGATGGCTTCGCCATTGACGGCCATCCACGCCCCCATGTCCTGCAGGATTTTCACTTCCTTCTCATCGATCGCGCCATTGCCGCGCTGAGGGATGGACAGCAGCATGTTGCCGTTCTTCGACACCACGTCGGCCAGGCGCTGGATGACGTCCTTGGCCGTCTTGTAGCCATTGCGGTCGTAAAGCCCACGGTCGTAGTGCCAGTTGCCGATGCAGGTGCAGGTCTGCCAGTATTCGGCGCGCAAGGAATCCGAGAAGCCGCGCTCGACATCGTCGACAATGGCGCGCTTCTGCTTGGCGTCGAGCTTCTTGCCGGTGACGACGGCCTCCAGCTTGCCGCCATGCCATTTGCGGTTCTGGTTGTAGAAATAGGCCGTGGCGTCCAGCCCCGCCTGTTCCAGCGGCAGGCCGTAATTGTCGAAATAGACGAAGTCAGGCTTGTACTTGTCGATCAGGTCGTTCTGACGCAGTAGCCACTGTTTCGCATACCAGGCGTTGGGCGAGGTTTCGAGCCACTGACCGGAATGCTGGTCGTGATAGGCCTGCATCGCCTTGATCGTGCTCAGGCCGTCAGGTGGCACCATGTCGCCGGCCGGGCCGGTGTACAGTTCCTGCGGGTCGAGACCCTCCCACCACAGACCCTTGCCGTCTGCCTTTTTCAGGCGCGCCGCATCGTAACGAACGCCGCGCATCGGCCCTTCGGCGTCGTAGCCATAGGCGGTCTGCCACCAGTGCCAGGCGTGGGCGGCATGGTTCGACACGCCGAAGCGCATCCCGGCCTCGCGCGCCAGCTTGGCCCAGCGCCCGACAATATCCATCTTCGGCCCGACGTTTAGCGTGTTCCACTTGTGGAACTTCGAATCGTACATGTCGAGATTGTCGTGGTGGTTGGCCATCGACACGAAGTATTTGGCCCCGGCGGCCTTATAGAGGGCCATCTGGCCCTCGGCGTCCCACTCGGTCACCTTCCAGTTGCCGATGATCTCCATGAAGCCGTGATGCGCCGGGTGGCCGTACTTTTCGACGTGGATGTCGTAGTAGGGATTGCCCTGAATATACATCTGGCGACCGTACCAGTCGCCGGCCTCCGGCACGCATTGGGGCCCCCAATGCGACCATAGTCCTAATTTGGCGTCCTTGAACCAGTCCGGCGTCTGATAGGTCTCGCCCAGCGACTCCCAGCTCGCTTTGAACGGGGCGGGTGCGGCGGAAGCGGCAGGAGCGCCGCCCCCAAAAGCTGAGCTTCCGATCACGGCGGCGGAACCGAGTATCTGACGTCGGGTGGGACGCATGAGAATCCTTTAGGGCTTAAATGGCGGAAGGGGGGTGGCGTCGAAATCGAGGTCGGTGCGCTGACGCACCAGTTCCAGCGAGGGGCCGGTGTCGCGGACCTCGTAGAGGTAGCCGCGCGCATTCTTGAACGGGCGATGGACGATCAGCATGAGCTGACCATCGAAGGTGTGAAACAGCATGCCGTGGCCGGAACCCTTGCCGAGCCACATGGGCAATTGCTCCCACGGGCCGAACAGGTCGCCGGACGCCGAACGGGCGAGGGTCTGGATGTAGCCGTCGGCGCCCCAGCTCGACCACAGCATCATCAACGCGCCGCCGGAGGTGCGGTAAAGCTGAGGACCGTCGGTGACGATATTCTGACCCTGCTGCGGCACAGCCCATGGCGAGTCCGAACCTTTGAAGAGCAGACGCGGCGGGCCCTTGGCCGACAGGTCGGGATTGAGCGGCAGGGCCTCCATGGTGCCGACGCCGGTCTGGATCCATTCGTGGGCATAGACCATCCATGGCTGACCGGCGGGATCGGCATAGAGCGTGCCGTCGAGCGTCATCAGTGCCTTCGGGGCGACGGGTTCACCATTGCGCACCAGGGTGAACGGCCCTTCCGGCGTGTCGGCGACGGCCAGAACCGTGGCCCGCCGATAGTTGGCTTGCCCCGAAGCACCGACCGGCAGGGGCATCTTTTCGTTGTGGACGGTGACGAACAGATACCAGCGGCCCTGCCATTGATGGACCTCCGGGGCCCAGCCGCCGCCATCGGCCCACACACCTTGGGGCAGGGCAAAGACGCGATGCGGCTTGGTCCAGTGTTTCAGGTCGCGGCTGCGATAGGCCATGACGCCGATGCCCGGCTGACCGCTCAGGCGCTCGCGGTTCGAGGTGAAGAGATGATAGGTCCGGGTTGCCTTGTCCGCGACGATCCAGGGATCGTGCAGGGGCATATTCGGCAGGGTGAGGGTAGCCTGATCATCGGCGCGCGCCGAATCGCCCGCGCTCAGGGATACCCCCGAAACGGCAAGGGCGGCAGTCATGTTGAGCAGGGTGCGGCGCGTGGTCATGGGAGGTTCCTTCTATTTCACCTCCAACTGGAACGGCGCAACCGGCAGGTCTCCGGCGCTGTAAAGATTGACGTAGGGCGAATCCGCCCAGGCGTAGCGAATCCGGGTGGCTGTTGTTGCGCCCTTGATCACGACCGTATCGCCTTCGACCGTGGCCACAGCGTAGCGGCAGGTCGCGTCGCAGACCTCGAATCCGATGGCCTGTGCCGACGAATAGGTCAGGAGCTTGCCGCCCGTATCGCGGAAACGAATCACCACGTCCTCACCCCGGTGCGTGGCCGAAACCGGCTCCGGCGACAGGGCGACGGCCTCACCATAGGCCGCCTTGCGCATCCCCAGCGCCACACGCTCACCGACGACTTTTTTCTGCGTCGGGTGGATGTCGGAGCGGTCGCCGAAGTCGATGCTGACGGCCAGCGCGGTCTTCGCGTCGGCATTGACGCTGAGGCGCTGGGATTCGCGCAAAGCTGCCCACGACGAGTCCGTCGGTTGCATGCCCACCGGGCCGAAATTGGCCAGTTGCACCACGACGACCGGCAGGTCCGGCAGTTTGAAGCTTTGTCGCCAGTCGGCGAACAGGGCGGGCAGCAGGCGGCTGTATTCGGTGGCATTGGCGACATTGGCCTCCCCCTGATACCAGGCGACGCCTTTCAGCGTATAGGGAGCGATAGGCGCGATCATGCCATTATAAAGTGTCGCCAGTCCGGAGGTCGGCAGCCACGGCGTCGAGGGTATGTCGGTCAAGCCGGAAATGGACGTGGAAATCTTATATTTCCATTTTTCCGGAATTTGAATAATTTTGCCGTCGCTGAGGTGGATCCCACGGGGCTTGGGGTCACCCCACATGCCGCCACCGCCGCCCGTATCGACGGCGCGAATGGCGATGATATTGCGCCCGGCCTTGAGCAGGCCCTTGGGAATCTCATAGTGACGTGGCGTATTCCACCCTTCGTCGGAGCCGATGGCCTTGCCATTGATGAAGGTGGTGTCGGCGTCGTCGATGGCTCCCAGGGTAATGGCATTGGCAGCCTTGGCCTGAGCAGCGGTCAGGGTGATTTCGGTGCGATACCACACCACGCCGTCGAAGCCTTTCAAAGCCGCATCGTCGGCCTCTTCCCAGAACGTCGTTGTGTCGATGGTCTTCCAGTCGCGGTCGTCGTAGGCGAGGCCCGCCCACTGACGCTTTTCCCCCGCTTGCGGTTCGTGCGCGTCCCACCAGTCCTGCGTGACCTTTTGCCAGACTTTACGCGCGGCTGCGGGATCGTTGGCGTAGGTTTTCAGCGTGGCGAGGCCAGGACCGTAGGTCTTCAGACCGCGTAGGGTCAGCTGGCTGAGCCACGACTGGATCATGGTTCCGCCCCAGGAGGAGTTGATCATACCCACGGGCGCGCCGGTCTGTTTCTGCAGCGCCTTGGCCATGTAGTAACAGACCGCCGAGGTGTCGCCGGTGGTCTCCGGTCCCACCGCACGCCAGGCCAGGGCCTTGGGCAGGTCGCGCAGGGCTCCGCCCGGTTGTGCGTCCCTTTCGATGGTGACGAAACGCAGACGGTCATTGGCCGAGTTGAGGATCTCGTTATAGGCGTTGTTGGCGTATTTCGTCGGGAACTCCATGTTCGATTGCCCCGAACAGAGGAAGACGTCGCCGACCAGAATGTCCTTGAGAGTCGCGCCACCCGACAGGCTCAGGTCGTAAGGTCCGCCGGCGGGCACAGCGGGGAGGGTGGCTTCCCAGCGACCGGAAGCATCGGCGGTGGCGGTCACGCTCTGGCCGGCGAGGCTCACCGTGACCGCTTCCCCGTTTTCCGCCCAACCCCAAACGCGCACCGGCGCATCGCGTTGCAGCACGGCATGGTCGCCGAAGATGGCCGCGAAACGCGGCGCGGCTTCGGCGGTCAGCGGCAGGGCCAGCAGGCCGGTCGTCAGAAGAAGTGATGCCAGTCTCATTGCGCGGCCTCCGTGTTTTTCAGTTTGAACTCGCCGACCATGATGCCACGACCGCCCATCCCCAGATAGACCCGACCGAAGACGCGCGGATCGCCGGTCATGACGCTGATATTACCGAAGGTCTGGGCATGGGTGGTCAGTTTGATCCAGCGTGAGCCGAGGTCGGGCGACATGTAGACGCCTTCCTTGTCGCCGCTCTTGCCCCAGACGAAGATCGTCGGATAGGTCTCGTTCGGGGCAGGCTTGCCGAAGGTGACGCCCCACACCTGCTGAAAGCCCGGCACGCTGGAAAAGGTCCTGCCGCCGTCATCGGAGACGTTCAGCCCGTTCCAGCCGCCCAGCCACAGATGGCCTTCCTGACCCGGCGTGGCGCGCATCCGGCTGCCCCAGTCGGGCACGCTGGTCGACCCGGTGCGGAAGGTCGCCCCGCCGTCCTCGGAATAGTGGACGGTCTTTTTGCGGTTGTCGTAGAGGTAGAAGCGGTTGGGATTGACGCGGTCCGATACCGGATAGAGGTGGTTGTCGGTATTGACCGGCGCACCCTGCGATTTGACCCAGGTCCGGCCCATGTCACTGGAGACGTAGGGCTCGGACTTCGCCGGAATCCACATCAGGCGCGTGCCGTCGGCATTGATGGCGATGCCCATGGTCATGACGCCGTGGCCCTGCGGATCGACGATGGTCGGCGGGGCCGAGGCAAAGCCCGCCCAGCTTTTGCCGCCGTCCAGCGAATAGTAGCCGTAGGGGTGCTTGTCCGAGGTGCGCACCACAATGTCGGGCTTCAGTTCGGCAAAGTCGAGCCCGCGCGTGGTCGTGCCGTTGGGTACGAAATAGGTCGAGTTCTTCACCGAGAACAGGTCGTCGTGGCGGAGGCCGCCAATATCGCCCAGCGCGCTGATAAGCGGTGCACCCTGCGGCGGCGAGATCAGTTCGAGCGTCGCGGTTTCCTCAAGGCCCGCATTGGTGAATAGCCAGTGCAGCGGGGCCTTGCTATCGCCGAAGGTGCGGTTCTCCCACAGTCCATAACCCGTGACGTAGAAGACGCGGTCGGAGTCGAACGGGTCGATATCGATATCGCCGATCCAGTGGCCGATGCGGTCGTGCGCGCCACCCGCGAAAGGCAGCAGCCACGGCGCGTCTTCGGTATGGAAGTGCGAGCGCTTGCTGACGGGAGACCACGACTTCCCATAGTCGGCCGAGCGGAAAATCTCGTCGCCCGATCCCCAGCGGTTCAGGGTCGACACCACCATAACGCCGGGCGTGCGGCGGTCGAGCGACAGGCCGGCATAGCCGAAGGTTTCCGATCCGGGTTTGAGCGGCGTGATGTCGCTCCAGTCGCCTTTGGCCGGGTCGTAGGTCTTGACGGCGCCGTCGGTGACGCCGTTGGGGCCGAGATTATTGCCGAAGGTCAGATACAGCCGCCCGTCCGCGCCGAATTCGCCGTGATGCGGCATCAGGCCCCTTGGTGCGCCCTTGACCGGGCTCCAGCTCTTGCCCGCATCTTCGGAAACGTAGAGGCTCTTGCCGTCGCGATCCTCGACCCCGGCATAGACGGTTGAGGTGGCGCTGCCTGCCTTACCGCCGGGGGCGAACAGGACGAACAGGATGTGGCTGGCGGGCAGGGCGGTCTTCGACCAGTTGCGACCGGCATCGGCCGAGGTCCACAGCCCGGTCTTCGACGTGCCGAGAAACAGGGTCGAACCGAGGTGGGGATCGACCTGCAAACGCTCGCCCGTCGAACGGCCATCCTCATTACCGCCCAGATAGAAAGGCAGTTCCACCTTGTCGAAAGTGCGCCCGCGGTCGTTCGAGATCAGAAGCGCCGCCTTGCGATTCCAAGGGGTGTCGGCGGTATATTCGCCGCAGGCCAGATAGAGCCGATCGGGGTTTTGCGGATCGAGCCCGATCGACAGCACGCCGTTGAGCATGGCGTCGTCGTGCCCCAGAAAATCGAGCAGGGGCACCCAGCGGTCGGCCGCGCCGTCATAGCGATAGGCCCCGCCGATGTCGGTGCGGGCGTAGAGGAGGCCTGGCTGCGTCGGATGGAACACCACGCCGGGCACGAAGCCGCCGCCGCGGATGTCGACATGGGTCCAGCTATAGACGGCCTTCGGTGCGGGGGACGGTGCAGGCGATGGCGTCTGAGCCATACACGTTCCGGCAATCAGCGCGAGCGTCAATCCGCTGCAAGCCCTGAGATATGAGGTCTTCATTTGTTTTCTTCCCTGACGTTTCTTATTTGGCTGCCCCGCTTCTGTTGAGTTTGGCAGGGTCGTGTATAGGCTTATGACAGCGCTAACATTTTTGCAAGCGACTATAAATTTCACATATGAAAGCAAACGCCTTGCGCTCTTTACCTTTGCTGTCAAGCCGTGCGACTATGGAAGAATCGCATCCATATCAGCGTCTTCCGGCGTGGCACACAGGGGTAAATCATTGGCGCGCAAGGTCAGCCGTCGCGGCGGTAACATCGTCACCATCCACGACGTGGCGCGGCATGTCGGCGTGTCGCCCATGACGGTGTCGCGCGTCATCAACGGTGAAAAGAACGTCCGTGAAGAAACGCGCAAGAAGGTGGCCGAAGCCATCGAGGAACTGAACTATTCGCCCAATATGGCGGCGCGGTCGCTGGCCTCTCAGGATTCTTCGCGCATCGCCCTGATCTATTCCAACCCGTCCATGTCCTTCCTGTCGGAACTGCTGCTCGGCATATTGCAACAGAGTTCGCAGAGCGGCTGCCAGTTGATTATCGAAAGCTGCGACGGGCCCGAAGGTGTAGCCGACGTGCTGGACAAGCTGAAATCGCTGGGCGTCGACGGTGTGGTCCTGCCGCCGCCCCTGTCGGATTCATCGCGCGTCGCCAAGGCGTTGAAGGAGATGAACCTGCCCTTCGTCGGTGTGGCCACCTCGCGCCCGTCGCCGGATGCGGCCAGCGTTTCGATCGATGACTTCAAGGCGGCGTTCGCCATGACCCAGCGCCTGATCGCGCTCGGCCACCGCCGCATCGGCTTCATCAAGGGCCAGCCCAACTCCTATTACAGCCAGTTGCGCCATGAGGGCTATGTCGCCGCCCTCACCAAGGCCGGGATCGCGCCGGAAGACAAGCTGGTGGGGCAGGGCTATTTCACCTACCGTTCGGGCTTTGACGCCGCCGAAAGTCTGCTGATGCGCGACGACCGTCCCACCGCCGTCTTCGCCTCGAACGACGATATGGCCGCCGGCGCCGTGGCCTCGGCGCATCGACTGGGCCTCGACGTGCCGAAGGATGTGACCATTGTCGGTTTCGACGACACGTCGATGGCGTCATCGGTGTGGCCGGAACTGACCACTGTGCGTCAACCGATTTCCGACATGGCGTCTCTGGGTTTGAAGATGCTGCTGGAACAGATCCGCACCCGCCGTTCGGGGCAGCCCTACGCCCCGGTTCACGAAATCCGCGACTTTGCCATCATCGAGCGTCAGTCGTCTTCCGCGCCGGGCGAGGCAGCATCGGACTGAGGACCTGAGCGGACGTAAAATGCATCCTGCCGGGTGTGGGCTCTTGACAACCCGCCCTGACTGCTGGAAATGGTAGCGCTATCAATCGCGCAGTTTGGCACGGCGGACGTCGTGGGTTGGACGTGTGCGTAAAAAAAAGCGATAAGTCCGCGAATTATAATCCGGACGTTACAGGTTGAGCGGATTTCATTTCCTCCGGCTGTCCGGACGATTCGTACAAGCAAAGGTGTGTCACCATGACCGATTTCCTGCCGACTGCCATGCTTCCGCAAGACTGGCGTGACGCGACCCTCGTCGGGCGCATCCTTCTGCCCGAAGGACCGACGCCGGTACTGATCAGGGGTGGCGAGGTCTTCGACATGAGCGCCGTGGCCCCGACCGTGGCGCAGCTTCTCGCCCAATGGCCAGAAAAGGGGGGCCCGGCAGGCGGCAAGAGCCTCGGCAAGCTGGAAGACTTTGCGTTTAAGAAATCCTGGGAAGGCCAATCGACCCTTCTGTCGCCGATCGATCTTCAGGTGGTCAAGGCGGCGGGCGTGACTTTCGCGGTCTCGGCGGTCGAGCGCGTCATCGAAGAACGCGCGCGCGGTGATTTCAACCAGGCCCAGGCCATCCGCGACGATCTGGCGGCCCGCGTCGGCGGCGACATCCGCTCGGTCGTGCCGGGCACCGAAGCCGCCGCCAAGCTGAAAGAGGCCCTGATCGCCGACGGCCTGTGGTCGCAATATCTGGAGGTCGCCATTGGCCCGGACGCCGAGATCTTCACCAAGTCGCCGGTCCTGTCCTCGGTCGGCTGGGGCGAAGAGGTTGGCGTGCGTTCGGACTCGACGTGGAACAACCCGGAACCCGAAGTGGTGATGGTGGTCGATCCCAAGGGCCGTGCGCTCGGTGCGACGCTCGGTAACGACGTCAATCTGCGCTGTTTCGAAGGCCGCTCGGCCCTGCTGTTGGGCAAGGCCAAGGACAATAACGCCTCCTGCGCGCTGGGGCCGTTCATCCGCCTGTTCGACGACAATTTCACGCTCGATGACGTGCGCTCGGCCGTGCTCGATCTGCGCATCGACGGTCCGGAAGGCTATGTGCTCGAGGGCCGTTCCTCGATGGATCAGATCAGCCGCGATCCGCTGGAGCTGATCCGTCAGGCGCTGAGCGAGCACCACTATCCCGACGGCTTCGTCCTGATGCTGGGCACGCTGTTCGCCCCCACGCAGGACCGTGACACACCGGGCCGCGGTTTCACGCACAAGATCGGTGACGTCGTCACCGTCACCACGCCCAAGCTGGGTACGCTCGAAAACCGCGTCACCACCTCAAAGGACGCCCGCGCCTGGACCTTCGGTATCGTGTCCCTGATGCAGAACCTCGCTGCGCGGGGCCTCCTGAAGACCGAAGCCGCCAAGGCCGATGCCGCCTAGAATTTAGACGCGCATCCGGTCTTGGAAATGCGCTTTGTGTTTGTTGTAGAAAGTCTTAAGACATGTCGTCTGCCATCTATCCGAGCCTGAAAGGGCGTAAGGTTCTTATCACCGGCGGGGGGTCGGGTATCGGCGGAGGGCTGGTCAAGGCCTTCGTCAATCAGGGCGCCAGGGTCCATTATATCGATCTGGTCGATGAGGTTTCCCCTACCATCGACACCGGCGTGTTGGGCACGGCACCCGTCTTCCATAAATGCGACCTGACCGACACCCCGGCGCTGGAAAAGGTGTTGGCTGCCATTCTGGCCGACGGCCCGGTGACCATCCTGCTCAACAATGCCGCGCGCGACGATCGTCATTCGCTGTCGGAAATTACCTCGGAATTCTTCGACAAGAATATCGGCGTGAACCTCAAGCACATGCTGATGGTCACCCGCGCCATTGCGCCGGGCATGAAGACCGCCGGCGGCGGGGCCATCATCAATTTCGGCTCGATCTCATGGCACCTCGGCTTGCCGGACCTGACCCTCTATGAGACCGCCAAAGCGGGCATCGAAGGCATGAGCCGGGCGCTGGCCCGTGAACTGGGCCGCGACAATATCCGCGTCACCACCATCATCCCCGGCAACGTCAAGACGCCGCGTCAGGAGAAGTGGTACACGCCCGAAGGCGAGCGTCAGATCGTAGAGGCCCAGTGCCTCGATGGCCGTATCGAACCGCGGCACGTGGCGTCGCTGGCCTTGTTCCTGGCGTCGGACGATGCGGCGCTGTGCACCGGCCACGGCTACTGGATCGACGCCGGCTGGCGGTAGGATAATTCTCCTCCCTTGCAAGCCCTTGGGCGAAGCGGGGGAGGCGGCGAGCCTGCGAGCCGGAGGGGGCGCGGCCTTGGTTGGATGGCCCCCTCCGTCAGCGACTTCGCGCTGACACCTCCCCCGCCTTGCAGGGGAGGAGGGAGACAGACATGACCCAACTCTTCCAACCAACCTGCATTCTCGACCTCAAGGCTACCCTCGGCGAAGGGCCCGTGTGGTCCGCGCGCGACCATGCCCTGTGGTTCGTCGATATCAAGCAGAAGCGCGTCCATCGCTACGACCCGGACATCGGCTCGCATCAGACCTTTCACGCGCCATCCGAACCCGGCTTTCTCGCGCCGAAACAGCGCGGCGGCTTCATCGTCGGCTGCAAGACCGGCCTGTTCGACTTCGATCCGATCAAGGGCGCCTTCACCCTGCTGAGCCATGTCGAGCCGGGCCTGCCGACCAACCGCCTCAATGACGGGTTTGTCGATGCCAGAGGCCGTCTGTGGTTCGGCTCGATGGACGATGACGAAGCCAGTCCGACCGGTCGCCTGTACCGCTACGACGCGCGCGGTCTGAAGATCATGGACGATGAGTACGTCATCACCAATGGTCCGGCGGTCAGCCCAGACGGCAGGACCCTCTATCACAACGACACGCTGAAAAAACACATCTACGCCTTCGACCTCGACGATCATGGCGAGATCGCCAACAAGCGCCTGTTCGCACAACTGGATCGTGACGGCAAAACCGGCGAACACGGCGAAGGTTATATGGACGGCCCGGTCGTGGACAGCGAAGGCCATGTCTGGGTGGGGCTGTTCTTCGGTTGGGGCGTCAATGTCTACGCGCCGGACGGCACGCTGATCCGCAAGGTCGACCTGCCGGTATCGAACGTCACCAAGATCGCCTTCGGCGGTCGCGACCTCAAAACGGTCTACGCCACCACCGCCGCCAAGGGCCTGAGCGCCGACGATTTGAAGCAACAACCGCTGGCCGGCGGTCTGTTCAGCTTCCGCAGCGACGTCGCCGGCCAACCCCAAAACGAAATCACCTTCCTCTGAGGATACGCCTATGGCCATCGATCCCACCAAGGCCGACGCTACCGGCCCCAACATGTCGGGCAAGCCCGAAACCGCCCAGCGCCGTCCGGCGACGCCCAATGGCCGTTTCCGCTCGCAGGAATGGTTCGAGGCCCCCGGCCATATCGACATGGCCGCGCTTTATCTTGAGCGCTTCATGAACTACGGCATCACGCCGCAGGAACTGCGATCGGGGCGTCCCATCATCGGCATCGCCCAGTCGGGCTCGGACCTCAGCCCGTGCAACCGCATTCATCTCGATCTGGCGCAGCGCGTGCGCGAAGGCATCCGCGACGCGGGCGGCATCTGCATGGAATTTCCCTGCCACCCCATCTTCGAAAACTGCCGCCGTCCGACCGCGGCGGTGGACCGCAATCTCAGCTTCATGACGCTAGTGGAGATTCTGCACGGCTACCCGCTGGACGCCGTGGTGCTGACCACCGGCTGCGACAAGACGACCCCGGCGGGCATTATGGCCGCCACCGCCGTCGATATTCCGGCCATTGTGCTGTCGGGCGGGCCGATGCTCGACGGCTGGCACGACGGCGATCTGGTCGGCTCCGGCACGGTCATCTGGCGTTCGCGCCGCAAGCTGGCGGCGGGCGAAATCACCGAAGACGAATTCCTCGAAGCCGCCTGCGCCTCGGCCCCGTCGGCAGGCCACTGCAACACCATGGGTACGGCCTCGACCATGAATGCCGTGGCCGAGACCATGGGCCTGTCGCTGCCCGGCTGTTCGGCCATTCCTGCGCCCTATCGCGAGCGCGGACAGATGGCCTATGAGACCGGTCGCCGCATCGTGGAAATGGCCTATGAAGACCTCAAGCCGTCGAAGATTCTGACCAAGGCCTCCTTCCTCAATGCCATTGCGGCGGTGGCGGCGCTGGGCGGTTCGACCAATGCCCAGCCGCACATCGTGGCCATGGCCCGCCACGCCGGGGTCGAACTGACGCCGGACGACTGGATGGCCGCTTACGACATCCCGCTGATCCTCAACATGCAGCCGGCGGGCAAGTATCTGGGCGAGCGCTTCCATCGCGCGGGCGGCGTCCCGGCCATCCATGTCGAGTTGCTGAAGGCGGGGCTGCTGGACGGTACGGCGGCAACCATCACCGGGCGCAGCCTCGCCGAAAACGTCGAAGGCCGCGAAAGCAAGGACCGCGAGATGATCCGCACCGTGGCCGAGCCGCTGATGGAGCGCGCGGGTTTCCTCGTTTTGAAGGGCAATTTGTTCGACTTCGCCATCATGAAGACGAGCGTGATTTCGGACGAGTTCCGTAAGCGCTACCTGTCCGAACCGGGGCAAGAAGGGGTCTTTGAAGGCCGCGCCGTGGTCTTCGACGGTTCGACCGACTATCACGAGCGCATCAACGATCCCGCGCTGAATATAGATGAGCACTGCATTCTGGTCATTCGCGGCTCCGGTCCGGTGGGCTGGCCCGGTTCGGCCGAGGTCGTCAACATGCAGCCGCCCGACGCCCTGCTGAAAAAGGGCATTACCTCCCTGCCGACTATCGGCGATGGACGTCAGTCGGGGACGGCGGATTCGCCCTCCATCCTCAACGCCTCCCCCGAAAGTGCGGTGGGCGGCGGGCTGGCCTGGCTGCGCACCGGCGACATGATCCGCATCGACATCAATACGGGCGCCTGCAATGTGCTGGTCTCCGACGAGGAGATCGAGAAGCGCAAGGCCGATGGCATCCCGCCCTATACGGAATCGATGACCATGTGGCAGGAAATCTACCGTCAGACCGTGGGGCAATTGCACACCGGCGCGGTGATGGAACCGGCGCTGAAGTACACAAAGATTGCCGACAAGATGCCGCGGCATAATCACTAGGAAAAAATCTCCTCCCTGTTGCGCAGCAATGGGGAGGTGGATTTTTGCCGTAGGCAAAAAGACGGAGGGGGGTGACCCCAAAATTTCAAAGGCCGCGGCCTTGGTTGGCGGCTGCATTATCCCCCTCCGTCTCGTCGTTTCACTCCGATCCACCCGCACCGGCGGCCCGGTCCCATGCCTCCGGCACAGGGAGGAGATTTCAGTTTTATGCTGCGCAGCAATCGTTGCGGTGCAGCAATGGTAGCGCTATCAGTTTTTCACTTGCCACACCGAAAATTTAGGGCACATTAACCGCGCCCGGTGCGGGGTGTCGTAAAACCTTGTCTCACTTATTGAGAGAGGCCTCTTTACGACTCGCTGCGCGCGGTCCAGTTTCATCGCGCCTATCCGCCAGATCCGCCCACCAACGATCACAGGATCAAAAGAGAGGAAGGCGCTCCGGCAGGCCGCAAGCCTGTCATACCGTCTTCTACTCAGGGAAGGGACATCATGAGTTCTCCAACAAAGGTCAATACCGGCCTGATCCTAGGGCTTGCCGTCGGCGCGTCGCTGGGCGGGCTTCTGTTCGGCTACGATACCGCCGTGATTTCCGGCGCGGAACAGTCGATCAAGTTCAACTTCGTCGTGCCGCATACCGAATGGTCGATCGATTTCAAGAACACGGTGCACGGGTTTGCCGTGGGGATCGCGCTGCTGGGCTGCGTTATCGGTTCGGCCATTGCGGGCCCGCTGGCGACCGCGCTCGGCCGCCGTGCCGGTATGCTGATCGCCGCGTCGCTGTTCTTCGTGTCGTCCCTGCTGTCGGCGTTTCCGGAAACCTTTCTGGCGCCGGTCGGGCAGATGGGAACGGAGGCCATCTGGCCGTTTCTGATCTATCGCACCTTCGGCGGCATCGCCATCGGCATGGCCTCGTTGATTTCGCCCATGTACATTTCGGAAATCGCCCCGGCCAAACAGCGCGGTCTGTTCGTCTCGCTGGAGCAGATCGCCATCGTCGTCGGCATCACGCTGGTCTACTTCGTCAACATGCAGATCGCGCGCATGGGGGACGCGGAATGGCTCCACGCGCTCGGCTGGCGCTACATGCTGGCCTCGTGCGCTATCCCCGCCGCCATCTTCTTCGTCGCTGCGCTGATCATGCCGGACACGCCGCGCTGGTATATGCTGAAAGGCAAGGAAGACAAGGCGCGCGAAGTGCTGGCCAAGGCCAATCCCGCCGATGAGGTCGAAACGACCCTCAGCGAAATCCGCGGCAGCCTGGTGCAGCATTCGGGCAAGCTTCTGTCGTTCGGCTTCGGGGTTCTGGCGGTCGGCATTCTGCTGTCGGTTTTCCAGCAGGTCGTCGGTATCAACGCTGTGCTCTACTATGCGCCGACCATGTTCGAGAATCTGGGGCTGGGCAAGGATGCGGCTATGCTCAATACGGTGATCATGGGCATCGCCATGGTGGTCTTCACCGTGGTTGCGCTGTTCACCGTCGACCATTGGGGGCGCAAGCCGCTGCTGATCCTCGGTTCCGTCGTGATGGCGGCGTCGCTGATCTTCCTCGGTGTGTTGTACCAGACGCAGAATCCGGCCGAGCAGCCGGGCATCATCTATCTGATCGTCGCCATCACCTATATCGCCGGTTTCTCGCTGTCGTGGGGTCCGATCGTGTGGGTCATGCTGGCGGAAATGTTCCCCAACTCGATCAAGGGCAAGGCCATGTCGGTGGCCGTCGCCGCCCAATGGATCGCCAACTTCATCGTGTCGCAAACCTTCCCGATGATGGACGGCAATCCGCAACTGATCGCGATGTTCAACCACGGCTTTTCCTTCTACGTCTACGGCATCTGCTCGATCCTGTCGGGGCTGTTCGTGTGGAAGTTCGTTCCTGAAACCAAGGGCCGGACGCTCGAAGCCATTGAGCATCTGTGGAAAAAGGCGTAAGCTTGGCTTTATCAGCGTAAATAGCGGCGGGGCTTCGATCAGGCTCCGCCGTTTGCGTCTGTAATCATAACAAACGTGGAAATGCCTCATGATCGACCTCTCTACGCTGACCCTGACGGCGCGCGATACCGCGCTTGAGCTGCACCCCGACGTGGGCGGGGCCATCGGCCGTCTGCTGCACAAGGGGCGCGACTATATGCGCCGCACGCCGGACGAACCGCGCGACGTGTTGGAAACCGCTTCCTTCCCGCTGGTGCCCTTCTGCAACCGCATAAAGGACGGGACGTTCGCCGTCGGGACGCAGAAGGTGAAGATGAAGCCCAATCTGGGCGACCATCCGCATACCCTGCACGGTCAGGGCTGGCGCGCGCGCTGGAAGGTGGCCGAGCAGTCGCCGTCTCGCGCCGTGCTGACCTTCCGCCATAAGGCCGATGAATGGCCGTGGGAATACGAGGCGCGTCAGGTGTTCGAACTGCGGCCTGCAGGCCTGCGGGTGTGGCTGAGCGTCAAGAACCTCAGCGCCACGGCCATGCCGGCGGGGCTGGGCTTTCATCCCTATTTCAACCGCACGCCGCAGACGCGGCTCAAGGCCCAGGTGGACGGCGTATGGATGGCGGATCAGGACTGCCTGCCGACCGAATGGCAGGCGGGCCTATGGCGCAAAGACTGGCCGCTGGGCGATTTCGTCAGCGACTCCGTGCTTATCGACCACTGTCACAGCGGGTTTATGGGCCGGGCGGATGTCTATGAGGACGGTACGCCGCTGCTGACCCTGCGCGCCTCACCGGACTGCCACTGGCTGCACATCTATGTGCCGCCGGGCGAGGACTTCTTCTGCGCCGAGCCGGTCAATCATATGCCCGACCCGTTCAACCATGCCAATTCGGGCCTGCGCTGTCTGAAGCCCGGTGATGTGGCGCTGATCTGGATGGATATCAGCCTGCACAGCTAATCTATTTCGTTCTCGCCTTGAGCGGGTAGGAAACGATGATCGTCAGGGGCTCGTCGCCGACCTGCTTGATACCGACCTGCGCGCCTTCGTACAGATAGGCGGTCATGCCGGTGGTTAGCGTTTGTGTCACGCCGTCGGATTCGACAAGACCCGTACCCGAAACGACGTAATAGACCTCGTCGTGGTCGATGGGATGGATGCCGATGGCCGAGCCAATATGCAGGGTGCGCTTGCGGAATTCCATGGCGCGCTGAGGGGCCTTGTCGCTGATACGATAGGCGGTGGACATGCCGATATTGCCGTGCGGCGTGGGCTGCTCGACGATGGTGTCCTTTTCGTCGATGACTACCATAGGCTGGTTCACGGGCGGGGCTCCGAGGGCAAGCGAGGGCAGGGCGATAAGCGCAACGGCGAATATCAGGCGCATGGGTTTCCTCCGGTTTTATTTAACCACGGAAAACACGGAAAGCACGGACAGACAAGAGTAACAACGAGCGCGGGCGATCACGTATAGTCTGGGATGTCCGTGTTTTGGCTGCGCCGAACGTTGTTTCCGTGGTTCCTCCCTTACATGACCCAGCCGCCGTCGATGACGTGGGCGTGACCCGTGGTGAACTTCGACTCGTCCGACCCCAGATAGACCGCCAGCGCCGCCAGTTCTTCCGGCTTGCCGAAGCGGCCCATGGCCTGACGCGCGGTGAAGTCGCCATAGGCCTTTTCGAAATCACCCGTCTCATGCAGCCGCTGAAGCAGCGACGGCGTCTCGACCGTACCGGGGCAGATGGCGTTGCAGCGGATGCCCTGAGCCACGAAATCGGCGGCCACGGCCTTGGTCAGGCCGATGACGGCGGCCTTGGTGGCGCAGTAGGCGAAGCGGTTGGGAATGCCCTTGATCGAAGAAGCGATGGACGACATGTTGATGATCGAGCCGCCGCCGCGCGCAATCATATTGGGCAGGACGGCGCGGATCAGGCGGTACTGCGCCGTGACGTTCAGCGCGTTGGAAAATTCCCAGTCCTTTTCGTCGCAGTCGAGGATGGTCCCCGCGTGGACGAAGCCCGCGCAGTTATAGAGAATATCAATCTGCGGGAATTCAGCGGCGATGGCCTTGACGGCTTCAAGCTCAGTGACGTCGAGCTTGCGCGGGATAACGTTATCGAGGCGGCTCAGTTCGGCGAGACTGGCGTCATTGATGTCGGCGGCGATAACGGTGGCGCCTTCGCGGACATAAGCTTCGACGGTGGCGCGGCCGATGCCTTGGCCGGCGGCGGTGATCAGGGCGGTTTTACCGGAAAGTCGTGACATGGTGCGGTCTCTTGAGTGCGGGGAGAAGTGTTAGGCGCGACGCAGCGGCAGACACGCCGGGCCGAGCGGATCGAAGGCCTTGTAGGTCAGGATGAATTCCTGATGCCCCAGGGCCTCGGACCTGGTCTGCGCGCCGGCGGCGACGTCTAGCACCCGATCGATAATCTCCTGACCGACCTCGTCCAGCGTCGCGCGGCCTTCCATGATCTTGCCGGCGTCGATGTCCATGTCTTCGCTCAGCTTTCGATAGGTGTCCGGATTGGCGCAAATCTTGATCACCGGTGAGATGGCCGATCCGACGACGCTGCCGCGGCCGGTGGTGAACAGGGTCACGTGCGCCCCGCAGGCGATCAGTTCGACGATTTCGGCATTATCGGAAATATTGGGGAAGCCGAAGCGCGGCTCGCCGTCCGGCACCACGTCGAGCAGATAGAGCCCGCCCGTCGGCGGCACGTCGCCGGGCTTTATAATGCCGCAGATGGGCGCGGATCCCGACTTGGAATAGGCACCCATCGACTTTTCTTCCTGCGTCGTCAGCCCGCCTTCGGCATTGCCCGGCGCGAAGGAGCCGAAGCCCATGACGGTGTAATAGGCTTCGGCTTTTCGCACGCAGGCTTCGAGTTCCGCGCCCAATTCGGGCGTCACGGCGCGGCTGGCCATAATGGTTTCGCAGCCGACCAGTTCGCCGGTCTCCTCGAACACGCAGGCCGCGCCTTGCGCGCCGAACCAGTCGAAGGCGCGGCCGACCGCCGGATTGGCGGTGATGCCCGACGTGCCGTCCGAGCCGCCGCAGATGGTGCCGATGATCAGTTCCGACACCTCCATCTCCACCTTGGGCGTCGCATGGGCGATGGCCTGCAGACGGGCGACGGCTTCGCGCCCCTTCTGGATGGTCGAAAGCGTGCCACCCGATTGCTGGATAACCAGAGTCTCGCAGGGACGGCCCGACGCTTCGATGGCGGTCTTCAGGCGCTCGCGGTTGAAGCTTTCGCAGCCCAGCGAGATCAGCAGTACGCCACCGACATTGGGATGGGTCGTCACCGCCGACATCACCTTGAAGGCGTAGTCGTTAGGATAGCAACCGGGGAAGCCGATCAGATGGACTTCGCTGTCGTCGGATTTGCTGACGATCTGGCGTGCGACGTGGTGGGCGCATTCGACCAGATAGGCCACGGCGATGACGTTGCGGATGCCCTTGCGGCCATCCTGACGCAGATAGCCCTTAAGCATGCGTACCTCCGGAGGCTTCGCGGGTGTGGGACGAAATGTAGTCGCTTTTCATATTGTGCATGTGGACGTGGCCGCCTTTCGGCGTGTCGCGGATCATCGAGCCGATGGGCGCGCCGTATTTGAAGATCTTGTCGCCGGCCTTAAGGTCGCGCACCGCCACCTTGTGCCCGACCTCGATGGGCTCGCGCACGGACAGGAGGTCTCCGGCAACGGGGACGTCGGTGCCGGGCGCGATGGCCTGACGGCAGACGGCGACATTGTCGTCGGGGTGCAGGAGGATGAGGGGCGAGGGCAGGGACATGGAGATGGGGGACTCTATACGCGGGCCGGTTCGGCGACGGGCGCATCGGCGCGCAGCAGTCCGGCGGATTTCAGATCGCGCCACAGGGCGGCGGGGATGGGGTGATTGAACAGGCTCAGATTGCGCGCAACCTCTTCCGGGCGGGCCATGCCGACGACGGTGCTGGCGACGACCGGATGATGGCCGGGGAACTGGATGGCGGCGGCGGCCAGCGGCACGTCGTATTCGGCGCAAACGGCCTCTATGCGGCGCACCCGATCGACGATCTCCGCGGGCGGAGTCGCGTAGTTGAAGTGCGCGCCGCCGGCCAGCAGGCCGGAATTGAACGGCGCGGCGGCCAGCACCGATACGCCGCGCGCGGCGCAACGGTCGAAAAAGCCGTCGAGCGGCGTCTGCTCCAGCAGGGTATAGCGCCCGGCCAGCAGGATGGCGTCTATATCGGCGTGCGCCATGACTTCGTCGCAGATGGCGGTCTCATTGACCCCCAGCCCGATGGCGCCGATCAGGCCCTGGGCCTTCAGGTTTTGCAGGGCCATTAGCCCGCCGCGCAGGAAGGTCTCCAGATGGAAGTTGTTGCCGTTGCCGTGCGTCTCTGTGCCGAGATCGTGGACCAGAGCGATGTCGATGTGCTCGCGCTTCAGGCGCTTCAGACTGTCGGCGAACGACCGCATCACCCCGGAATACGAATAGTCGAAATGCTCCTCGAACGGGTCGCCATCGACAAAGCCGTGGCGTTCAGTGCCGGGCGGCGGCGGCGCGATCGGGGTCAGAACACGCCCGACCTTGGTCGAGAGAATGGCCTGAGCCGGCAAAGCCCCAATCCGGCGTTCGGACAGGCCCTGACCATAGCGCGGGGCGGTATCGAAATAGCCGATGCCGCCGTCCCATGCGGCCTTCAGTGTCGCGATCGCGATAGCATCTTCGACCGGACGGTACAGATTGCCGATAGCCGCCGCGCCGAAACCCAGCGCGCCGACCCTGACTTCTGTCCGGCCTAAACGGTTAGAGGACGTCATAGACATCCATGAAATCCCTGTTCATTTTTAAAAACGATTATCGCTTATGAAAATATATCTACAGCCGACACCTAAGCCGCGCAAGCGCGCAAGGTATCATTTAGGCGTGCTGACGGGCGTCCGGCGCATTTTCCTTTCCGCCCATAAAATCAGCAGGCAAGGCTTTTCAAACGCCGAAAACTAGCCGCCCAAAGTCCGCGAAAGGGCGGCCGAAGCCCCCTTCAGCTTGGCCACCGTATCCTCCAGGCTGAGGCAGCCGTGGGTCTTGAGCCAGGGGATGGTCATGGCGGCGATGACGGTGGTGTCGTTCATCACCGGGCAGGAGACGTCGAGCACGCCGTCGACGAAATCGCTCTTGGCCTGCACATAGCCTTGCTGCAGGGCGCGTTCGGAGACGGTCTCGAACAACTGCCATTCCTGCGCCGTGGCGGTGGAACGCAAGGCGTGCTTCATTTGCTCCTTCAGCTTGGGCGGCTGGAAGGCGTAGAGCACGAGGCCGGAGGTCGACTGCACCAACTGGCGCTGGTAGCCGACGCGCACCGAGAAACCGAGGTCGCCGGGGGCCTCGATGCGGGCGATGACCACCATGTGGTCGTCCGAGGCGATGGCCAGATGCACGGATTGGCGTACCTGTTCCGACAGGGCCTGCATCAGGGGCAGGGCCGAGGCCAGCAGGTTCTGGCTGGGGCCGCGGCTCATGCCCAGCGAGAACAGCTTATTGGTCAGTTCCAGCCCGTCGCCCTTTTGCGACTGCGCGACATAGCCGCGGTTTTCCAGCACCTGCACCATGCGGAACAGTTCGGACACTGAGCGGTCGAGCCGATGCGAGATCTGCGACAGGGTCATGGGCCGTTTGTTGGCCGCCAGAAGCTCCAGCACGTCCAACCCTTTTTCGAGGGCCGGCGCACGGTATTTCATGGCTTTTTCGCTGTCCGAAGGACGTGTGTCGTCGATAATCATGGGACCCCCTGCAGGCCGTAGGTTTTTATAGCGTTACCGGCAAGGATGGCGTGACGCTCTCCCGCCGTCAAATGGTTTAGATGGGTATGTACACACCGTATCCAGTCTTGCCAGTCGCGCCGCAACCGGACGACGGGCCAGTCGGAACCGAACAGCAACCGGTCGGGACCGAAGCTGTCGATCAGGTGCGCGATATAGGGTGAGGCGTCGGCCTGCAGCTGATCCGCCGTCATCTCGGTCAGAAGGCCCGACAGCTTGCACAGCACGTTGGCGCGGCGCGCGATGGCGGTGATCGCCTCGAACCATAGAAGCGTTTCTTCGGGGCGGTCGCGATTCGTCGCAATGGGCGGCTTGGCACCGTGGTCGATGACGATGCTCAGGGCCGTGTAGCGGTGGGCCAGTTCATCAATGGCGCTCAGGTGCCGGGTGAAGACCAGCGCATCGAAGACCAGCCCTACCGCCTGCATCGCCGCCAGCGCCGGAGCCACCTCCGGCCGCAGGATCCAGTCGTCCCGCGGCAGGCCCTGCAGCATGGGACGCAGGCCCTTGAGTTTCGGATGGCGGCTGAGTTCGCTGATGCGCGCCGGGGCATCCGGAGCCGACAGGTCGGTCCATCCGACGACGCCGAGGATGAGCGGGTCGCTGTCCGCCACCTCCAGCAACCAGCGGGTGTCGGCATCCGACGGCTGGGATTGCACGACCACCACGCCGCTCAGTTCCTCACCCGCCGCGGCGCGCAGATCATGCGGGCCGAAGTCACGATAGAGGGCTTCGAGATCGGGCGTCGGCCATTCGAAACCGTTATGCCCGACCTGCCACAGATGAACATGGGCGTCGATCACCGCCATCTCAGTGCCCTGTCATGACCGGCGCGGCTGCGGCGTCCTTGGGTGCGCGGAAGGCGTAGAGGGCGATGACCGCGAAGCAGACCGCCGTCACCACGAAGGCGTTGCGGATATGGCTGTGGTCGGAGACAAACCCCATCACCGCCGTCAGCACCGCGCCGCCGACGATGCTCATGATCAGCAGCGACGAGCCGGTCTTGGTCAGATTGCCGAGCCCCGCGACCGAGGTGGCGAAGATGGTGGGGAACATGATCGACATGAAGAAGCTGGACGCCACCAGCGCCCACAGGCCGTTCTCGCCGCCGGCGACGACCGCATAGAGCATCAGGCCGATATTGATGACGGCGAACAGGCCGAGGATCAGCGTCGGGCGCACCCTGGTCATCAGGCCCGTGCCGATAAAACGGCCGACGGCGAAGGCGATCAGGGTATAGTAGAGATAGGTCGCCGCCACCTTGTCGCTCAGCCCCATTTCGGCCTGGGCATAGCGGATCATGTAGCTCCAGATGCCGACCTGAGCACCGACATAGAAGAACTGCGCCAGAACGCCGAACATGAAGCCACGGCGCTTGAGCAACTGCCCGACCGAGGCGAAGAAGCCGATGTCGTCGCCGGCTTCTTCATGAGCGTTTTTCGTGGCGGCCGTGGGGAATTTCGACAGAAAAACCAGCAGGGCCCACAGCAGCACGACGCAGCCGATGACCAGATACGGCCCCTGCACGGCCTTGACCTCGGAGACGTAGAAGGCCTGACGTGTGGCTTCATCCATGGCGGCCAGCGCCGTTTCGTCGTGCTCGATACCCGACAGGATGAAGTGCTGACCGATGAAGATGCCCGACAGGGCGCCCAGCGGGTTGAAGCTTTGCGCCAGATTGAGGCGAAAGGTCGCCTTTTCCGGCGGACCCAGCACGGTGATCAGCGGATTGGCCGAGGTTTCGAGAAAGGCCAGACCCGAAGCGATGACGAACAACCCGCCGAGAAACCAGACATACTGATGATTATCGGCCGCCGGGTAAAAGAGAAACGCGCCGGCGGCGTAGAGCAGCAGACCCGTGATTACGGCTGCCTTATAGCCCAGTTTGCGCATGACGAAGGCGGCGGGCAGGGCCAGCAGGAAATAACCCATATAGAAGGCGAACTGCACCAGACCCGATTGCAGGTCGGTCAGTACGAAGGCCTTCTTGAATTGCGGGATAAGAACGTCGTTGAGATTATTGGCCACCGCCCAGAAAAAGAACAGGCTGGTGATCAGGATCAGGGGCCACAGGCTTTTAAAGCCCCGGCCCGGCTCGGCTGAGGAGGTCATGTGCGTCTCTTCCCATTGGTGGCCGGGTCTTATGCCCGTGCTCATTGGCTTCAGAACGCCACATATGAAGAAAATTGTCAAATATGAAATTCTACCGGTGTCATTCCAGCGCATCGGTAGGGGATTTGACAGGCGCAGCAGGCGTGATATTGGCCTTCCAGTATTTGTCGGGGTTAATGCGTTCATTTGTCGTATAAATATTGCGAGCGCGCGTCCGGCCTGATAACGAAGCGGCAACAGCATTTAGGGAAGCGTCCATGTTCGGTAAGAAAAAGGTCAAGCCGTTGAAGATCGGTCTGGTAGGTCTGGGCAAGATCGCCGTCGATCAACACATTCCGTCGATCCGCGCCAATAAGGGGCTGGAGCTGGTGGCGGGCTGCTCGCCCAATGCCCGCCCGGACGATGTGACCGCCTATAACTCGCTCGAAGAGATGCTGGCCGCGCACCCGGAAATCGAGGCCGTAGCCATCTGCACCCCGCCGCAGATTCGTCACCATATCGCCAAGCAGGTCATCGCCGCCGGCAAGCACGTCTTCCTCGAAAAGCCCCCTGCAGCGACGCTGGGCGAGGCCGAGGCCATTGCCGATCTGGCCAGGGCCAGGGGCGTGACCGTGTTGGCGAGCTGGCATTCGCGCTACGCCCCGGCGGTCGAAACGACCCGCGACTGGATCGCCACGCGCCGCATTAAGTCGGTGCATGTCGTGTGGAAAGAAAACGTGCGTCAATGGCACCCCGGTCAGAAGTGGATATTCGAAGCCGGCGGCATGGGCGTCTTCGATCCGGGCATCAATTCGCTGTCGATCCTGACGCGCATCGTGCAGGAGAAGGTCATCGTCAAGAAGGCGGACCTGCATATTCCGGTCAATTGCGAAGCCCCGATTCAGGTCGAGATGGACATGACGACTGAAAGCGGCGTCGCCATCCGCGCCGATTACGACTTCCTGCAAACCGGCATCCAGACCTGGTCGATCTTCGTCGAGTCGGAAAAGGGCGAAAAGCTGGAACTCAGCATGGGCGGCACCGGCCTGACGATCGACGGCAAAGAGATCATGAAGGAAAAGGAAGCCGAATATCCCGGCCTCTATGCGCATTTCGAAAAGCTGGTTCGCGCCGGTCAGTCGGACGCCGACTTCTCGCCGCTGCGCATCGTCGCGGACGCCATGCTGCTGGGCAAGCGCATCGATGCGCCGGAATATATCGAGTAGTATTCTCTTATTCTCCTCCCTGCGCTTTGGCGTGGGGAGGAGAAGAAATGTCTGGCGCTCCGTCCGGCAATGCGGCAATCTCTGCGCCCATAAACGGAGCCAGACTTGTCTCACGATCTGTTTGAAGCGGCCAGGGCCGCCGCGGCGTTCAGCCATTCCCCCTATTCCAGCTTTCCCGTCGGTGCCGCCATCCGCACGCCGGACGGGCGCGTCTTCAGCGGCGCCAATGTCGAAAATCTGGCCTTTCCGCAGGGCTGGTGCGCCGAAACCTCGGCTCTGGCCCAGATGATCATGGGCGGTGCGAAGAAAGTCGCCGAAATCGCTATCTTCGCCCCGCGTGCCGCAGCCTGCCCGCCCTGCGGCGGTTGCCGTCAGAAACTGGCGGAGTTCTCCGACGGTTCGGCCCTGATCCACCTGTGCGACGATAGGGGCGTGACACAGACGGTGACCCTCTCGGAATTGCTGCCGATGATGTTCAAGGCCGACCTGAAATAAAAAAGCCCGGCGAATATGCCGGGCTTTTTCGTTGCGATGTAACGCCGACTTAGTCTTCGTATTCCGGTTCGGTCATGGCGGTGCGGGTCACCTTGGCCACGCGCAGCGCATTGGTCGACCCCGACTTGCCGAAGGGCATGCCGGCGACGATGACGATGTCCTGACCGGGCTCGGAAATGCCTTCGCTGCGGGCGATCTGGTTGGCTACCTGCACGGTTTCGGTCATGGAGTGGGTCACCGGCGCGGTCTTGGCGTGCACGCCCCAGGTCAGGGCCAAACGGCGGGCCGTTTCGATATGGGGCGTCAGGCCGAGGATCGGGGCAGTCGGGCGTTCCCGCGCGACGCGCAGCGCCGTGTTCGACGAATTGGTCAGGGCGACGATGGCCGAAGCGTCGATGGTCTGGGCGACCTGACGCGCGGCGGTGGCGATGGCGCCCGACACCGACTTTTCCGTTTCCGGACGGCGGCGGTCGGTCTGCATCCGCCAGTCGCTGTCCTTTTCGACGCGGCCGACGATGCGGTCCATGATGGTCACGGCCTCGACCGGATATTGACCCGCAGCGGTTTCCGCCGACAGCATGACCGCATCGGCGCCGTCATAGACCGCCGTGGCGACGTCCGAGGCTTCGGCGCGGGTGGGGGTCGGGGCCGAGATCATCGATTCCAGCATCTGGGTGGCGACGATCACCGGCTTGCCCAGCGCGCGGGCCGCCTTGATGATGCGCTTCTGCGCCAGCGGCACTTCCTCCGGCGGCAGTTCGACGCCGAGGTCGCCGCGCGCCACCATGACGGCGTCCGAGAGGGCGAGGATTTCTTCGAGATTGTCGAGCGCCTGTGGTTTTTCGAGCTTGGACAACACCCAGGCGCGACCGTCAATAATGCCCTTGGCCTCGATGACGTCCTCCGGACGCTGCACGAAGCTGAGGCCGATATATTCGACGCCGCGTTCCAGCGCGAAGGCCATGTCGGCGCGGTCCTTTTCGGTCAGGGCCGGGATGGGCAGGACGACGTCGGGGACGTTGACGCCCTTGCGGTCGCTGAGACGCCCGCCGGTGACGACGACGGTTTCCAGATGGTCTTCACGCACATGGGTGACGCGCAGTTTGAGCTTGCCGTCGTCAAGCAGCAGATGCGAGCCGATCTGCGCTGCGCCGATGATTTCCGGATGCGGCAGGTTGGCGCGCGTCAGGTCGCCCGGCGTCGGGTTGAGATCGAGCCGGAAGGTCTGGCCCGGCGTCAGCACGATGGCCCCGCCCATGAAGCGGCCTACGCGCAGCTTCGGCCCCTGTACGTCGGCCAGGATGCCGATGGGACGACCCGTCTTGGCTTCCAGATCGCGGATCAGGTCGATATTCCTGCCGTGATCTTCATGGCTGCCGTGCGAGAAATTCAGGCGGAACACATCGGCCCCGGCCTGAAACAACTGCGCCAGCATGTCGGCGTTGGACGAGGCGGGACCAAGGGTGGCGACCAGTTTGGTGCGGCGGCGGCGAAGTATTTTCAAGGGACCAACTCTTCTTGGAACGGGGACTCTGAGGTCTGGACGGTTCGTGTGGCATTGGGACGGCTCTGATCGGGCTCTTGTTCCCCCGAAACGTACGCTTTTGGGTTCGTGCAGACCAAAGTCGTGTTCGGAGCCGTGGGTCAAGTCACATTTTGAGTAACAAACGGCTGCGATTTGACAAAACCGGGAAAAATCAGGAAAGCGCTGTCATGAGATGAGGCTTTTCTATGGAGTTGTGAGGTATTATAATGCCACATTCCAGGTGGCGGGCCGCGTAACGCTGCCAAGCTTGGTTTAAGCGGATATCGGCTTGATTATGTCTGACATAAAACCGCGCCTCAGGCGCATTTTTTATGAGCGGTAGGGTGGAATTTTTAATTTTACTAAAGAAAATTACACGCCTCAGCGTCAATGTTGTACTCTTCCAGCAGGAAAGATTTTTTGCTTAAAAAGTAAAAATTTACATAAAAACAGAAGCTAATTTCGTAATGCATCAACTACATATTGAATAGACCCGTAGTTTTGACTTATATGTCAAAACTACGGGTAAAAATGTCGCCGAACCTCAAAACTGTGATGTTTATGCAATGGCGTAAAAATTACATGGCAGCGTTGTCATATAATACTGGCAAATCGTACGATTTATGATAACGCTATCATCAAGAGTCTGGACCTTTCGACGGTTCCGCACCTGTGGCGGACGTTAACGAGAATTCAGACCTGTGCCCAGGCAAGGAAAGCGCGAACGGAAGCTGTCACCGCGAAGAGGCTCGCAAAGAACCGGAACAAGGTTCGGCGAGACGTGGTGAAAGGCTCAATAATGCCAGCGTCGCCGACCTGACCGAAAGCACGGGGTGCGCGGTTTAACCGTTATCCCCGGCATAGTGCCAAGCGCCGGTGACCAAGGATGACATCCGGCGGGACGAGAGGGAGATAATTATGAGACAATCGAAGTTCGCTCGCCTGTCGGCGGGCGTCTCTGTGATGGCGCTTGGCGTCGCGGTGATGGGTTTGGCCCTCCCGGCGATGGCTCAGGAAGCCCCGGCGGCGGAAACCGACGTGACCGAAGTGATCGTCACCGGTCAGCGCGCGCAGATCAAGACGGCCCAGAAGCTGAAGAAAGACGCCGAAGTCGTGGTCGACTCGGTGACGGCTGTCGACATCGGCGCCTTGCCGGACCGCTCGGTCGCCGAAGCGCTGCAGCGCATTTCCGGTATCCAGATCCAGCGCACCTCGGCGGCGCGCGACCCGATCCGCATGACCGCCGAAGGCGGCGGCGTGGTGATCCGCGGCCTGACCTGGGTGCGTTCGGAAACCAATGGCCGCGACATCTTCTCGGCGGCGAACGGCCGCTCCCTGAGCTTCGAAGACGTGTCCGCGGACTTGCTGGCCGGTGTCGACGTCTACAAGAACCCGTCGGCGGACATGATCGAGGGCGGCATCGGCGGCACGGTCAATCTGCGTACGCGCCTGCCGTTCGATTCGCGCGGCCGCGTTCTGGCCGGGACTTTCGATTCGACCTATGGCGACCTGCAGGACAAGCGTCAGAACTCGATCAGCGTTCTGTACTCGGACCGCTGGAAGACCTCGATCGGTGAAATCGGCCTGCTGGTCAACTACTCCAATGCCGACTCCGGCAACGAAACCCACGTCATCGGCGTCGATCGCTACAATCAGGTGGGCAGCGGGGCTTCGGCGCGCTACATCCCGAATACGCTCGGCTGGCGCATCATCGACTGGGAACAGAACCGTCAGGCCGGCGCGCTGGCGCTGCAGTGGCGTCCGAACGATTCGCTGGAATTCAGCCTGCAGGCCTTCAAGTCCAAGGCCACGCCGAAGAACGTCGAATACAATACCGGCTTCTACAACGACTCCGGCGAACTGACCTCGGCCGAGTCGACCGCGACCTACAAGTACAACAGCAAGGGCGAATTCATTTCGGGCACCGTTTACGGCGCCGGCATCACCGCCAATACCCGCTATGGAGACGACGTCAAGGAAACCGAAGACGTCAGCCTGAATGCGCGCTGGTACGTCAACGACAAGCTGACCCTGACCGGCGACCTGCAATATGTGAAGTCGACCGCCGAGATTCTGTCCAACACGGCCTTCGTCCAGTATTGCACGACGCGCGTCACGACCGAGCCCTGCGCGGCGTCGGACAAGACGGTCGTTTCGATCGACATGAACGGCGAAGTGCCGACCATCAAGATGCTGACCGCCGATACGGCCGATAAGTCCAACTACTACTGGGCTGCGGCGATGGACCACGTCGAAAAGAACGAGGCCAAGCAGTATTCAGCCCGCATCGACGGTCAGTACGAGTTCGATGACGGTAGCTGGCTGAAGAGCTTCAAGTTCGGCGCGCGTGCGACGGATCGTGACTATCTGACGCGTCAGTCGACCTGGAACTGGGGCTATCTCAGCCACCAGTACTGGGGCTCAGGCGGCGGCACCGGCGCGGTCTTCCTCGATCAGACGGGCGGCTTCGGCTCGGTCCCGGCCAATACGAACCTGCCCAACATGTCCGAACTGGTGACCTTCGAAGGCTTCATGCACGGTCAGGCGCCGGTGCCGGGCAATATCTGGTTCCCGTCGGCCGACCTCGTGAAATCTCCGCAGGGCATGTATAACGAACTGCACGCGGTTCAGAACGCCGGCTGGGGCTGGGCCCCGATCGGCCTCGACAATATCGGGCCGGAAGGCGTCAACGACCAGAGCGAAAAGACCACGGCGGCCTACGGCCTGCTGCGTATGGGCGGCGACCTTGATGGCTTCGGCGAAGCCTGGGACGGCAATATCGGCGTTCGCGTCGTGAAGACCGAAGTCACCACTGCCGGTGCGGTGGTTTCGGGCGCCGATGGTAATTTCGGCACCTGCGTCGTCGGCGGCGGTGTTACGGCGGCGCAGTGCGCGGCCTATAACAACGCCAAGCAGTTCAAGGCCACGGCCCTGAGCGGCGTCGCTTTCGGCGGCACCAACGAATATACCGACGTGATGCCCAGCTTGAACCTGCGCTTCAAGTACTCGCCGGAATTGCAGTTCCGCTTCGCCGCCTCCAAGGCGATCGTGCGTCCGGACATGTCCTGGCTCAGCGGCTACACCACCCTGTCCGCCGGTCAATCCACAGGCGACTTCTCGCTCAACCCGACCGGTCAGGGCGGCAATCCGTTCCTGAAGCCGGTCGAAGCCAACCAGTACGACCTGACGGCGGAGTGGTATTTCGCCCCGACCAGCAGCCTTACCCTGGCCTTGTTCCGCAAGGACCTGACCAACTATATCTACGTGCAGAGCACGCCTGAAACCTACACCAATAACGGCGCGAACATGACGTTCAACGTCAACCGCTACGTCAACGGCGCGGAAAAGGGCGAGGTATCCGGCTTCGAAATCGCCTACAACCAGTTCTACGACTTCCTGCCGGGCTTCTGGTCGGGCTTCGGCATTCAGGCCAACTACACGAAGATCGACTCTTCGGGCGGCCGCAACCCGGTGGCCAGCGTCACCGATGGCAACCAGGTGACCAACGCCAGTATCAGCGGCCTGCCGCTGGAAGGCATGTCGCCGGACAGCTACAACTTCGCCCTGCTGTATGAAAAGTACGGTATATCGGCGCGCATGGCCTACAACTGGCGCTCTGAATATCTGTACACCACCTCGGCGGCCAACGTGAACCGTCCGATGTGGGCGGGTGATTACGGCCAATGGGACGGCTCGGTCTTCTACAGCGTCACGCCGAAGGTCAAGGTCGGTCTGCAAGCCACCAATATCGGCCGCGACATCGCCTATACGCGCGTCTCGTCCGACGTGGCCAAGCCGCTCGACACTCAGTACTACTCGGCGACCAAGACGGACCGCCGCGTGGCCCTCATCCTGCGCGCCAGCTTCTAAGGCGTCCGACAAGAGCCGAAGCCTAAAATCGAGCCCCTTCCGACTCTTCCGGAAGGGGCTCTTTTGTGTAAGCCTTCCCAAAAAAACAGGAGGATGCCGCCATGCCGGAGGTCATTCGCAAAATTATCGTCGCCGGTGGCGGCACGGCGGGGTGGATGTGCGCTGCGGCGTTGCGTAAGGGGCTGGGGGGCACCGTCGATATTCTGCTGATCGAATCCGAGGATATCGGCACGGTCGGAGTGGGTGAGGCGACCATTCCGCCGATCCGCAAATTCCTCGAACACGTCGGCATAGACGAGGGGGCGTTCATCCGCGCAACCGAGGCCAGTTTCAAACTCGGTATCGAATTCAAGGGCTGGGGCGCCGCCGACAGCCGCTATTTCCACGGCTTCGGCGACTTCGGCGCGGTGCATGAGGCCGTGCGTCCCTATCAGCTCTGGCGCCGTCTGCGCGAGGCAGGGGAGGAGGCGCCGCTGGAAGACTGGTCGTTGCCGACGGCGCTGGCCAGGGCGGGGAAGTTCTTTCCGCCCAATCCCGACCCGCGCTCACCCATGCACGACTATGCCTACGCCTATCATTTCGACGCCGGGCTGTTCGCGCGCTTTTTGCGCCAGCACTGCGAAGCGCAGGGCGTGCGACGGCTCAATGCGAAGATAGACACCGTGCAGTTGCGACCTGAAGACGGGTTTATCGAGGCGCTGCAACTCGACACCGGCACGACCGAGGCGGCGGACTTCTTTATCGACTGCACCGGCTTTCGCGGCTTGCTGATCGATGGCGCGCTGAAGGCCGGCTTCGACGACTGGACGCACTGGTTGCCGGCCGACCGCGCCTGGGCGGTGCCGACCGAGAAGAATCCGGCCGGTATTACGCCCTATACCTCATCGATGGCCCATGCGGCGGGCTGGCAATGGCGCATCCCGTTACAACACCGCACGGGCAACGGCCACGTCTTCTGCTCGGCTTTCATGGACGAAGAGACGGCGCGCGACGTCCTGCTGCAAAATCTCGACACGCCGCCGCTGAAAGACCCCATGCTGATCCGCTTCATCACCGGGCGGCGGCCGGAGCCCTGGAAGAAGAATTGTGTGGCTGTGGGACTGTCTTCGGGTTTCCTCGAACCGCTCGAATCGACCTCGATCAACCTGATCCAGAGCGGCATTGCGCAGTTCCTCGAACTGTTCCCGTCGCGTCAGGCCGAAGAAGTGCTGCGCCGTGAATATAACCGTCAGATGGGCCTGTCCTACGAGCGGGTGCGCGACTTCATCATCCTGCACTACAAGCTCAATACGCGCCCTGAACCGCTGTGGCGGCAGTGCGCGGAGATGAGCATCCCCGATACGCTGGCGCACAAGATCGAGCTGTTTGCGGCGCGCGGCGACGTGGTCAAATACGACTGGGACCATTTCGCCGAACCGAGTTGGATCGCAGTGCTCAACGGGCAGGGCGTGGTGTCGCGTTTCGCCGATCCGCTGGCCGAACGCCTGCCGCTGGAAGGCGTGCGCGCCCTTATGCGCCAGCGGCGTGAAACCATCGCGCAGGTGGCGCGGCAACTGCCGGCGCACGCCGATTTTATTGCGCAGCACTGCCCTTCACCCAACTACCTGAAAGGAAAGGCCTGATGGAGCCGTTGCGCATCGTTATTGTCGGTGGCGGCACGGCCGGATGGATGACGGCGGCCGGCCTGTCCTATGCCTGCCGCGACCGCATCGCCCAGGTGACATTGGTCGAATCCGAGGAGATCGGCACCATCGGGGTGGGTGAAGCCTCCATCCCGTCGCTGGTCACCTTCAATCAGTTCCTGAAGATCGACGAACGCGAATTCATGGCGCGGACCAAGGCGACCTTCAAGCTGGGGATCGAGTTTCGCGACTGGGGTGCCCTGGGCGACAGCTATATGCACCCTTTCGGGCCGTTCGGACACAGTTTCGGCATGGCCGCTTTCCATCATTACTGGCTGAAGGCGCAGCAGGCCGGCGATCATACGCCGCTGTCGGATTATAATCTCAATACGGCACTGGCGCGACGCAACGCCTTTACGCCGCCGTCGCCGGATCGCGCTTCGCCCCTGTCGGCGCTGGTCTATGCCTATCACTTCGATGCCGGGCTCTATGCGGCCTACCTGCGCAGCTATGCCGAAAACTTCGGTGTGAAGCGCATCGAAGGCAAGGTCGTCGCCGTGGGGCAGGACGCCGAAAGCGGCCATATTACCGGCGTGACTCTGGGGGACGGGCGCACCATAGAGGGCGACTTCTTCATTGATTGTTCGGGCTTTCGCGGCCTGTTGATCGAAGAGACGCTGAAGGCCGGTTACGAGGACTGGACCGGACTTCTGCCCTGCGACCGGGCGGTGGCGGTGCCGTGTGAGAACCAATACCCCCTGACGCCCTTCACGCGGGCCACGGCGCGCGGTGCGGGCTGGCAGTGGCGCATTCCGTTGCAACATCGCACTGGTAACGGGCTGGTCTATTCGTCGGCCCATATGAGCGATGACGAAGCAGTGGATACGCTGCTGACCCATCTCGACGGCGCGGCATTGGCCGATCCGCGTCTGATCCGTTTCCGCACCGGTCGCCGGCGTACGGTGTGGGAGAAGAACTGCGTGGCCATCGGCCTGTCGGCGGGTTTTCTGGAGCCGCTGGAGTCGACGGCGATTCACCTGACCCAGCGGGGCGTGACAAAGCTGATCACCTCCCTGCCGCGCAAGGGCTTCGATCCGGTGCTGGCGCGGCGCTTTAACGAAGACACGCGTTTCGAATACGAGGACGTGCGCGATTTCCTCCTGCTGCACTATGCCCTGACCCGGCGCGACGACACGGCCTTCTGGCGTGAGAGCCGGACGCGGGGCGTCTCCGACTCCTTGAAGGCGCGCATGGCGTTGTTTGCGACAAGCGGGCGCATACAGGTGGGTACGGATGAACTGTTCAAGGACGCAAGCTGGCTGGCGGTCATGGACGGGCAGGGGCTGAAGCCGCGCGGCTACGATCCGCTGGCCGATATGGTCGATGAGGACGATATCCGGCGCTCGCTGGACTTCATCCGCACGACCTTCGCCCGCATCGCCGAACAGACGCCGCCGCACGACGCCTTTCTGACTACCCACTTCGGGTCGTTGGGGTGAGGCGCGGTAAATACGCCTGAGAGCAGAAGGCGATAGGCGGCTTTCCTTTTTCGGGCGTAATGACATCGCTGTCAAAGCTGTGGATAATATCGCGGTTATCTTGTCTGACAAATTGTCGTGCAAAGACGCGAAATTGTTGGTAAATGCCAGTTTTATCGTCGCCGTTAAATTTTTCGATTGCAAAAGTCCCAAATCGATGGATTTTTGAAATTTGATTTATTTAATCGGTGCGGGCCTAAAAAACGTCTGTGAAAAGTCACTCGCAACCTACAGGTAGGGGTAAATGTCTGAATCATCCAGCACCGCCAAGAGCGGCGGCGGTCTTGCGCTAGCCGTTGTCTACGTTACGGCGCTCTTTTTCATCTGGGCCTTCGTAACGAACCTGCTCGATCCGCTTCTGAAGGCTATGAAGACGGTCTTCACGCTCAATAACCTCGAAGCCAACCTGACCGGCTTCGCCTTCTTCATCGCCTATGGCGTCATGTCTTTCCCGTCGGCGGCCTTCCTGTCGAAGTTCGGCTATGCCAAATCCGTCCTTCTTGGCCTGGGCGGTATCGTCGTCGGCTGTCTGATCGCGTTGGGCGCGACCAAGGTTCAGATCTATCCCGTCTTCCTCGTCGCTCTCTTCACCATGGCGTCGGGCGTGACCCTGCTTCAGGTGGCGGCCAATCCGCTGATCGCGTCGCTCGGTTCGGCCAAGGATTCGCACTTCCGCCTCAACCTGTCGCAGGCGTTCAACTCGCTGGGCGCGGCCTGCGGCATGTTCTTCGGCGCGCAGTTCCTGCTCGGCGGCGACATCTTCAAGGAAAACGTCGTCGTCACCGAAGCCCTGCGTCAGGAAACCCTGTCCTTCGTCGGTAATGTCTATTTCCTGATCGCCGCGGCTTTGGCCGTGTTCATCGTCGCCATCTGGCTGGTGCGTCAGAAGATCACCGACGCGGCCCCCAAGATGGGCACGCTGGTGTCGCCGTTCACCGCCCTGACATCGAAGTGGGCCAATCTCGGCGCTATCGGCATCTTCCTCTATGTCGGCGCCGAAGTGGCCATCTCGCTCAACCTGCTGCTGTTCCTTGAGCAAAAGAACATCTTCGCTCTGGGCGCTCAGGAAGCCGGCAAGCTGATCACCTTCTACATGCTGTTCGCCATGATCGGCCGTTTCGCTGGTTCGGCCCTGCTGAAGTTCGTCAAGGGCTATATCCTGCTCGGCATCTTCGCTATCGGCGCCATGGCCATGTGTCTCGTCGTGATCTTCTCGAACGGTCTGGTGCCGACTGATCTCAACTCGACCATCAACCTGCTGGGCGTCAACCTGCCGCTCACCACCGGCGTGATTCCGGGCTTCGCGGCCCTGCTGGTGGGTCTGTTCAACTCGATCATGTTCCCGACCATTTTCACTCTGACGCTGGAACGTTCGACGGCTCCGACCTCGGCGACGTCGGGTCTGCTGGTTCTGGCCATCGTCGGCGGGGCCTTCCTGCCGCTGGTCTTCGGGGCGATTACCGACGCGACCGGCAGCCGTAACCTCGGCTTCATCGCGCCGCTGCTCTGCTACGTCTATGTTCTGTGGTTCGCGTTCGTAGCGCCCAAAGCGCCGACCCATGCCATCGAGGAAGGCGTGTCGGGCGGGCACTAACCGCTTGGCCGTGCGGTCCGTCGCGGGGGCGGGCCGCACGGTCTCTCATAAGTATAAAAAACCCCGGACTGGAGTGGAAATGCTCTATATTGGCGTTGATTTCGGCGGCACCAAGATCGAAGCGGCGGCCCTTTCGGCCAGCGGAGATGTTCTGGCCCGCCGGCGCGAGCCCAATCCCGGCAACTACGACGCAGCGCTGACGCTGGTCAAAGATCTGATCTCCCGCGTCGAGGCCGAGGCCCGGCAGGGGAACCCCGCGCTGGTGGACAACAGCGCCAGCATCGGCATAGGCTCGCCCGGCTCGGTATCGCCGCGCAGCGGCCTGATGCGCAATGCCAATTCCACCTATCTCAACGGCCGCACCTTCCGCGAAGACCTCGAAGCCACGCTCGGTCGGCCGGTGCGTCTGGCCAATGACGCCAACTGCCTCGCCCTGTCCGAAGCCATCGACGGCGCGGCGGCGGGGGCGTCCAGCGTCTTCGCCATCATCGTCGGCACCGGCTGCGGCGGCGGGCTGGTGGCCGAGGGACAACTGATCAACGGCGCCAACGGCCTGGCCGGCGAATGGGGCCACATGCCCCTGCCGTGGCCTCAGCCTGCCGAAACACCCGGCCCGAAATGCTGGTGCGGTCAGCACGGCTGCCTGGAAACCTGGGTTTCCGGCACCGGCTTCGCGCGCGATTTCCACGAGACGACCGGCCGCGACCTCAAGGGTGAAGAGATCATCGCCGCCATGCGCGAAGGCGACACCGAGGCCAAGGCCGCCTTCGACCGCCTTCTGTCGCGGCTGGCGCGCAGCATGGCGGTCATCGTCAACATCTTAGACCCGGCCGTGTTCGTTTTCGGCGGTGGTTTGTCCAATGTCCCGGAAATCTACGCCGCTCTGCCGGGGCTGATCCGGCCCTATGTGTTCACCGACGGCTGGGACGCCCGGCTGGTCCCGGCGCGCTGGGGCGATTCTTCAGGCGTGCGCGGCGCGGCCTATCTCTGGAAGCAGGGCTGATCGATGAGGGCGAGCATGAAACAAGGCGTGTTCGCCGCCCTGCTTCTTTTGGCCGCCCCCGCATGGGCGGATGCGCAAACTGTCGTTCAATTGCCCGAAGGCGCGTTGCGCGGACAGACGGAAGGCGCAATCAGCCGTTTCAAGGCCATACCCTTCGCCGCGCCGCCGGTCGGTCAGGCGCGCTGGACGCCGCCGCAGCCTGTCGCCCCGTGGCAGGACGTGCGCGACGCCACGCAGAGCGCCCCGGCCTGCGCACAGGTCTTTTACGGCTGGAACGAAAAGGCCGCTGAGGGCGCGTCCGAAGACTGCCTCTATCTGGAAATCGCCACCCCGGCGCTGACGCCTGAAAAGCCGCTGCCGGTGATGGTCTTCATCCACGGCGGAGCCAATCGCGCGGGAGACGGCGGGGGGACCGTTCATTCGGCCCTGCCGTCGCAAGGCGTGGTGCTGGTGTCGATCCAGTACCGGCTGGGCGTGTTCGGCTTTCTGTCGCATCCGGCCCTGAGCGCCGAGCAGGGCGGGTCGTCGGGCAATTACGCCCTGATGGATCAGATGGCGGCGCTGCGCTGGGTGCGCGACCACGTTGCGGCCTTCGGCGGCGATCCAAACAATGTCACCCTGTTCGGCCACAGCGCCGGGGCGCAGGATGTCGGTTTGCTGCTGGCGGCGCCTCAGGCGCGCGGCCTGTTTCATAAAGCCATATTGCAATCGGGCACGCCACAGTTCGGCCTGCCGCCGCGCACATTGGCGCAGAACGAGGCGTTGGGGGCGACGCTGACCACAGGCTTCTCGAAGGCTGCCACCGGCAGCGCGGCGGCTCTGGCCGATCTGCGCCGGGCCGATGCACGCGCGTTGCAGGCGGCTGCGGACAAGCTGGATGCGCCGATCGATGACGACAGCTTTATCTGGCTTCAGCCGACGGTGGACGGCAAGGTCCTGCCGCGCGCGCCCGAAGACCTGTTTCGGGCGGGTGCGGGGGTGGCTGTTTCCGTCATCATCGGTGTCTCGGCGCGCGAACTGGGGCTGCACGGCGAGGTGACCGGCAATATTCGTCAGGCCTTCGGGCGGCACGCCGACGAGGCGGCTGCCTTCTATACGGCCTCCGATCCGGTATTGGGACCGCCGGATCTGGCTCTGGCTACGGATCTGAGTTTTCGTTGCCCCGCTGACTGGCTGGCCCGCCACCGCACGGTTAAGGGGGGACAGGTGTGGCTCTATCAACTGGAGGTCAACCGTCCGGTCGATCAGCCCGTGCACCACGGTTCGGAACTGACCTTTGTCTTCAATCACACACCGGAAGGCGAAGGCGCGGGCTGGCCCGATCTGGGCGCGCGCTGGGTGCGCTTTGCCCGTGACGGCAATCCAGGCGCCGATTGGCCGGCCTACGGGACGCAAGGGCGGGCGGCGCGCTTCACGGTGACGGGACTGCAGGTGGCGACGGCGCTGCGGGGGCCGCTGTGCGGCTGGCTCGACCGGCCCTGAAAAGTTTGAGTAAGCGTATCCAACAAAGACCGGCAAAAGCCCGGCTTGATCAGGGAGGACACTATGAAAGAACTGACCCGCAAGGGGTTTATCGCCGGTGGTCTGGCGCTTATGGCCGCCGGTGTTGCGCGAGCGCAAAAGGCCCCCATACTTATCTATGGCGACGGTCTCAAAGAAGGCTGGTGGATCGGCGGCTGGTCGAAACAGACGCCGGGCGTCACGCTGGAAGATCAGAAGCCAGTGGAGATCACCATGGCCGCCTGGAACGCCTTCACCTTCCAGACGTGGCAGAAGCTCAATGCCACCGATTACAAGATGCTGACCCTTCTCGTCCACGGCGGGCCCAAGGGCAAGCAGGAGATCAAGCTGCGCGCCAGGCTGGGCGAAAAGGCCTATGAGGGCGAGGTGACGCTGAAGGGGCTGAAGGGCAAGTGGGCGCGCTACGACGTGCCGCTGAAGGACCTCAAGCTGAAGGACGGACAGTTCGACACGTTTGAATTGCGCAATATGTCGGCGGAGGCGCTGGATCCCTTCTACATCAACTACGTGATATTGCAGTAAGCCTGTTTGCTTGAGGTATTTTCTGAAAAGTGCGTCCCCCTTTTCGGAAAGGGCTAGGCCGACTTCATGAGCGCTTCCCGGATCGGCAGGAAGCGTTCGTTGAAGGGCAGGATGCCCGCACCGCACGCGCAGGCGTCCATGGCCAGTGCGGCTCGCTGGATGGGCGCGATAGGGGGCAGGCGGCGATCGGACAGACCCGCATACAGGGCGTTCAGGCGGTCGCACAGGCCGTCGATAATCGCAGCCGGCATACGGCCGCCAATATAGTGGGCTTCGGGGTTGAGGGCGCAGTTCAGCGTCAGGAACGGCATGTAGAGAAGGCGCGCCGCTTCATCGAGCCAGGTGTCGACCACGGACTGGGCCTGCGGCGACAGGTCTTCCAGATCGGCGGGAACGGTAGCGTTGATGCCGTGGCGGATCAGCCGCGCGTAGAGGGCATAGAGGGACACGGCGTCCTGCAATGTCGCTTCCGAGCCATGGTCGATTGCGCCGTTGTCGATAGGCAGAAAGCCGATCTCGCCCGAACGCCCGTCGGCCCCGCGGAAATAGTGGCCGTTGATGACCAGCCCGCCGCCCAGCCCCGCCGAGATCAGGGTGTAGATGAAGGAGCGCGATTGCAGGCCATGGCCGAACTGCATCTCGCCGATGGCCGCCGCCGCCGCGTCGTTTTCCAGCACGACCGGCGCGTCGATCAGGTCGGAGAACCACGCCTGCAAGTCGATTTCCGACCACACCTCATAGGCTTCCGGGCGGTTGGGCAGGCGCACCCGGCCCAGATCGTCGGGCATGCCGATACCCATGCCGATCAGACGGTCGAAATCGATCAGCCGGTCACGGCGCAGGGTCTCCAGCGTGTCGCGGACGAAGGCGTGCACCTCTTCCGGCATGGCGAAATGCACTTCGCGGCTGGCGCGGAAACGCACCTGCCCCACGAAGTCGAGCGCCACCACGGTGATATGGTCGCGATCGATGTTCAGGCCGATGGAAAAGGCGCCGTCCGGATTGACCACCAGCCGCGTGGCGGGTTGACCCCGACCGCCGGTCAGGCGTCCGGCCTTGAGGATCATGCCTTCGTTGAGCAGGCGGCGCGTGATGTTGGCGATGGCCGGCGCCGTCAGGTTGGTGATGTCGGCCAGATCGGCGCGGGTGATGGGACCGCGCGCGCGGATGGCCTGAAGCGTGACGCGCTGATTGTGGTCGCCGGCGCGTTCGAGGTTCGTGCCCGACAAACCGTCCTCGAAGGCGGCGCTGCGCGCGGCGGTGCGGGGATCGGGCGGGGACGCTTCGAAGGTCATATGGTCGTGTCCGTGAGGCGCGGGGTCGCCCGGATGCCGTCTTGCGACGAATTTCAAAGGAAAATCAAGGAGATTGAAAAGCGGCTGCCCCTCGGAATTTCATTCTAAGGATGTATGCCTATTCCCCGCCCCTTACAAGGGTCAGGTCGTACCAATTTTCCTTAATTTGTTGGGCCAATTCGCGTAGATACCAATTCGCGCAGAAAAGCGTCAGGCCGGGGTTTCGCCCAGCACCCAGGTTTCGCGGTGCAGACGGCGGTCATCGCCGTTGCGCACGTCGCGCAGCGACTGGCATTCGGCGCGCACGACCAGTCCGGTTTTCAAGCTGACGCGGTAGCGGCAGGTGGTGCCGATCTGCAAGGCCAGCGCGCCGACCGGCGCCGGCGCGGACTTTTCGGCCTTTGCCGTGTCGAGGGCGGCCCTTTCCAGGGTAGGACGGATGGCCAGCGCATAGGCGTCCAGCGCTTCGCGCGTCGGGCCCGCTTCATAGAGGACTTCCGCCTCGCCCGCCGTCTGGTCCCAACGGGTGAGGGTCAGGGTCTCGCTGGCGCTGATCGTACCGCCGAACGGGCCGGCGATGACCGAGTCCAATCGGTAGGGATTGTTGAGACTGAGCCCCAGATTGTGCGGAATGGCCAGCAGCGCGTCTTCCGGCAGGAACAGGTCGGCGGCGGCTTCCGGCGACATCGGGCCATACATGGCGTCGAAGGCGTCGGCTTCGCGCGCCTTGATGGCCCCCGAGCGCCGCATGGCGGCTTTCAGGCGGTTGCGCATGACGGGCCATTGTTCGATGCGCAGCGGCGTCAGATTGATGTCGGCGATGTAACTGACCTCGGTGAGGGCACCCGCGGCCTGCATCAGCTTTTCAAGGTCGGCGCGGTCTTGCCCATCGCTGCCGCTGTCGATCCTGAAATCGCCCTTCACCCGCGTCTTGACCACGCGATAGCCGTCCTCGTGCGGAACCAACTGGCTGAGGAATTCCGCCGTCACGGTCGATGAGACCACCTTGCCATTATCGTCGCTATGGGTGGTGCGGGTGAGGGTCTGACGCACGCGCCCACCTTGCGGCACGGTGAGTCGGAGCTGGAAATATTCGATCTGCACGGGTGCGGGGGGCGCGGTCTCAGCCACGGCGGGCGCGCTGATGACGCCTGTCAGACACGCTGCAATGACCGCCGCCCTGAACATCCTTTGCCCCGTTTGCCTTCATTTAACTTTACCGCGCACTGATTCCGAAAGCCGCTGCACACGTTTCGGAATGCGCTCCAGGAACATCGTTCCCGCTTTCAGGAACAACAGTATTCAAATGAGGTCTTTGTGGCGCGACATTAGGTCAACTGTGTGGCGATCAATCCCGGCCGGTCGTCTCAGTCCTTGAAAAACGTTTCGTAGACCGTCTGGTCCAGCCGGTTCAGGCCCTGTTGCAGATCGTCGATGAACTCATGCAGGCCCGAAGCGATGATGGTCGTGGCGTCGGCCTCCATCAGGCGGGTGTGCAGGCTTTTCATCTCTTCCAGCGCCGTGCAGCGCGGTTGCGTCTCGCAGATGGCCTCCATGCACACGGTGGCGTAGTCGAGCGAGAAACGTACCGAACGCGGGAACAGTTTCGAGAACAGCAGGAACTGCGTCACGTCGCGGTAGTTGATCGAGTGATATTCCTGCCGGTACATTTCAAGCGCGTTGACCGATTTGAGTACCGCGCCCCACTGCACATTGTCGTAGGGGCTGTCGACCTGTTCGCCGCGCGGCAGCAGCAGGAAGTATTTCACATCGAGCAGGCGCGCGGTCTTGTCGGCGCGCTCCAGCAACTGCCCCATGCGGGCGAAGTGCCAGCCGTCGCCGCGCGACATGGCGTTGATCATCATGCCGGCGAAGTGGGTGCCGGACTGACGTACCTCGGTATAGTAGTCCTGAAGCGCTTCGACTGAGCGCTTGCGGCTGTGCGACTGCGTCAGGTGGTAAAGCTCGTTGATCTTTTCCCACACCTCGACCGGGATGACCTCGCGCACCGTGCGGGCATTCTCGCGCGCCCGGTAGATGGATGACAGGATCGAATTGGGGTTCTTGTCGTCGAAGGTCAGAAAGCGCACGACGGACTTTTCGTCAGGCGTGGTGTAGCGCTTCTTGAAGCCGTCGTCGTCGCCGGAGGTGGCGATCAGCGGATACCATTGCGTGTCTTCAAAACTAAGCCCCAGATCGAGCATCAGGTGCGTATTGACATCGATGAAGCGCGCGACGTTTTCAGCGCGCTCCAGATAGCGCGACATCCAGTAAATCGAGTTGGCAACGCGAGACAGCATCATTGGGCAGTTCCATATTGTCCTTCTCCCCGTATGCGGGGAGAAGGTGGCCGGTAGGCCGGATGAGGGGCAGGCGTGTTGGAGATCAGATCAGGCGTTTCGGGTTTGCCCCTCATCCCAACCTTCCCCCCGCATGCGGGGAGAGGGGGCGCAATGTATAATCTCATTCCGCGACTCCATAGGTTTCGCCTTCGCCCAGCACCCAGGTGTCCTTGGACCCGCCGCCCTGCGAGGAATTGACCACCAGCGAACCCTTCTTGAGCGCCACGCGCGTCAGGCCGCCGGGCAGGGTGAAAACGTCTTCACCATAGAGTGAATAGGGGCGGAAATCGACGTGGCGACCTTCGATGCCGTTGCCGATGAGGGTGGGCGCACGCGACAACGACAGGGTCGGTTGAGCGATATAGTCGCGCGGCTTGGCCTTGATCAGGGCGGCGAATTCCTTCTGCTCGGCCTTGGTCGATTTGGGTCCGATCAACATGCCGTAGCCGCCCGACAGGTTCACCGCCTTGACCACCAGCTTGTCGAGATTGGCCAGCACATATTCGCGCTCCTTGTCGTCCTCGCAGATATAGGTCGGGACGTTCTGGGCGATGGCGTCTTCGCCCAGATAGTATTTCACGATCTTCGGCACATAGGCGTAGATGGCTTTGTCGTCGGCAATACCGGTGCCCGGCGCGTTGGCCAGCGCCACCTTGCCTTTGCGATAGGCGTTCATGATGCCCGGCACGCCCAGCAGCGAATCCTTACGGAAGACCTCCGGGTCGATGAACTCGTCGTCGATGCGGCGATAGATGACATCGACCTGCCTCAACCCTTGGGTCGTGCGCATATAGACCGTGTCGTCTTCGACCACGAGGTCGGAATTCTGGCACAGGGGCACGCCCATCTGCTGCGCCAGATAGGCGTGTTCGAAATAGGCGGAATTGTAGATGCCGGGCGTCAGGACGACGATGTTCGGAGCGTCCTTGCCGTCCGGTGCGATGAATTTCAGCGTCTTGTACAGGTGATCGCCATAGTTGGAGACTGGGCGCACTTTCAATGTCTGAAAGGCCTTGGGCAGGATGCGCTTCTGCACGGCGCGGTTTTCCAGCACGTAGGAAATGCCCGACGGGCAACGCAGATTGTCCTCCAGTACGTAGAATTCGCCATCGCCGTCGCGCACGAAATCGGTGCCGGAAATGTGCGTCCACACGCCCTTGGGCGGCTGCAACCCTTCGCAAGGCTTGAGATAGCAGGCCGAGGAAAAGATCAGCTCCGAAGGGATGACCTTGTCCTTAAGGATTTTCTGGTCGTTGTAGATGTCCTGAATAAACAGGTTGAGCGCGCGGATGCGCTGATTGATGCCGCGCTCCAGCTTGGCCCAGTCTTCGGCGGAGACAAGGCGCGGAATGATGTCGAAGGGCAGAATCTTCTCGGTGCCCTTCTTGTCGCCATAGACATTGAAGGTATTGCCCGACTGATAGAGGATGTCCTCGGCCTGCTTCTGACGGCGTTTCAGGTCGCCGCGGCTGAGGGCGTCGATCTGTTCTACAAGGCCGGCAGCCGCCGCGTGCGGTACGCCGTCGCGGGCGAACAGTTCATCGAAAAAACCGTCGGTCTTGTATGATTCCAGACTCACGCGGGTGCCTCCCCAAGCGAACAACTTCAAAAAATACGCGTACTTTCAAACCTTTTTCCGATGCCCGTCAGGGCATCGTTTGGTAAAAAATCGAAAAATGCCGAAGGGCCGCCCCGAGGCATTTTTCACGATGCTGATCCGCACAAAACGTATTCGGCGCAGCGCGCCGAAACTTTTGTGCGAGACTCATAAAAACACCTCGTTCATGGTGACCTGCACGCGCAGGTCCTCCTTGCCGCCGCCGCGATAGATGGTGCCCGACGTCGGCGTGGCGTCGAGATAGTTGCGTCCGCAGGCGACCCGCACATGGTCCTGCGTCACCAGGCAGCCATTGGTGGGATCGAAGCCGCGCCAGCCGATATAGGGGATATAGACCTCGGCCCAGGCGTGTGAGGCGTCGGACTGGATCTTGTTCTCGTAGTTCGCCCCGGTGAAGATATAACCCATACGGTAGCGCGCCGGGATGCCCAGCAGGCGCGCCAGCGTGATGAACAGGTTGGCGAAGTCCTGACAGACGCCCTTGCGGGTGGCGTAGACGTCGAACGGCGTGGTCGAGAAGGAGGTCGAACCCGGCACGTAGCCATAGTCGCGATAGATGGTCTGGTTGATGTCGTTCAGCGTGTCCATCACGTGACCGGCATTGCGCTCCGAGAAGGCGCGGGCATAGACCAGAAGTTCGGCGATCTGGGTTTCCGGCATTTCCAGCAGCAGCAGGTAGGGCTCCATGACCTGAAGCTGCCACGGCATCCACGAAATGGGGAAGCGCGCCTGACGCTGGGCCGGGCCGTAATCGTCCGGGGCCTGACCGAAGATCTTGACCAGAGAGCGGCACGAAACGGTTAACTGCTTGTACGGCTTGATGATCGAATAGTGGATGTTCTGGTTGCCGAAGACATCCTCGAAACGCACGTCCTCGCCCTCGGCCGATATGGTCAGGGTCGAATGGATGACCTCCTGAAGCTGGTCCTCGACCGGCAGCAGGCGGAAGAGGTGGGTCGAATGTTCGACGGCCTTCTCGTAAGTGTATTCGGTCGAATGGACGAGGTCGTACAGGCGGTAGGTGAGGGGCGAGCCGTCCGGTGCGTGCGTCATCGACTTGGCGTTGATGACGTTCGACTGCACGTGGCTCATGCTGGCCAGCTTGGCGACGATCGAGGCTTGCTGGGACTGGGCCTGCACGCTGGCGAACAGGGCGTTGCGCTCGGTGATCTTCTCCAGCGGACCGCCCTGAAGGATGGGCGAAGACTGCGCCGCCGGGCGTTCCGGCTGGGCGGGCGGCTGCGGCAACCTAGGCAGCGGCTCTTTCTTGTTGGTCCAGATGACCGCGCCGCGCCGGGCGATGATCAGTTGACCGCCCTGCATCGGCGTCCAGTCGCCCGAGGCGAACGGCGAGGAGGCGAAGACGACCGCCGTGCGGAAGGTGTCGCGCGGATTGTTCAGCGCGAAGGAGGCGGCGTCCGACTGAAAACCCTCGGCGGCGTGCGGCGGCTTGAGCCGCCCGTAATAGAGACTGGCCTGCGACTGCGTGCCGTAGAAGACCGCAACCGTCACGCCGTCGGAAATGGCCATGTCGGCCGAACCGAGGTCGTCAAGTTGCAGGAACCAACTCAAGAGCACATTGTGGTCGATGACGGCCAGGGTCCGTGCGCCGTAGTCCTCGATCTTGCCCAGCAAAAAAACCAGCGCCAGTTCGGAATCGGTGCGCCCTAACGGCTCCAGAAAGATCGACTTGTTGTGGTGCAGTTTCTTGATGGCTTCCTTGTCCAGATTGCCATTGTGCATGAACACCCAGTCCTGACCGGCGAAGGACCGGGTGAAGGGTTGGGTTTCGAGGTGGGTGTAGCCCGTGGCCGCGCCGCGCACCTTGCAGAAGAAGACGGTCGAGCGGAAACCTTCCCAGTCGCTCATCGCGCCCTTGAGCGAGACCGTATCCCTGGCCGCCGGGTCTTTGGCCACCATTGCCGCCTTATTATCCGCGGGATACCATGCCAGACCCCAGCCGAGCGTATGGTCGCCCTTCTGCGGACCCGTGCGGAATTTCAGGTCGATGAGCGGCGAGCTTAAGCCATCGAAACTAAACGCAAAGATGTCGCTCGAAATATCGCTGAACAACGGGTGGTCCTTCTTGCTCACTGGAAACTAAACGGCGTTGGCCGGGTCTTGTCCATATGCCGTGCTGTATCAGAGTTACACATTTTTTTTGTCTTCGTTACAGTTCTGTGACGTGATTTTGTGGGAAAAGCATACGTAAGCTGACAGACTGAGACTGTGCCCTGCGGGGTCGGCCTAATTCATACCTCCCCAGTAAACTGGGGAGGTATAAAATAGAGTGAGAACCTATGACCATACTGACGGCGCTGCATCACGTCACCGACTACCGTTACGAGCGGCCGATCGGCATGGGGCCGCAGGTCATCCGGCTTCGTCCCGCCCCGCATACCCGCGCCCATGTGCAGTCTTACCGGCTCAAGGTCGAGCCGGAAAACCACTTCATCAACTGGCAGCAGGACCCTTTCGGCAACTGGCTGGCGCGTATCGTCTTTCCGGAAAAGGTGGCGCAGTTCCGCGTCGAGGTCGATCTGGTCCTTGAAATTAAGGTCTTCAATCCGTTCGACTTCTTCCTTGAAGATACGGCGACCCACTATCCCTTTACCTACGCCCCTGCCTTGGCGGAGGAACTGGCGCCCTATCGGGAGATCAAGGAACGCGACGATATACTGATGGACTTCGTGCGGTCCATGCCCGACCTCGATCCGGCGACGGGCGAAAAGTGGGGTACGGTCGATTTCCTTGTCGCCTTCAATCAGAAGGTCAATACGCACCTGAACTACACGCTGCGCATGGAGCCCGGCGTGCAGACCTCGGCCGAGACGCTGAACCTGCTGCAGGGCTCGTGCCGCGACATGGCGTGGCTGGCCTGTCAGGCCCTGCGTCACAAGGGCTTCGCCACGCGCTTCGTCTCCGGCTATTCGATCCAGCTCAAGCAGGATGTCGAATCGCTCGATGGCCCTTCGGGTGTCAGCGAAGACGTCACCGACCTGCACGCCTGGTACGAGGTCTATCTGCCGGGGGCGGGCTGGATCGGGCTCGACCCGACGTCCGGCATGTTCACCGGCGAAGGCCATATCCCGCTGTGCTGCGCTCCTAACCCGACCTCGGCGGCTCCCATCACCGGCGCGCACGAACCGGCGCAGTCCGAGTTCGGCTATGAGATGTCGGTGACGCGCATCTACGAATCGCGCCGCGTCACCCAGCCTTATACCGACGCCGAATGGCAGCGCATCGACGCCCTGGGGCACAAGGTGGACAAGGCGCTGGACAAGCAGGAGGTGCGCCTGACCATGGGCGGCGAGCCGACCTTTGTCAGTCTTGATGACCGCACGGGGAACGAGTGGCACTTTACCGCCCTGTCCGACGCCAAGAAAAAGCTCGGTTTCGACCTGTTCAAACGCCTGTCGGGGAAGTTTGCGGTGGGTGCGGTGGCCCAGCACGCGCAGGGCAAATGGTATCCGGGCGAAATCCTGCCGCGCTGGGCGATGAACGCCTTCTGGCGGCTGGACAAGAAACCCCTGTGGCTCGATGCCGACCTGCTCATAGACCCTGAGGCCCCCGCGCACGAACCGCAGCAGACGGCGCGCACCTTCCTGCGCACGCTGGCCACGGCGTTGGGCCTGCACGCAGACCTCGTCATCGATGCCTATGAAGACATCCCCTACCATCTGTGGAAGGAGCAGCGCCTGCCGCTCGAAGGGGAGATGCTCAAGGCCGATGTCTATGAGGCGACCGAGCGCAAGCGGCTTCAGGCCTTGCTGGACAAGGATCTGGGGCAGCCGACGGGCTTCGTCCTGCCGTTGCAGTATTCGGCGCAGTTCGATGGCTGGATGTCGAATCCGTGGAAATTCCGTACCGAGAAGATGATGTTGATACCCGGCAACTCGCCGGTAGGGTTGCGTCTGCCGCTGGGGGCCTTGCCCTTTGTCGATGTCAAGGCCGTCGAGGCGCATCAGTTTCCGCCGCGTTCGCCCTTCGCGCCGACCGAGCCCCTGCCGGAAGCAGACATCCTCGTGTCGCGTTTCGCCAAAGCTATCGGCGCGGGCAAGGCCGATCCGAGGCGCTGGGAAGGTCCCAACGGTCTGGTGCGTTCGGCCCTGTGTGCCGAGGTGCGCCACGGCAAGCTGTTCCTCTTCCTGCCGCCGATGGTCTATGCCGAGCACTATTTCGAGCTGACCGCGGCCATCGAGGCCGTGGCGACGCAGCTCAAGGTGCCGGTGGTGATCGAAGGCTACGCCCCGCCGCGCGACCACCGCGTCGAATCCCTCAGCGTCACGCCCGACCCCGGCGTCATCGAGGTCAATATCCAGCCGGCGCGCAACTGGGACGAACTGAAAAACATCATCACCACAGTCTACGATGAGGCGCGCCTGTCGCGTCTGGTGGCAGACAAGTTCCTCATCGACGGTAAGCGCGTCGCCACGGGCGGCGGCAACCATATCGTCATGGGGGCGCAGAGACCGGAGGACTCGCCGTTCTTGCGCCGTCCGGATGTGCTGGGCTCACTGATCAGCTTCTGGCAGAACCACCCCAGCCTGTCCTATCTGTTTTCGGGCATGTATATCGGCGCGACCTCGCAGGCCCCGCGCATCGACGAAGCGCGCCATGAATCCCTCTACGAACTGGAAATCGCCCTGTCCAACCTGCCGAAGGGCGAGGCGGAGCAGGCCCCGTGGCTGGTCGACCGCCTGCTGCGCAACCTGCTCGTCGATCTGACCGGCAACACGCACCGCGCCGAATTCTGCATCGACAAGCTCTATTCGCCGGACTCGGATCGCGGGCGGCTGGGGCTATTGGAAATGCGCGGCTTCGAAATGTCGCCGCACCCGCAGATGAACCTCATTCAGGCCCTGCTGATCCGCGCCCTGATCGCGGTCTTCTGGAAAAAGCCCTATGGCGGCCGGCTGGTGCGATGGGGAACGCAGTTGCATGATCGCTTCATGCTGGGGCAGCATGTGCGCGAAGACCTGTACGAGGTGCTCGATTTCCTGAAAGCCAATGGCTACGACTTCAGCCGCGACTGGTTCATTCCCTTTTTCGATTTCCGCTTCCCGTCTCTGGGCAGCGTGCAGATCGGCAGCCTGACGCTGGAACTGCGCGCCGGGCTGGAGCCCTGGCCGGTGATGGGCGAGGAACCGTCGGCGGGCGGCACCTCACGCGGCGTCGATTCCTCGGTCGAGCGCATCGAGGTGGTGTTGTCCGGCGCGGTCGGCGATCAGCACGTCGTCACCTGCAACGGCCGCCGCCTGCCGCTGCACCCGACGCGGGAAGCCCATATTCAGGTCGCCGGCGTGCGTTACAAGGCCTGGGCCCCGTGGTCGTCGCTGCATCCCAACCTGCCGGTCAATACGCCCTTGCAGTTCGACGTCATAGATACGCGGCTGGAGCGGTCGGTGGGCGGGTGCCGCTACCACGTCATGCACCCCGGCGGGCGCAATTACGAGCAGTTGCCGCTCAATGAAAACGAAGCCGAGGGCCGTCGCCTGTCGCGCTTTGAGGCCCCGACCCATACGCCGGGCCGGGTGCGCGTACCGACCTTGTTCGTCAATCCGGACTATCCGATGACGCTGGATTTGCGGCGCAGGGACTAGGGTTGCAATCTCTCTTGTGTGGGCTATGACTAAGCCTGACAGGGGAGGGGAAATTCATGTCACGCAAATCTTCGGGTAGATTCCGTATCTGGTATCTGCTGGTGCCGCTGGGCCTGATCGTCGCGGTTGCGGCCGCCGTATTTCTGATGGGCAAAAGCGGGCCGACCGGCGAAAACGAGTGGATCACCTTCGTCAAGGCCAATACAGGTGATGCCGAGGCACAGTATCTCAGCGGCCTGCCTTACGACAAACGTCGGGGTGGGGTGAACGATGAAGCGCGCGCGGTCGGCTGGTACGAGAAGGCCGCTGCGCAGGGACATGTCGAGGCGCAGATCGCACTGGCCGACCTCTACAATGACGACAAGACCGAAGCCCGCCGCGACAAGGCCTTTACGCTTTATAGCGGGTTGAAGGCCCCGACCCCGGCCATCAAGCGCAAGCTGGCCGAATTCCATCTCACCGGCCGTGGCAGCGTCAAAAAGGACGTTACCACGGGCGAGGGTCTGCTGCGTGAAGCGGCCGAAGCCGGAGACGCGCCGGCGCAAAAAGCGTGGGGGCAGAGGCTCAATGCCATGGGGGATCGCGAAGGCGCAAAGCCATGGCTGAACAAATGTGCCGATCGCGGAGACAATCAGTGCCTCACCGACATGGCGTACCTGCTCTACAATACCGGTGAGCGGCCCGCGGCCATCGCCTATTTCAACCGCGCGGCGGACCGAGGCCATGCCGATGCGCAGATCCGGCTCAGCATGTTGCATTTCAACGGCATGAACGTCGCGAAGGATCAAGTGCTGGCCTATAAATGGGCGCTTCTGGCACAGAAAGGCCCCAAGGGCAGCGCGGCCGTATCCGAAGCACGCTCGGCCGTGCCCTTCATCGAAAGCCACCTGACGCCTGCGCAGATCGCCGAGGGCAAGAAACAGGCGGAAGCGTTCAAACCGGCGTCGTAAATCGGCCCCAATATCGGGCCAGCTTGTGTGCAAACCATGGCTGTTCAGGGAGGTATCTATGCGTAAGATCGTGATTGGATTGGCTTTGGCGGGGCTTGGTTTATCCATGCCGGCTCTGGCGCAGACTTCGACGCCCGCAGCTTCCGGCTACGACAAGGCCCCGTGGTGGATGAAGGAAGCCGTCATCACCCAGACGGGCTATGTCCGCACCGAGATCGAGGCCAACCGCGCCAGCTTCTCCGCCTCCTTCCTTGCCGTGGGTAAGACCGCGGACGAGGCGCAGCAAAAGGCCGTGGCCCAGACGCGTGCGCTGACCGATGCGCTGAAAAAGCTGGGTAAGGACGCCGTGCGCGTCAACACCTCCTTCTCCATGCGCGTCCTTTATGAGCAGTACCGCGACAAGGAGGGCAATCGCATCGAGAACCAGCGCGGCGACAAGATCGAAGCCTATCAGGTCAATATGGGCCTTGACGTTAAGGTCTACGACGTGAGGACGCTGGAGCGCGCCTATGCGCTGGTGCTGGCGGCGTCGCCGACCGCGTCGCAGCCGGTCTATTTCTCGCTGGAGCCCGATAACGCGACCAAGACCTGGCTGTACACAGAGGCTGTGAAGGATGCCGCGCGCCGCGCGCGTCAGGCCGCCGAAGCCGCCGGTGCCAAGCTGGGATCGGTCAAGGTCATCGACCCGACGGGCCGCGCCTGTCAGACGGATATTCTGGCGCGCGGCGAACCGAGCGGCGGGCAAGACAATGCGCCGACGACCGTGGCCTATGATCGCGTCGAATATGCATCGCCGCCTCCGCCCGCCATGGCCGCCCCTGCGCCGGGCGGTTCGGCGGTCGAACAACTGGAGGCCAAGGCCGCACAGAACGCCTTCATTCAAGCCCCGCCATTGAACGAACTGACGGCGCAGGCCTGCGTTGTTTATGGCCTGAACTGATGCGCGCGCTCATGATCGGGCTGTGCGCCGTGCCGCTTTTGGTGGCAGGTGCCGAAGCCGCCCCTCGTCGCGCGGCAGCACCCAAACCGGCCGCAGCGGCTTTGCCCGCGCCTGTGCATCAACCGGGAGAAACGCCGGGATGGTTCGACGTTGCGCCATGGTGGATGGACCGTCCGGTTCTGCCGCAGACGGGGTTTGCCGAAACCGAGGTCGAGGCCAACCGCGCCATCTTCGCGGCTCGTTTCAAGGGCACGGGCAAGACGGCCAGCGAGGCGCAGCAGCAGGCTGTGTCGCAGACTGCCGAACTGATCGCCGCGCTCCGTAAAAGGCCGGTGGACGCGGTGCGCATCGCCACGGACTTCACCGTGCAGGCCTTCTACGAGCAGTACCGCGACAAGGACGGTGAGAAGATCGACAATGTGCGTGGGGACAAGATCAGGGGGTATGACGCCACCTTGACCCTGCGGATCGAGGCGCGCGACATGGCGACCCTTGAGCCCGTCTATGCGCTGGTGCTGGCGGCTGCGCCGACGCAAGTCGATCGGGTCGTTTTCTCCCTGCGGCCCGATAACGCCCTGCGTGATCGACTGCGAATCGAAGCTGTGCGCGATGCCGGGGTGCGGGCGCAAGGCGCTGCGGAGGCCACAGGCAGCAGGCTGGGCGGCATCCGCCTGATAGATTCATCGAGCCGGGCGTGCCGGGCGGATATTTTGGGGCGCGATAAAGACAATAAGGGGGATGACGATCAGGTTACGCACACGTCTCTGGAAAGAAAGCGCGCAATGGCTGATTCTGCCGAGGTCAGGGTGACCGGCAGCCGTGCTGCCGTACTCGAAGCCCGTGCGGCTGAAAACGCCTTTATCCAGACGCCACCTCTTTATCGCATTCGTGTCCAGACCTGCGTGGTCTATGATCTGAAATAAAAAATGGCGGCCCCGTGCGGGACCGCCATTTCAATTCATTCATTCCGGAAAATCAGAACCGGATATTGACGCCCAGTTGCAGTACGGGCCAGGTCTTGACGTCCTTGACGTCTTCCTGAAGCTCCAGGCGCTCGCGCTCCAGTGCATCCTTATAAATCTGCTGGTTCGCCAGCGTGCCGTCCGAGGTCATGTTCACCGACGGATCGTCGCCGATAATCGCGCCCGCCAGGAAGCGGAAACCGACGCGGCCGCCCTTGGTGAAGGTGTTGTCGAAACCCAGACCGACGAACGGCGCGCCGTCGCCCATGTCGGCATTGGCGCGAAGCGTGCCGATTTCGGTCGGCGTAAACGTCACCCCGCCGATTTCGGTGTTGCCGGCGGGACGGGCGTCGAGCTTGATATTGCGGTCGCCGGTGGCGTAGCCCGCCGAGACGAAGAACGAGTTGCGGAAGGGGTGGACGTCCACGGCGAAGGTGAAGGGCTTGAAGTCCAGTTCGCCGTTATAGTTGACGTCGTCCGAATTGAAATCGTCATCGTGCTTCAGCGCGTCGTAATCGGCGCGCAGGACGAAGGTGTCGTTGAGCTTGAAGCGGGCACCGATGCCGATGCCGGTGGTGCCGCCGTGCACATCGACGGCGACGGGGCTGTTCTGGGCCGAGGCGGCGGTGGCGGTCAAAGCGCAGAGCGCGACGGCGGCGAGAAGGGAGGGGAGACGCATGCGGAGTTTCCTTTGCGGGTGGACAGAAACGCTGTGTCAGCGAGAAACGCTGTTAACCTAAAAGCTTCACCAAACGCTTAATTGACAGGCTTTCGCCACATTCTTTCAGCTTTGTGTGAAGTCTCGTAAAAATGATGCGCCGGTCAGGATTCCGGTTCATAAGGGGGGAGTTAAGGTGGCCGCGCAATTTTTCCGTAAAGTGCTGCCCACTTTATCGGATTGCGCTTAGAGACAGTCGACACCGGAGCCGCCCTCATGGATGAAAGCCGTCAACCCTTTGCCCCCGCCGAAATGGCCAATCCCCTATCCGACCCTGGGGCCGCTTACGATCAGACCGTTCTGGTTTTGCAGGGCGGCGGGGCGCTGGGTTCGTATCAGGGCGGCGCTTACGAAGTTCTGCACGCCGGGGGGATAAGGCCGGACTGGGTGGCGGGTGTTTCGATCGGCGCGATCAATGCCGCCATCATCGCCGGCAACGCGCCGGACCAGCGGATAGACAAACTGCGGTCCTTCTGGGGGCAGATCACGTCTGAGAGCCCGGCCGACACGCTGAGCGGCTATAATCCGTGGCTGAAGAGCGCCTTTCGCCAATGGAGCGGCTATATGAGCGCGCTGAACGGCGTGCCGGGTTTCTTTCGTCCGGCGGCCCTGACGCCCTTCTTCGCGCCGTGGTCGCTGCCATCGGAGACCAGCTTCTACGACATTTCCCCTTTGCGGGAAACATTGCTGAAGCACGTCGATTTCGAGCGGCTGAACGGTGGCGAGGTGCGCCTGAGCGTCGGGGCGGTCAATGTGCTGAGCGGCAATTCGGTCTATTTCGACACCCACTGCACCACCATCACGCCCGAACACATTATGGCTTCGGGGGCGCTGCCACCCGGTTTCCCGGCGGTGACCATTGACGGCGAGCCTTACTGGGATGGCGGCGTGGTGTCGAATACGCCGCTGACCTACGTGCTGCACGAAGCCCCGGCGGGACTGGACGGAGATACGCTGGTGTTCCAGATGGACCTGTTCTCGGCGCGCGGCGACATGCCCAGGACGCTCGATGAGGTCTATGGCCGGGTGAAGGACATCACCTATTCCAGCCGGACGCGCCTCAATACCTCGGCCTTTCTTGAGCGCTACCGCCTGCGGCAGGCCATCCGCCATATGTACGAGCGGCTTTCGCCGGAGATGCAGGCCGAGCCGTCGATTGCGGATTGCTACGCAAAGGCGGCGCACTTCCGCGTGTCGCTGGTGCACCTGATCAATTCGGGCGCGGGTGATCACGGACAATCGAAGGATTACGAGTTCTCGCGCGTGACGATGAACGAGCATTGGGCGTCGGGTAAGGTCGATGCCGAACGCGCCATGAAGCGCCATGTCTGGCGTGAGCCGCCGGCTGAAAAGGACGGCATCCGCGTCTACGACTTCGCCGCCGAAGCGCGGGCCAAGGGAGAATGAAACCGGTTGAGCAGGCTTTCTGACTTATGGCTTTCGTAACCCGGTTCATGCTAATAGACGGCTACGAAACCAAAAAAGTACAGGTTGCACCGCCTCGATGTTATCCCAGCGCGCCAAATACGCCATCCGCGCCATGCAGGAAATGGCCCGTATCCCTCAGGGGCAGACGGTGCAGGCGGGGGAACTGGCCGAGCGGATCAAGGCGCCGTTGCACTTCCTCGAAGGCATATTGCTCGAACTGCGCCGTGAAGGCTTCCTGACCTCGAAGCGCGGGCGTTCGGGCGGCTACATGCTGGCCCGGCCCTCGGACATGATCAGCATGGCCGACCTGATCCGCCTGATCGACGGACCGTTGGCCCTGACGCCGTGCGCCTCGCGCACCGCCTATGCGCGGTGCGAAGATTGTCCGACGCCGGACGATTGCCAGTTGCGTTTGGTGCTGCTGGCGGCGCGCGACGCCATGGCCCGCGTGCTGGAAACTTCGACCCTGGCCGAGCCCCTGCCGCGGGCCTGACCTGGTCAGGGGCGAACCCTGGCGCTCTCAGCCAATCGGGTCAGTTCGTGAAAAGCCTGACGGCGGTAATCGGTCTGCGTCCCGGCCAGTTGCGCACCGCGGCCATGTCGAAGCCGTTGAGATATTTGTCCGGAAACGCATGACGATCCTGCCGCTATAATTGCTTATAGACGCTAAGTGGGAATCACGCGGAATTGTGGCGTGCCCAACCATTAGGCATTCATTAAAGACGCCCGTGTTAAGATAACGCTGGTTTCCGTGTGACGTAGGGGAAGCTTTGTAGCTGGCATAACGATTTAAAGTCAGGTGCTTACAGTGACCGCTTCCAATTATAACGATGCCCTTTTCAGGGCCGACAGGGACACACGCAAGGATACGGCGCTTTCAGGCAAGGCGCCTGCGCGCCTCAGCGCCCATCGCGCCGGAAAGACGGTGATGGTCATCGACGACGATGAAAACCTCACCGATCTGGTGACGCTCTATCTCGGTCATCTCGGCTTTCATTCGCTGATCGTGCATTCCGGAATGACGGGGCTGGCCAAGGCCTCGAAGCTCAGACCGGATTGCATCCTGCTCGACCTGTCCATGCCGGAGGTCGACGGGTTCACCTTCCTGCGCGCGCGCCAGAAGATGCCCGAAGTGATGGCCATACCGGTGGTCGTATTGTCGGCAAACAACATGCTCGACGACGTGAAGAGGGCCATCGAACTGGGGGCGGTGGGATATGTGACCAAGCCCATCGATCTCGACAAGCTGGCCGACCGGCTCGACCGCGTCCTGCCCAGCCCCTACTTTTCGCCGGCGGACACCAGCGAAGTCTCGTGGAAGCCCGGCAGGGGGTAGGCCTCTATACCCAGCTACCCTCGGATTGCAGGGCCGAATCGATGGCCTGGAGCAGGCTGCGCGCCAGAAGCCGCGCCTGTTCGTCCGGCGGAGACACCAGCCGCAGCCGGGTGTCCAGTTCGCGCCCGGCATCGGTCAGGTCGCCGAAGCCGAACGATGCGCCTGTGCCGGCCAGCTTGTGCGCGTGGTCGCGCAGTTCGGTGAAGTCGTCCTCGTCGGCGGTGCGGGCAATGACCCTCTGCACGAGGGGCACGACCAGCGTCCGCGTCTGGGCCAGCTTGCCGATATATTTGACCTGAAGGCGGCGCAGCGCCTGGCTCGGTACGGTGGCGGAGGTATCAGACATGGAGGCCTTCCCAAATGGCGTGGATCTGCTCTGGCAGTTTCATGGGGTCGAAGGGTTTGGGGATGACGCCGTCGGCGCCGAGCGACAGATAGTCCTGCACTTCCGAAGCCTGTATGCGCGCGGTCATGAAGATGACTGGCAACGCTTTCAGGTCAGGGCGGGCGCGAAACGCCTTGAGCAGGCCGGGGCCGCCCATACCCGGCATCATCACATCGACCAGCACCAGATCCGGACGGAGGCGCGCGGCTTCGCTGATGGCGGTTTCGGCGCTGGACAGACCCGTTACGCGGAAGCGGCCGATGTCCTCCAGCGCCATCTGGACGATTTCCAGAATATCGCTGTCGTCGTCGACGCAAAGGATGTGGCGCAGATCAGGCGTCATCAGGCAGCCTCGGAAAGGAGATGTGGAAGGTGGTGCCGATGCCGGCGGCAGTGTCGAAGCCGATCTCGCCGCCCATATAGTGCACCAGTTGCTGGCTGATATGCAGACCGAGGCCCGTGCCCGATCCTTGCCGCGTGGCCGAGGAATCGGCTTGGGAGAACTTGCCGAAGATGCGGTCCTGAAACTCTTCCGGTATGCCGGGGCCGTGGTCGATCACCGAAACGATCACGCGCGTTTCGCTCACCTCGACCCGCACGATGACGGTTTCGCCCGGCGGTGAGAACTTGGCGGCGTTGGAAATGAGGTTGGCCAGTACCTGCTGGAAGCGCATGGTGTCGACACAGATGCGCAGTTCCGGCGGCACCGGGTCGGCGCTCAGCGTGATATTGCAGCGGTCGGCATAGGGCTGATTGGCGCTGACGGCCTGGGTAATCAGCGACTCCACCCGGTGTTCGGCCATATCGAAGCGCATGTGGCCCGACGCGATCTTGTCGATATCCAGAATATCGTTGATCAGCAGGATCAGCCGCTCGCTGTTATCGCTGGCCAGTTGGATCAGGCGCTGCGCCTTTTCGGGCAGGGTGCGGGCGATGGTGCCGGTCAGAAGGCCCAGAGCGCCGCGGATCGAGGTCAGGGGCGTGCGCAGTTCGTGGCTGACCACCGAAATGAATTCGTCCTTGATGCGCTCGACTTCGCGGCGCTGGGTGACATCCTCCATCTGCGCGACGATGAAGCTCGACTGCCCCGTGGGGCGGCGGACCATAGACAAGCTGACATGGGCCCAGACGGTGCGGCCCTTCCGGCCGTAGAAGCGGCATTCGAAATGGTGGTTCGCCGTCTTGCCGCCGGCGACCTTCTCCCATTCCTGCAGCGCGGTGGCGCGGTCGTCGGGATGCAGAAGGGACTGAAAGTCGTTGGCCAGCAACACGCCTTGCGGATAGCCCAGCATGCGCGGCAGGGCCGGGTTGACGCGCTGCCAGCGACCCTGAGGCGAGACGATGCCCATGCCGATCGAGGCGTGCTCGATCAGGGCGCGGAAGGTGTCCTCGCTGGTGCGCAGGGCCTCCATCAGTTGGGCGTGCTCGCGCTTGAGCCGGCAGTGGCGCAGGGCGCAATCGATGTGCTGATGCAGGAGTTCGGGGGTGAGTTGCGACTTGACCAGATAGTCCTGCGCGCCCTCCTTGATCGATTGTACGGCGATGGTCTCATTGCCCTGGCCGGTGAGCATGATGACCGGCAGGAAGGGGTGGCTGACGGCCATTTCACGCAGTATGTCGAGCCCGTTCTGACCGGGGAGGGAGTAGTCGAGCAGGATGCAGTCGGCGGTGCGCAGCATCAACTGGGCGCGCATCGAATCGAATCCCTCGGCCTCGGCATAGCGATAGGTCGTACCCTCGATCTTGCGCAGATAGCGGGCATAGCGTTCGCGGTCGTCGGGATTGTCATCGACCAGCAGGATCAGCGGAGAGGTGTCGAAACGGTCCTCGATATAGTCGGAAACGGGGCGCTCCAGCGGGCGTTCTTTGGGGCGGGCGAGGGTCTGGGTGGACGCGTAGGGCATGGTCCGGCCTCGCCTTCCGCGCCGAGGGTGAAGAAAAAGGTCGTGCCGTTGCCGGGCGTCGATTCCAGCCAGATGCGCCCGTCATGGCGCTCGATGATCTTCTTGACGAAGGTCAGGCCGACGCCCGCACCCTTCACGCGTTCATCCTCTTCGTTGAGACGGCGGAACAGGCGGAAGATGTCGTCGAAATAGCGTCTGTCTATGCCGATGCCGTTGTCGCGCACATAGAATATGGGGGGAGCGGCGTCTTCGATACAGCCGATTTCGACGCGGGCGGCGGGGCTGCGGTTATATTTGACGGCATTGGTGATGAGATTGCGGAAGACTTCGGTGACGCGCGATACGTCGCAGGTGACGACGGGCAGGGGACGCGGCGTCACGACCACCGCCTGACGCTCATGCAGGGTGGTTTCCAGCATCAGGACGATGTCGGCGATGACGGCGTTAAGGTCGGCGGGCTGCACGGCCAGCGCCTGCCGGTCCAGACGCGAGAACTGCATCAGGTCGTCGATCAGCCGTTCCATGCGCCGGCACAGATAATCCATGCGGCTCAGCCGGCGGCGGCCGGTCTCGTCCAGTACGTCGGCATAGTCTTCAAGCAGGAAGCAGGCGTTCTGCGACAGACCGCGTAGGGGCTCCTTCAGGTCGTGCGACACCAGATAGGCGAAGTCGTCCAGCGCCTGATTGCTGCGACAAAGTTGCTCGACGTAGTCGTGAATGCGCGAACCGGAGTCGTCACGCGCGTCCGGCGCCGTGCCGTGCCCGGTTTGGGGCGCGGTGCTCGCGCATATTTCTTGATACATAGTCCACCCGCGTAACCTTTGTGAAAGTTCGGGCGGCGTTGATTTTTATAGCTTTAACGCCGCGCTAGCCGATTGTTTCAGTCTTGCCCCGAGGTACTCGTAATCCGAAAGTCTGCACACGTATGGCGATATTCTACCGTATTGCTTAATTTGGTCCTAACGCAGAACGTTGTTCTCGAATTAATGAATCATTCAAGATGGCTGTGTATAAAAGAGGTCTAAGCCACCGGTCTAAAGGGACAGAGGCGCGGATGGAAAACCTCAAGGCTCGCTATCTGAGCAATCTGAAGCGCGCGCGCGACGAACTGCGCCACGCCCATGATATGGCCGTGCTGTGGAGTTGCACGGACACCTATGCCCTGATTCATATGGCGCTCAATCGCCTGATGGGCAGCGCGGGCAGCCACGGCTACGCCGTTGTGTCCGAAATTTCGCGCGAACTGCACGACCTGATGCACGAAACCGACGACGCCAGCCGTCATCGCGTTACGGTGCTGGTCTCGAAGCTGATCTGGGTCTGCGATCAGACCATCGCCGCCGCTGCGCCCGCCGCGGAAGTGCGTTTCGGTCGCCGGCCCTCGGTTCTGCCGCCACCGCCGGAGCCGACGCCGGGTGAAAAGCGGCCCTTACTGCTGATCGTCGATGACGACGTAACCATCCGCGAATTGCTCAGCGACCTGTTCATGGACGAGGCGCGCATCCTGACCGCCGTCGACGCCGACGAGGCGCAGGAGGCGATCGTGCGCCACCGTCCTGACCTGGTCCTTCTGGATGACATCATGCCGGGCTCTATCACCGGTCTGACCCTGCTGGAACGGCTCGACGTGCGCCGCAATCCGTCTATGCGCATAATCATGATAACGGCCAGCGACGGCGAGGCGGATCAGGCGCGCGGTCGGGCCGCCGGGGCGCTCGACTATATCACCAAGCCCTTCGTCGTCACCGACGTCTATCAGCGGGTGCAAGCGCATCTGGGTACACCCGCAGCGGTTTGGTGATCCGCTCAAGGACTGCCGTGCGGAAGCGCCGCGACACATCGCCGTTCATCCTGTCATCGGGAAACGAGGCGGATCTAGAGCGAGATGATTTAAAGTGGAAACATCATCTCGCTCTCAGTTTTTGAGTGGTCGCGCAATTTTTCCGAAAAGGGGGTGCCCACTTTATCGGATTGCGCTCTAGCCTATGGCGATATCCGGTAGCGGCTGCGCCCGGCGGCGTGGCGTAACAGTCGTCTGTTTCGGGCCTGATCCGGCAATCGCTGACAGGAAGGCGTGGCGGTCGGCGGCCGTCAGCCAATTGAAGGCGTCGGCGTAGCTGGTGAAGCGGCAGATCGTCTCATCGGGAAAGCCGAGCAGGGGCCCGGCCTCATGGCGGCGGTGGCAATGGTTCGGCTTGACGATGGCGACGTGGGCGAAGGAGCGGTTTACGCCGCGCACCTGCCGCCAGCGCCGCGCCAGCACATCCATGTCCTGCGCGCTGAATTCGTTTTCGTACCGGCGCACATCGATCAGGCGGTTATATTGCCAGGGCTGATCGAGCTGCGCCATCTGCTCGAACAGGCTGTCCATGACCTCGCCGGGCTGCAGGTAGCCGACCGGGCGTATGACCATAACGCGCAGATCGGCGTTGGCCATAAAGATCAGACGTTCCGGCGGGGGGCGGTGCATGAGTCCTCCTGATTGCAGTATAACGCCGATAGGTTAGCAATTTGCAATCAGGGGTGGATATTTGGTCTCTTTTTTTTGACTTCCAAAAAACGATATTATTTCAATGGGATGGGTCGTTAATCGTGATCACGAATAAGGTCACAGCTTCGCCAGCCGTCCGCCGTCGACCACCATCGAGGCCCCGGTGACAAACCGGGCTTCGTCGCTAAGCAGGAAGGCCACGGCCGCAGCAATGTCTTCGGGCTGTCCGATGTCGGCTGGATCGATAATCTCGGCCCCTGATTTGATATTCGGGCTTTCGCGCAGCATGGGCGTGTCGATGGCCCCCGGCAGGACGGCATTGGCTCGAATGCCCTTTGTCTTGCCTTCGATCGACGCCGTGCGCGCCAGCGACGACAGGGCGGCCTTGGCCGCAGCATAGGGCGCGACCAGAGGCGAGGTCTGGTGCGTGTGGATGCTGCCGACGAAGACGAGGCTGCCGCCCCGGTTCATGGTGGCGAAGGCGCGTTGGGTCAGGTGCGCGGCGGCGTAGAAGTTGATCGACATCAGCCGATGCCAGTCGTCGCCGGTCAGTTCGTCCAGCGGCTTGTAGATCATCGTGCCCGCAACATTGACCACACCGTCTATGTAGCCGAAACGGACCAGCGCCGTATCGTAGGCCGCTTTCAGCGCCACCTCATCCGACACGTCGCCGGGCAGGGCCAGTGCGTTCAGTTCGGCCGCTGCAGCCTCAAGCGCTTCGGCATTGCGGTCGATCAGCGCCAGTTGCGCGCCCTCTCTCGCCAGATAGTGCGCCGTCGCCAGCCCGATGCCGCTGGCCGCGCCGGTGATCAGAACCGTCTTCCCGGAAAAGCGCATCACCACTCCCTCACGAAACCGTCCGGACCGCGCCAGACCGGGTTGCGCCACGGCGGGCAATCCTGGCTCAGGCGCCGGACCTTCTCTTCATCGATTTCGACCCCAAGCCCCGGCCCGGTCAGGGCGGCGACCATCCCGTCCTTCACGTCGAAGATTTCGGGATTGGTCATGTAGCTCAGCAGGTCATGCCCGCCGGTATTGTAATGAATGCCCAGCGACATTTCCTGAATGACGAAGTTGGGCGTAGACAGCGCCACCTGCATACAGGCGGCCAGCGCGATCGGCCCCAGTGGGCAGTGGGGGGCGATGGCCACGTCATAGGCTTCGGCCATCGCCGCCATGCGCCGCACTTCGGAAATACCGCCGGCATGGCTGAGATCGGGCTGAAGAATATCGACCGAGGCCGCTTGGAGGAACGGCTTGATGTCCCAGCGACTGTAGAGGCGTTCGCCCAGGGCAATGGGGATGGTGGTCAGCTTCGACAGCTGCTCGATGGCTTCCGGATGCTCGCTGAGCAGCGGCTCCTCGATGAACAGAGGTCTCAGCGGTTCCAGCGCGCGCGCCAGTTGCTTGGCCATCGGCTTGTGCACCCGGCCGTGGAAGTCGAGGCCTGCATCCATCCCCTCGGCCTTGACGGCTTCGAGGCGGCTGACCGTGGCGTCCAGCGCGCGGGGGCTGTCGAGCCAGCCCATCTCCTCGGTGCCGTTCATCTTGACGCAATTGAAGCCCTGTGCCTTGCGCACGCGCGCGGCGTCGACGACGTCGGACGGACGGTCGCCGCCGATCCACGCATAGACCGGCACGAAGTCACGCACGCGTCCGCCCAGCAACTGATGTACCGGCACGCCCAGCGCCTTGCCTTTCAGGTCCCAAAGGGCCTGATCGAGACCGGAAATGGCCGACATCAGGACCGGCCCGCCGCGATAGAAGCCCAGACGATAGGCGGTCTGCCACACATCCTCGATGCGTTCGGGATCTTTCCCGATGAACCGGTCGCGCAGCGACGCGAACGCGCCTTCGACCGCTTCGGTATGGCCTTCCAGCGAGGCCTCGCCCCAGCCGACGCGGCCGTCTTCGGTTTCGACGCGCACGAACAGCCAGCGCGGCGGCACGGGGAAGGTTTCGATCCTGGCGATGGGTGATGACAGCATGGGGACTCAGACGGAAACGGAGGATTGAAGTTTGGTGATCTGGCTCTTGACCAGTTGCAGCGCGCCTTCCAGCAGCCACTGCATGGTTTCGCGGGCACGCGCGGCGTCGCCGTCCGCGATGGCGTCAGCGACGCGGGCATGGTCCGCCGCGCTGGCCTGACGGCCCTTGATGCGGTTGGTGTAGCGGATGCTGATGGCCAGGGCGGTGGCGATCATCACCCGCATCTGCCTGAGGAAGCGGTTGCCGCTGGCGTCGAGCACCGCGACGTGAAAAGCGATATCCGCCGCCAGACCGTTATCCTCGCCGCGTTCGGCGGCGTACATGCGCGCGATCGCCTGACGGATGGTCTCCATCTGTGCCGCATTGGCCTGACTGGCCGCCAGTGCTGCCGCCGCCGGTTCGACCGCCAGCCGCATCTCCATGAAATCGAGCAGCAGTTCCGGCGACAGGCGGCGCTCCAGCAACCAGTTCAGCACGTCGGGATCGAACAGGTTCCAGTCGTCTTCCGTTGCGATACGGATACCCTGACGCGGGCGGGAGGTGATCAGCCCCTTGGCCGACAGCATCTTAACAGCTTCACGCACGATGGTGCGCGCGGCGGAAAACTGTGCCGATAGCGCCTTCTCGGTCGGGAAGACCTTGCCGTCGTACTGCCCGGTGACGATAGCTACCCCCAGCGACTGAACGATCGACCGGGTGATATTGCCGGTCGACGCGCCCACTTGGGGGAAAGATTCGATGCTCGATGCCGCCATGTCGCCTCCTGCCCCTATTCAACCGCTACCCCTATTGAGCGCCGAGTTGGGTTTCAATCTCTTCGAGCGACTTGCCCTTGGTTTCCGGCACGAAGCGCGCGATGAGGGCGAAACCGATCATGCAGAACAGGCCGTAGACCCAGAAGGTGCCGGCCGCCCCCAGCGCCTTGTTCATCAGCGGGAAGGTGAAGGTCACGCCGAAACAGGCGATCCACAGGGCCGAGACCGACACCGACATGGCCAGTCCGCGCACCCGGGTCGGGAAGATTTCCGACAACAGCACCCAGGTGATCGGCGCCAGCGACATGGCGTAGAGTGCGATCACCGCCAGAGTCAGGCCCAGCACCAGCGGCCCGGTCAGGCCCATGAAGAAGGCCCCGCCCAGCAGCGCATGGATGATCGCCATGCCGCCTGCGCCCCACAGCATCAGGGCGCGACGCCCGGCCCGATCGACAAAGGCCGTCGCCACCAGCGTGAAGATCAGATTGATCGCCCCGGTGATGACGATGTTGAACATGATGCCGCTGAGGTCGTAGCCCGCGCCGCGGTAGATTTCTTCGGCATAGTTGAAGATGACATTGGTGCCGCTCCATTGCTGAAGCACAGCCAGCCCGATCCCCATCAGCAGCACCGCGAAGACGGCGGGCTTGAACAGTTCGCGCCAGTCGGCCTGACCCGAAGCTTCGCGACGCAGGCTCTGCGCGACGTCCTGAGCCTGCGCCTCGGCATAGGCGTCCCCGCCGATGCGGGCGAAGACAGCCTTCGCCTGCGCGGCCTTGCCCGCCTTGACCAGCCAGCGCGGGCTTTCCGGCACGAAGAAGGCCAGAAGCAGGAAGACGACCGAGGGCACGGCGACGGCCGTGAACATCCAGCGCCAGCCGAGTTGTCCCACCCAGGAAGCGCGCAGGGCCTCGATCGTCTCGGCCTGCGTGCCGGAGCCGGCGATCAGCAGGTTGACGATCTGCGCCCCCAGAATGCCGACGACCAGCGTCAACTGGTTGAGGGTCACCAGACGCCCGCGCCACGCCGGCGGCGCGACCTCGGCTATGTAGGTTGGAGACACGTTCGAGGCCATGCCGATGGCGACCCCGCCCAGAATGCGCCAGACGATGAACAGATCGAAGGAGGTCGCCCAGCCGGTCAGGATCGACGAAGACCCGAACAGAAAGGCCGACAGGATCAGTAACGGCTTGCGCCCGAAACGATCCGACAACAGGCCCGCGACGATCGATCCGACCAGACAGCCCAGAAGCGCGCAGCTATTGGCCCAGCCGATCATGGCTTCGGACGTCAAGTGGAAGTAGGCCTCGTAGAAGGGCTTGGCACCGCCGACCACAACCCAGTCATAGCCGAACAGCAGTCCGCCCAGCGCCGCCACGGCGGAAATCATCCAGATATAGGCCAGATTGAGCTTTGCGGGCGTCTTGTCGCCCTCCTGCGTCGTGTCTGCCGATGAGCCAAGCATGACCATTTTCCATCCCCATGGATTTTGTGGTTTTGCTCTCTTATCGGTCAGCACAGGACGGTCGTCAATATTTATAATATATATATGCTAAATTTGGATGAGGCCTCTATCCACAACCAGACTTGCCGTGTCCTGCGTCAGGCGCGTCGAAAACCCGCCGCAAATGCGATCACTATATGGCGTAAAGCCTCGATCTGGATCACGGCCGCCGCATCGGCAGGGTCGAGCCAGAGAATTTGTCGCTGGCCCATCTCCGGCCAGAGCGTAAGTTGCTGTTCCACTTCGAGCGCAAAGACATCTACAGCGGCGACCTCGCGTTCGCTGACCTGGCCTTCGTCCTTGACGTAGGAGAAACGACCAATGGACGCCGGATCGGCCCGGCCCCTTATGCCGGCTTCTTCGAAAGCTTCCTGAGCGGCGGTTTCCGCGGGGCTCAATCCGGCAATGGGCTTACCCTTGGGGATGATCCACTGGCCGCTGCCGCGCGAGGTAATCAGCAGAATTTCCAATGCGCCGTCTTTGCCGCGTCGATACGGCAGGGCGGCATATTGATCGGCAGTCATATCTTCCGGAAGATCGTCCAATCCGCAAACTCCACATTATCCGTATACGGGCTATTTTGGATATAGGGGGCAGTGCGTCGCGACACAATGATAAGTTTGAAAAGATAAAGGGTGGCATGAAATGTATCAGCCCGTCTCAAACCTGTGCTTGAAACGGCTCGGGCGCTTATCGTTGACCTTTGGACCGCTTCTTCTGTCCATAGAATTCGCAGGTCGCGCCGACGGTGAAGGTGCGGTCGCTTTTGGTGCGGGATAGCGGGCGCTGGGTGGTGATGTCCGTATACTGATCGATCGCCTTGTCGGTCAGGTTGATCTTTTCGGCGATGATCTTGAGCGACGGGGTCACATTACAGGAGGCGGCGAAGTCGACCTACGGTCCGTCAGGAAGACATCAGGGGCGTGCGGCGGGTACGACATAGTCGACGATCAGGCGGTCGCTGAGCTGATGCGGATTGCGCGCGCCGAAATTGGTCGTGGTGACGACGACGACCAGACCGAGGTCGGGGATGATCACCACCTTGTTGCCGCCTGAACCGGCCATCTGCCAGGCCTGATGACCGCCCAGCGGGTAAATCCACAACAGGTAGCCATAGTCGCGGTTTTCGTCAGGGCGGGCCTGGGGCGTAGTCGCTGCCTTCACCCAGTCGGACGACAGGAGGCGCTTGCCCTGCCAGACACCGCCGTCGGCATAAAGCTGCCCCAGTTTCAACAGGTCGCGGCTGCGCAGGGACAGGCCGCCGCCGCCCTGCGGCACGCCGAGAGGCGAATATTGCCATTCGCGCTTATCGATGCCCAGCGGCTTGAACAATACGGCATCGGCATAGTCGGCCAGTGGCGTCTTCGTCGCGCGCTCAATGGTCGCCCCCAGAGTCGTGACCCCGGCGGTGCAATAGCTGAAGGCGCGGCCGTAGGGCGAGGCCTCCGGCTTCGGGTTCCATGCCGCGAAGCCCTTGATCGGCAGGTCGAGGTAGAATTTCACCCAGTCCTCGATCAGATACATGCGCTCTTCATTGCCGCGCGAAAACTGATTTTGGTCGTCGCATTCGAGCAGCGAACTCATGGTCAGCAGGTCTTCGACGATGATCCTGTCTTTGCGCGGATCGGCATTGTCGAAGGGCATCTTGTCTTTGAAGAAGGGGGCGATCGGCGTGGTCAGGCTTAGGCGGCCCTGCGCCACCGCCGCGCCGGCCAGCATTCCCGTGATCGTTTTGGTGACCGAGCGGGTATTGCGCAGCGCCTCCGCGCCACCGTCATCATAATAGCCCTCGAAGACCAGCTTGCCGTTGCGGGCGATCAGCACGCTGGTCACCTTTTGGAACTCACCGGCCTTGATGGCGGTTTCCATGGCCGCGAGTTTTGCGGCGTCGAGTTTCGCCGCGGCGGCGGGGGCAGTCGGCCATTCGTCAGCCAAGACGGGAGACGCGAGGAAAAGGGAAAGGGCTGCCAGCAGGCTGCGTACAGATTTCATGTCAAACTCCGCAATATCAGCGCCGGATAGCCTGAGGCGTCTCCTGGTGTCTTGGACGTTTGCAACCGATCAGACGGCTAAATTCCGCCGGCGTCAGACCCCATTGCGCCCGGAAGACGCGGTTGAGGTGGCTTTGGTCGCAAAAGCCTGCCTGAAGGGCGATATCCGACAAGGCTTCAGTCTCCGCGGCAATCAGCGAGGCAGCCAGTTCGACACGGCGGCGGCGCAGATCGTGACCGGGCGAACAGCCAACCCAGCGCCGGTATTGCCGCGCCAGATAGACGGGATGCACGCCGGCGGCCGCAGCGACATCGGCTATGCCGATCTCGTGCCGGGCCATGTCGGCGATATAGCTGCGCGCGGTCGCCAGCCATGTGGGGCAATGCGACGGAACGGATAGGGGTTGGACCTCTCCCGTCAGTTCGTGCGTCAGGGCTTCGAGTTCCAGAGCGGGCGTGTCGCCGTCCGATGCGGCGTTGAGCAGGCGTACGGCCGCCCGGACCGCACCAGGCGCGCTCAATCGCAGGGCATCAGGGGGCAGGTCGTCCTGACGGATTTTCAGACTAACGGCAAAAAACCAGCCGCCGTTTCCGGCAAAGCGGTCGCGATGGACGACGCCGGACGGATTATAGACCAGTACCGGTCCGTCTCCGGCTTCGCCCCGCGCCGTGGTGATGTAGCGCCCGCGCGTGGCCAGAACGAGATGGGCGGTGTCATGACTGTGCTCCTCGACCTCGTGCTCAGGGGTGGTGCCGGCGAAATGCGCCAGAGTCACGGCATCCAGCGTCCGCTCGAACGCCCGCGCGCCGTAGAACTGTCCAGAGGTGAAGCCGGTCATGGAGCGACAATCGCCGCGATCACGCCTGAAAACAAGAGGGCGTTTCCAGCCGGACTCAGGGCTGCGTGTCTGGGGCGTCGCTGCTACAGCAGCGGCTTGTGCCTATTGAAACACCAGTGTCCGTGAAAAGAAAGGCAGCAGGTCCGTCGCGACCCGGCCATCCGCACCCCATACCCGATCGCCCCATCCGCCATGATACTCCTCGGCCTCGTGCGGCACGCCGTATTCATCCAGCATATGCGCGAAGGCCTGATTGGAAAGGACATGATCGTAGTTCCCGTCATTGCGACCCCAGTCGAACTTGAGGCCGCGCAGGCGTTTAAGACCCCCGGCGTGCTTCGGAAGCTGGTTGACGAGCAGGAAATTGCCTATGAGCCGCGCGGTCTGTGCGTCGTCGACCGCCAACCGGCCGTTCTCCCGCCGCGCCGGCAGATCGACATAGAGTGGCGGCCGGGTCGGGTCGGGCAGGTGCGCCTGATAGATGCTGAGGAAAATGCCGCCGAAAAGGTCGCCTTCGAAATCCTTGAGGGACGGCGCGCCTTGCAGCCGACCCCAGTCGGGGCGGCTGTGCATGGTCTGAACGCCCGCGCCCGTGCCTACCGGGTGCAGGGCATAGACGGCACCGAAGGTTTCCGGGTTCGTCATGCCGAAGCGGAGGGCGCCGTAGCCGCCCATACGGTCACCGGCTATGCCACGCGAGGCCGAACTGGCCAGCGTCCGGTAATGGGCGTCAATGTAGGGCACCAGTTCCGTCACCATGAAATCCTGCCAGTTTCCGGTCACTGGCGAATTGACGTACCAGGACGAGCCCAGCGGCGTGGAAAAATCCGCGGTCACGACGATCACGCCGCCGATCGCGCCTTGGGCAATGCCGGCGTCGAACACCGTCTGCGCGTCGCTGTTATCAAAGGGGGCGGTCTCGGTTTCCTTGAAATTGTTGAGGAAGTAGATAACCGGATACCGCTTGCCGGACGTGTCGTAGCCGCTCGGCAAATAGACGGTGACACCGCGCATCGGCGACATGCCGACGATGTTGTGCGTCAGACTGGCCGCCCGGATCTGCCGGTGGTCGAGGCGACTTTGCGCCGTGAGCGGTGAACTCCAGACCAGGGCCAGCAGTACGGCGAAAACAGACCACCCCTTCATGGCGCGTTCCTTAGGCAAGGTGAGCGGGAAAAGCGTTTTCCCACTGGCCACAGGTCCTTCGCTGACGGCAAGCGTCAATCGCCAAGTGGGATGCGCGGGTCGTTGATCGGGACGGACAAGCTTCCCGACTTGTTCCGGCGCGGTGGAAGCTGAGGCATTTCATCGGGGTTTATATGCCCATCCTCAGAATGCTCTGCTCAGCCGGGCGAAGGGTAATGATGATGCCCGGTCGCATTTGGCGTCGCTGTGGTTGCATCGGAAGGCGTAGCGCGATATTTTTTGGCGGTAGGTCTTTGTTTAACAACAGCAACCAAGACCAACGGGATCGACGCGATTAACATAGCCTTTACCTGCAGAAAATTTACGTTTTCTCCAGCAAATGCGCGTAGTGTTTCACGTAAGCGGACTCTAAATCCTGGTAATCAGTCTGTTCGAGTGTCTCCATGATTACCCCGGTTTCATCCTCATTTCATTATAGCCTGCCGTATCTTACGGTGTGCGCGGGCGCGACGATCGTCGTCACCTTTGGTATTGTTGCCAAGATAATGCGCCTGCATCGGGCAACCCGCAGCGGCGACTTTTTCGCCCGCTATGAGCGTCTGGCGGTGGGCTTGGCCTTGCTGACGGAAATACTGGCGCTGGCGGCTATTCTGACGGGTTCGGCCCTGCTTCTGGCGGCCATTGGGCTGGCTGGGTACGTGGTTGTTATCGCCGCTTACAGTTTGAATGACGCCGGCGACGGCTACGCTTCGCTTTTCTCGATCGAAACGCTGCGCGTGGATATGGCGCTGGTAGGCTTGCTGGTCGTCCTGCTGACGATAGCCTATTCCCTTCGGCTGGCGCACTGAGCAAGCGGAACAGGTGATGCAACTCCAGCAATGCCAAAATGTCATCCTGTTGCACCGCCTGCGTATGCGTGCGCGCCGCTTGATGGACGTCAATCTGAGGGCAGGTAATCGCACCGTCGCGGAAATCTACGCCAAGATCGACAAGTGGCTGGAAACGCAAATGGCCCGCGCCATTTCCGCAAGCCAATAATCCGAACGGCGGGCTGTTCTTTTCCTCACGCCTGGTTTAGTTTTAACTTTGGAGCGGAAGGATTTCCGATGAAAAATTCCGCTCAAGCCGCCATTGAGGCGGCTGCCAAGGTGGCGAAGGCGTAAACAAAATCCGGATCACTATGTTTCCACCAGAAAACATAATGATCTAAAGACAACGCGTTAGCGATTGCGCATGAGAAGGCAGATGATCCACCCGTGTCGTCAGACCGTGGGCGATCTGTTGCAGGCGGGCGTTCAGGTCCTGCGGTGACGGCGCGTCGGCGATCGGGTGATGGCGTTGCGGTATCAGGCCCTGGCCCACCAGCACCGAGAACCAGTTGGACTCCTTGAACAGGTCGTGTGGCTGTTCAAGAAAGATGCCTTCTTCAGCGAACAGCGACAGCCTTTCAGACAGGCTGTCCGGGATCGGCATATGCCTGCAGTGCGCCCAGAAGGCTGTGTCCTCGCGTTCGGTCAGCTTGTAATGCGCGATGATGAAGTCGCGGATGCGTTCGTATTCCACGTGCATCAGGTGATTGTACTGGTCGGCGGCAACCGGGCTGATGCGGCCGCGCGGGAAGAGAACCATCAGCTTGGTCAGGCCCGACTGGATCAGGTGAATGGCCGTCGATTCCAGCGGCTCCAGAAAACCGCCCGACAGGCCCAGCGCCACGACATTGCGGTCCCAGAGCCGGCGCCGCCGCCCCGTGGTGAAGCCGAGCAGCCTCGGTTCGGCCAGAGCTTCGCCTTCCAGACGGCTCATCAACGCGTCGCGCGCGGCATCGATCTCCATAAAACCGTCGCAGAAAACGTAACCGTTGCCCGTACGGTGGCGCAGCGGAATGCGCCATTGCCAGCCGGCTTCGCGCGCCGTCGAGCGGGTAAAGGGATCCGGGTCGCCCACATTGCGGCTGGGGACGGCGAAGGCGCGATTGCAGGGCAGCCAGTGGCTCCAGTCCTCGTAGCCGGCCTTCAGGGTCTGCTCGATCAGCACGCCGCGAAAGCCTGAGCAGTCGATAAACAGATCGCCGGTGACGATCTGTTCGTCGTTTAAATGCAGAGCGGTGACGAAGCCCGTTTCGACCGCCTGCGACACATGGTTCACGGTACCGGCCACGCGTTTGACGCCGAGCCTTTCGGCGTAGCGGCGCAAGGTCGCCGCATAGAGGCTGGCGTCGAAATGATAGGCGTAGTTGAGGCGTGGCTGACCCGGTGCGGGGTTCAGGCTGAAACGTCCTGAGCGGGCGGCCAGCGTTTCGAAACTGTAACGGCCGTGGTCCCACAGGTGGGTCAGCTTCGCCAGCCGCAACCAGTGGTGCATGAAGCCGATGCCATTGAGATCCTGCCCGTAGCCGCCGAAGGGATGGAAATAGCTGTGGCCCGGTCGCCGCCAGTCGACGAACTCGATGCCCAGTTTGAACGTGCCTTCCGTCTCGCGGATGATGTCCTGCGGCGTAAGACCCAGCACGCGGTGAAAGGCGTCGATCATCGGGATGGTGGCTTCGCCCACGCCGACCGTGCCGATGTCCGGCGACTCGATCAGGGTAATATCGAAGGCCTTGGTGCCCAGCACCCGGCTCAGGCAGGCGGCGGCCATCCATCCGGCGGTGCCGCCCCCCAGAATGACGATCGATCGGACAGTGTCTGACATGGCGTCCTCGAACAGAGAAAAAAGGGCGCACCTTTGCGGATGCGCCCAGTTGCCTTCCTTCGCAGGGCAGGCATGAGGGAAACCCCACCCCGCGGAAGCGCGGTATTGCGAAACTCAGTACTTGATACGCACACCCAGTTGAATGCGACGGTCGTAGCGGAACCAGCCGGCGGGCAGGAACTTCATCTCCTGATCCGGATTGGCTTCCGTCGGGCCCTTCACCTGCTGGCGGATGCGGATTTCGGTTCCGAGCAGATTGCTGGCCTGAAGGTTCAACTCGACCCTGTCGTTGACGGCGTAGCGCAGGGAACCGTCCAGGAAGCCTTCGGATTCGTTCCACACGTGGAAGCGTACGCAGCAGTCGTTGATCGACGAGATGTATTCGGAGCGCCAGTTATAGGCGAGGCGCGCCCCGAACTTGCTCTTTTCGTACATCAGGATGAAGTTGTAGGCGTCGTCGGACAGATTCTCCAGCCGCGCTGGGGTGATGTTGCCGGCCTGAGCCGAAGCGGCTACGGCGTCGCCGCCGGTCGTATCCACCACCAGATTGGCGTTTTTCACACCCGAGTTGTTCAGTTTGGTGTAGTTGGCCTGAACGCCCAGACCGTTCCACGGTGAAGGCAGGAAGTCGAAATAGCGCGTGAAGGCCAGTTCCCAGCCCTTGATCGCGGCGCCGTCGCCGTTGACCGGCCCGCGCACCGTGACGTTGCGCGTCACGCCGTTATTGGTGACGGGAACGGTATAGACGCCGTTCTGGATGTAGTCGTGGAACTTCTTGTAGAAGAGGGCGAAGCTGAACGAGCCGGCCGAAGCGAAGTAGTTTTCAAACGACAGGTCGAACTGATCCGCCGTGACGGGTTTCAGACGCGGATTACCCGTGGCGCCGGAATAGCTGTAATTATAGCTGACCGGAACGCCGGAGCTGTTCAACACCAGGTTCGGATTGCCGACCCGGATGTCGCTCTGAGCCAGGAAGCTGCGCTGGATCGTGGTGAAATTACGCAGCAGGCCGATGTCGGGCTTCGACATGGCGCGCGACGCGGCAAAGCGGGCGATCCAGGTGTCGTTCAGTTCCACCTTGAGGTTGAAGCTCGGCAGGGTGTTCTTGTGCTTGGTGCTCACTACCGAAGGCGAACTGCCGCCGCTGGAGAAGGCCTGATCCTGAAGCGAATTGGCCGCCAGACAGCCGGGGGTGATGGCGTACTGACCCGGAACGACCGGCCCGGTATAGGGCGAGCAGGTCAGGTCGCCCGCGGTGAACGGCGTGGCGAAGTTCAGCGCGCCGACGCTTTCGATCGTCGTTTCGACATAGCGCACACCGACATTGCCCGACACCGGGAAGCGGTCGAACAGGCGCGCCTCCGTCCCGCCGAATTTCAGCATGACATAGGCCGAATTGACCTCTTCGCTGACGCTTAGCTGCTCGCCGGGGGTGTAGCAGGAACCGGCGACCTCATCCGGGCGTTCGCAGATGGGGTTCCACGCCGAAGAGGCCGTGCCGCCCTGATCGGTCTGGCCGCTGATGGCGAAACGCTTGGCCAGTTCGGCCGGGTTGGAGATAATGTCGCGCTTCATGAAGACGAAATTGTTGTGGCCCAGCAGGCCGCCGCCCATCAGATCGCTGCCGAAGTCGCGATTTTCGTAATAGCCCGGCTCATAGCCCTGAAACTTGATCGACCCGTCCGGATTGTAGGTGGCGGGGGAGTCGATGAAAAAGGAATCGGCGGGGTTGACGCCCCAGTCCGAGCTGATGCTGCCCCAGTTGTACAGGGACCATTTGTGGTCCTGCTGACGATCGGCATAACGCACGCCGGCCCGGATGGATTGCAGCCACGGCGTATCGAAGCTGTATTCAAGATCGGCGCGCACCGCCGTCAGCGTGCCCTCGGAGTCGGTGCGGTGGTCCATCGCCGATTCAGGCGAGTAGTTGCGGTAGTCAGACAGAGGATCGGCGCCGATGACATTATAGCCGGACGGCGCCTGGAAGCCGAGCGTCGGATATTCGCCGCGCAGATCAAGCTTGAGATCGGCATAGGTGGTGAACTCGAACGTCACATCGTACTTTTCGGTCGTCGCCTTGACGTGCTGGAGGTCGAAATTGACGCGCAGGCGGTCGGTCGGCGTCCAGATGAAATTCAGCGCCACGTCGTCGATGGTGCGCACTTCGTTGGAATAGCGGGTGACGGTATTGAGCACCGGCGCGGCGCGGCACGGCATGCCGGTCAGGTTCAGGCATGGCACGATCAGCGGCTGGTTGATGCCGTGGCGGGCATAGGTGCCGTACTGATCCGTCGAGCCGGGGATATATTGCAGGGTGTTCCAGTCGACCAGTCCGTAGCCCCAGCCGCCGCGCGAGCCGGTGATGGTGCCCGACTGGATCAGGCCGTCCGAACCGAACACATAGGGCGAGCCGCCGACGGGCGGCGCAAGCAGGGTCGGGTCGTTCCAGGTGGTCGAATGGTTGGTGGTGGCCGGATCGACCCACATCCAGTAGCTGATCAACTGGTCTTCGGACCAGGTCTCGTCATAGGTCGAGTGGTTATATTGCAGCGTCGCCTTCATGGTGCGGTCGTTGTTCTGCCACTGACCGGCCAGCGACAGGCCCTTGCGGGTGCGCTCGTAAAGGGTGTCGTTGAACGCGATGCCCGATGGAATATAGTTGATCGCGCTGCTGTAGGTGCCGGCGTCGAACTCGACCATGCGGGGCAGGGTGACGGCTTCGGACGTGGTGTTGACCTCGGACCAGGCGCCATTGACCAGCAGGCCGAATTCGCCCAGTTCGGTGTCCCAGCGGTTGGAATAGAGGCCGGAAACACTCGGCTTCACCTCTTTGGACAGGTCACCGTAATTGGCCTCGATCGTACCGCTGATCAGTTGCCCCTTCTGATCGAAGGGCACGCGGGTGACCAGATCGACGGAGCCGGCGATACCGCCTTCGATGAGGTCGGCGCTCTGGTTCTTGTAGACGTCGACCTTCTGCATCATTTCCGGCGAGATGTCCGACCACGACAGGCCGTAGCCGGAGGTCGCCGAGAACATGTCGCGGCCGTTGAATTCCGATCGCACCTGCGGCAGGCCGCGGATAATCACGCCGGAGGGTTCGGCCGAATAGTGCATGACGTCGTTGCGGGCCGCCGAACGGACGACGCTGACGCCGGGAACGCGCTGCAGCGCTTCGGCGACCGACTTGTCCGGAAACGCGCCGATATCGGTGGCGGTGATCGAATCGACGATGGTGTCGGCGTTCTTCTTGATAGTCTGGGCGCTTTGAAGCGCGCGGCGCTGACCCACGACGACGACTTCGGTGGCTTCGCCGTCGGTCGTGGCGGCCTCCGTCGTGTCCTGCGCCACGGCGGGCGCAACAGCGGTCAGTGTCAGAAGCGACGCCGCCACCAGCAAGGCGGGTCTGGAAATACTGTAACGTGCCTCGGTTTTCATTTTGGCCGTCCCCTGAAGTAAAATGGTCATCACGGCAGCGGCGTCATGGCTACTGCCCCAAAGTTGTGAACTGGGTTGTGAACGCTTACTGCGGTGCGTGAGCACCCGGCTGGAAGGCACGGGACAGCATGGGTGTACTGGCCTCGATATAGTGGTGCACCCGCGCCTCCGTTTTCCCCAGGGACGCGCGAGCGGTGGCGTATAGTCTGCCTATGTTTCGATTTATGTACACTTTCATTTTTATGTCTACATTATCTTTCGTTTTGTATCGTAATCGAAACAAAAAAGAGGCATTATTGTCACATGATTGCGCTATCGCTCGCGCTTTTATCGCCGCTTTAAGCCTTGTATGGTTGTGTGGCGGGCCGATTTAGGGAATAACCAGACGGAATCGCGCCGGTATGCGCGAGGAAGCGCCGGAGGAGAGGCAGTACAATGGCCGAGGGTTCGCTGAAGGTAACGCGCGATACGTCTGAGCGCCGGCGTGAAATCACCTCCCTGCTCAAATCGCGCGGCAGCGTGCAGGTTCTGGCCCTGTCCGAAATGTTCAGCGTCTCGATGCAGACGATCCGCAAGGACCTGCATTACCTTGAGGAGCACGGAATCGCGACGCGCGCCTATGGCGGGGCCATCTCTTCGGAGGTGGTGAACACCAATGCCGAGCCGCCGATCGAGGCCAAGCGCGTCAGCCATACCGAAGAGAAGGAACGCATCGGCCAACTGGCGGCCAGCATGGTCAAGCCGGGGCAGTCGATCATGCTCGATTCGGGCACGACCGCGTTGCAGATCGCGCGTTTCCTGCCCGACGAGGAAGACATCACCGTCGTTACCAACGATTTCGACGTTCTCTCGGTGCTCGCGCAGAAGCGCAACATAAAGATCGTCATGCTGGGCGGCGAACTGCGCCGCAAGAACATGGCGTTTTACGGCGCGCAGACGGTGGCAGCGCTGGATGAGCTGTTGCTGGACAAGCTGTTTCTGGGCGTCGACGGCTTCGACGTCGAGCGCGGCATTACTACGCACCACGAGGCCGAAGCGCAACTGAACCGCAAGATGGTTGAGACGGCGCGTGAGGTCATCGCCGTAACAGATGCCTCGAAATTCGGCAAGGTCTGCCTCCACCGCATTATCGACATCAGCGAGATCGACGCGCTGATCACCGACGCCGCCGCCCCGTCCTTTATCGACGAAGCGGCGGAACGTCTGGGCATCAAGCTCTACAAGGCTTAGGCCTATTTCCTGAGCGCGGCCTCGGCCCAGATGACCACCAGCGGCAGGTCGCTGCTGCGGTTTTCGGTGCGGGCGACGACTTCCACGATCTGGCGACCGGTAATGTCGGCTTTGAGCGGGCGCGGCGCATCGCCGAAGGCCACGGGCTCGCTCCGGGTCAGCAACTGTCCGTCGCCATAGACGTAGAAGCGCACCCTATCCTTCGTGTTGCGGGTGGAATCGTCCACGCCCACAAGCGTTTCGAAGCGGGTATAACCCGCCGTATTGCGCACTTCGAGACGTGAATCCGACTGGATGCCGATGCCCGTATCGAAGCCTTGCCCGCCGATGCGCAGCGCCTGATCGTAGGGGGTGGCGTCGGCCTGCGCTCCGCCCCAGCCGGTGTAGGCGGGGCGTTCGCCGGACCCGCGCGTCTGACCCCACGAATTGCGCATGCGATGGACAACCGGGTCGGGTTCCGGCGACACGACACCGTCGGCGGCGACATTCACATCGCCCGGAATTTCCGACAGATAGACGCCGTCCGTCAGCAGGCGCTCCCCGGAGGCCTCGAAGATCAGCACCTGACGCGGTTCGACGCTGAAGGTGGTTTCGCCGGTGAAGGGCGTCGCGCTCTGGTCCCACAGGTTTTTCAGTTGAACCGGCGCTGTCCCTGAGAATTTCAGGTGGGCGGCGGTCAGGGTGATGTCGGTCTTGGCCAGCCCGCGATTGAACAGGGCGACGGCCTTCCTGCCGGTGGACAGGGTCTTGACGATGATCTGCACGTCGTCGGACGCGTAGGCGATGACCCCCTGATGGCCGCCCCTATCCTGATTGACGGCGACGATGCCCGCATTGCCCCAGATGTCCATCAGGCTCTGCGGCGCCTGACGCAGGTCGTAGCTGATCAGCAGCGGCGCGTTGATAATGGCCCACAGGGCGAAGTGCGACCGCGCTTCCGTCAGGTGATCGGCGTCGAAATCACCATGGCCGATAAACAGGATGTCCGGATCGTTCCACGCGCCGGGCTTGGCGTAGAGGGCGCGGGTCGAGGCGCTGTCGAAATTGTGCAGCATCCGCGTCCAGGTGGGCGTGATGTCGCCGCTGGTGCGCCACATATGGCCGGTCTGCTTCCCCCAGGTGCGGACGTCGGCCGTACCCCAGTTGCAGATCGACAGGACGTAGTCGCCATCCGGGTTGGCGGTGGCCAGCGCCGAGGCGACCTTGTCGTACATGCTGCGCACGGCGGGAATGTCGGTGCGGCTGATGGCGGCCTGATCGATCAGGGGCGGCACGGGCGTATAGGCATGGTCGCGCACCAGCGGGCTGCCCGGCGCATAGACATTGATGCCGCAGGCGTCGACCTTGATATAGTCGAAACCCCATTCCTTGAAATAGAGGCCGATATCCTGATCGACATGGCCATAGAGGCCGACTTCGCGCTCCGCCGTCGTGCCTTCGGGCAGGTTGGGCGAATGCAGATCATAGGCCTGAGAGCAGGCGTTGCGACCGATATCGGTATAGATGCCGGCCTTCAGCCCCATGCCGTGCAGCTTGTCCGTATAGGGCCGGAAGCTGGAGTTCTTGCCCTTGACCTTGGCGCTGGGGAAGATGGCCGTGCGGATTTCCAGCCGTCCGTCGCTTTGCCGGCGCTTCAGCCACCAGCCGTCGTCGATATTGACGTAGGTATAGCCGAGCTTCGACAGGCCGCTATCGACCAGCACCCTGGCCGCGCCCAGCACCTTGGCCTCATCGACCTCGGTGCGGAAGGCGTTCCACGAGTTCCAGCCCATCGGCGGTGTGCGCGCCTGTTTGCGTTCCGGCACCGACCACTTGCCTGTGGCAGTCAGCGCATCGGTTTCGGCGTATACCGGTACGGACAGGGCGAGGAGGCCGATGGCGGCGACGGAAGCAAGCAACGAACGAACGGACATGTAACCCCCTGATCAGGTTTTATTTCTTGAAAAACTCACGCCTGGCATTGGTGTAATAGATCTTGTCTATCACGCTTTTCGGCAGGGCCAGCCCGCGCGCATCGGCGTCGATGTCGGCCACACGCTGCGTCTCTGCGGTGGCCAGATAGGTCCAGTCCGACAGCCAGTAGCCGTGGGCGACCTTCTTGAAGCCCTGCGCGTCGTCACCGGGATTGAGCGTCAGGTCCGTACCGTACATGATGCGATCCTGATAGCGGATGAAGAAGTCGCGCACCTTATTGTAATCGCGAACGGACTGGTACTGGATCTGCGCGATGCGCGCCGCCAGTTCGATCACCGCATTGGGGTGGGCGTCGAGGAATTTTGCGGCCTCATCGACGCTCCATTCCAGGCTGGCCATGTGCGCGCCGACGACGCGCAGTTTCGGATTGGCCGCGACCATATGGTCGCGCCTGGCCATCAGGCTTTCGTAGCTCGGCATCTCCGGATGGAGATACATGTGATATTCCGGGTGGTTGCTGAAATAGGCCTTGTCGTTATTGGTCGTCATCTGCTCGACCGGCAGCCAGCAGTTACGCGGCTCCCCCTGATGCGCGATCAACGGAATCTTCTTTTGCGTCAGATGTTTGAAGACCGGCGCAAACCCCTTGTCGTCAATGAAGATCAGCCGGTTTGCGGCATCGCGCTCGACCATGCCGACATTCTTCCACACCTTGACCGCCAGCGCGCCCTGTTTGAACTCCGAATCCAGATAGGCATTGGTCGCTTTCGCCCAGCCGGCCTGACCGAAGCCCTTCATCGAGAAGGTCGCGGCGTAGTGGAAGTGCTGCGGATCGGCCTTGTGGAACTGATGCGCGGCGGCGGCCTGGTCGGCGACAGACGGGAAGGCCGGATAATCGACATTGATCGACAGGATTTCGAAATTGTCGGCGCGCGCCTGTTCGAGGAAGGCCGCATCCTTCACATTGACGTGGACGTGGGCGTCGAACTTGCGCACCTTGTCAAAGTCGGCGACGCTATAGGTGTCTGTCTGGCTCAGGGCGGGGACGGCCATAAACAGGGCCAGCGGAGCCAGGGCGAGCCGCAAACGGGTGTTGAGCCTCATAATCCCCTCCGTAAATTGAAAAGCAACGAAAACGAAATTTAATGTTTCGGTTTTACGTCTTTTTGTTTGCCTTTTAAAAATGACTTATGCAAGATCATTTTTACACAAGCGTAAAAAAGGAGGCGGCGAATGATCACAGAACCCCATATGCACAGGCGCAGCTTGCTGGCCCTGTTCGGCGGGACCATTCTGGCGACGGGCGCGCTGGGCGCAAGCCGCGCGTGGGCGACAGTGCCTGTGGCGCGCGCCGGCGGCAAGGCGCTGACCGTCGAATTCGACGCCGCCCTGAATGGCCGACTGGTCTCTGGCTTGAGCGGACAGGCGGTCGTGCTCAGCGATTTCGCGGCGTCGGAGACGGTGACGCTCACCGGCGACAAGGTCGTCAGCGCCTTCAGCTTTGCCGAACATCGTCAGGCCCCGGTCAGCGATGCGCACGGCAAGGGGGTGAGGCATACGGTGCGCGGCACTTCGGCCGAGGGACTGGAAAAGGTCGTCAGCCTGACTTTTTATGAGCGTTATCCAGGCTTCCCGCTGTTGAAGGTGACGTGGCGCAATACACGCACCGAACCGTTGAGCATCGAAAGCTACCGCATCGGCGCGCATATGCTGAAATCCTCAGGTGCGGGCTTCTGGTCGTGGTCGGGCTCGACACACGCCGATCGCCGCGACTGGGTGCAGCCGGCAAAGGAGGGTTTCGAGCAGGCCAACTTCATGGGCATGAACGCCTCGGACTACGGTTCGGGCACGCCGGTCGTTGACGTTTGGCGTCCGGACGCGGGTATCGCCGTGGGCCATATCGAATTACGGCCCAAGGCCGTGTCGCTGCCCATCGTATCGACCGCGGCCGGAGCGTCGGTAGCGCTGCAGGAAGCGCGCGCCGTGACCCTGAACAGCGGCGACACGCTGGAATCGCTCGACGCCTTCGTTACGGCGCATCAGCGCGACTATTATGCGACGCTCGACGCCTATCGCCGCATCATGGCCGACCGCGGTCTGGCCGCGCCCAAGGCGCCCGAAGGATCTTATGAGGCTATCTGGTGCGCCTGGGGCTACGACCGCAATTTTAACGTTGCCGAGGTCGAAGGCACCTACGCCAAGGTAAAGGAACTGGGCTTCAAATGGGCCGTGCTCGATGACGGCTGGCAGACCAACGAAGGCGACTGGGCGCTCGATCCGCGTAAGTTCCGCACCGAGGCGGACATGATCGCCTTCGTCAAGGCGATCCGCGCCGCCGGTCTGAAACCCAAGCTGTGGCTGGCGCCGCTGGCCGTCGATCCGGGCTCGGACCTGCTGCACGACCACACCGACATGCTGCTGCTGGATGAAAACGGCGCAGTGCAGGACGTGACGTGGTGGAACGCCTTCTATCTGTGCCCGGCCTATCAGCCGACCATCGATTACACGCGAAAGCTCGTGCACAGGATTATCGCCGAATGGGGCTATGAAGGCCTCAAGCTGGATGGCCAGCATATGAACGGCGTCGCGCCCTGCTATAACCCGGCGCACAACCACGCTCGCCCGGAAGAGTCGGTCGAAAAGCTTCAGGACTTCTGGAAGATGGTCTACGACACGGCCATCGCCGCCAATCCGCAGGCCGTGGTCGAATTCTGTCCGTGCGGCACGTCCTATGCCTTCCATAATCTGCCCTATACCAATCAGGTGCCGTCGTCCGATCCGTTGTCTTCGTGGCAGGTGCGCCATAAGGGCAAGTCGCTCAAGGCGCTGATGGGGCGTGACGCCGCCTATGCGGGCGACCATGTCGAACTGAGCGACGGCGGCAACGACTGGGCATCGACCGTCGGTATCGGCGCGGTCATCTCCACCAAATTCACCTGGCCGAACGAGGGTCGGGGCAAGGACGCCAATTTCCGACTGACGCCGGAACGCGAGGCCGTGTGGCGCAAATGGGCCGACATCTATAACGCCAAGATGCTGCCCAAAGGCCAGTATCTGGGGGAGCTTTATGATATCGGCTTCGACAAGCCGGAGGCCCACGCGGTCGAAAAGGACGGCAAGCTCTACTACGCCTTTTATGCCCCCAAAACGGCGCCCCTGTGGGACGGTTCGGTCGAACTGCGCGGTCTGGGCAAGGGCGCGTACCGTCTGACCGACTATGTCAACGGCAAGGATCTCGGCACGGTGACGGCGGCGACCAGCCGCATTCCGGCGAAGTTCGAACAGTCTCTGCTTATCGAAGCCGTTCCCGTCAAGGGCCGCCGCGCATGACCGACACGACCGTAACCGCGCCCGCTGCTCCCGCTGACGCTGGCAAGCGCTGGCTGTTGTTCGCCTTCCTGACTGTCGCCCTGTGGGGCGTCTGGGGCGCCTTTGCCGGCATTTCCGCCCAGCGCGGCTTCCCGGAGACTCTGGTCTATTGCGTCTGGGCCGTGACCATGATCGTTCCGGCGGTCATCGTCATGCAGCGCGAAAAATGGAAGCTGGACCGCGATCCGAAATCGATCCTCTACGGCCTGCTGATCGGTCTGACCGGGGCGGGCGGGCAGATGATACTCTTCTATGCCGTGACGACCGGCCCGGCCTATCTGATTTTCCCCATCATTTCGCTGTCGCCGCTGGTGACCATACTCATGTCGTTCGCTTTCCTGAAGGAGCGCACGACGAAGCTGGGGGCGCTGGGCGTGGTTCTGGCCCTGATCGCCCTGCCGCTGTTCGATTTCTCGCCGCAGGGATTTTCGTTCACGCAAGGGGCGGGGTGGTTCCCGCTGGCTCTCGTCATTATGCTGTGCTGGGGCGTGCAGGCCTATTTCATGAAGTTGGCCAACCATCGCATGAGCGCCGAAAGCATCTTCTTCTACATGATGATCGCCGGGCTGATGCTGGTGCCGGTGGCCATCGGCATGACCGATTTCGCCAAACCCATCAACTGGGGCTGGGACGGGCCGTGGCTGGCGGGCGGCATTCAGATACTCAACGCCATCGGCGCCCTGTCGCTGGTCTATGCCTTCCGTTACGGCAAGGCCATCGTCGTGGCACCCCTGACCAATGCCGGCGGACCGCTAGTCACGGCGGTGATTTCGCTGCTGATCGCCGGTGTGATGCCCGGAGAGCTCAAGATGATCGGTCTGGCGCTGGCCTTTATCGCTTCGGCCCTGCTGGCTCTGGCGGCTTGAATGGCTCACACGTCCTGAAAAGTCTTCCTCCCGAACTGAAAGCGGCCGGACTCTGACCGGCCGCTCTTTTTGTTTCCTGTTGTTTTCACTTTGCCGATTGAGCGTCGGTTAAAAATATCGTTAGATCTAATTGTGTGACAAATTCGCAATTTAATATGTTTCGTTTTCATTGTTTTAGTTGCGTTGCGTTTTCGGTTACGTTAGGGTCGAAACATCGAAAACGCAAACGGAGAACGCCCCATGAAAGCGATGCTTGATCTGGTTGCCCGGCACAAAGGCGGGCAGGCCTGCGGCATATATTCCGTCTGCTCGGCGCATCCGCTGGTGATCGAGGCGACCTTCGTTCATGCCCTGCAGGCCGGCGTGCCGGTTACGTTGATCGAGGCCACCTGCAATCAGGTCAATCAGGACGGCGGCTATACCGGCATGACGCCGGAGTCTTTTCGGATGTTCGTTTATGCCATCGCCGATAAGGTCGGTCTGGCGCGCGAACGTATCCTCCTGGGTGGCGATCATCTGGGGCCTAATCCCTGGACGGCCTTAAGCGCCGAAGAGGCGATGAAAAAGGCCGATGTGCTGATCGAGCAATATGTCGCCGCCGGTTTCCGTAAGATCCACGCCGACTGTTCCATGTCGTGCGCCGACGATCCGGTGCCTCTGCCGGAAGACACCATAGCCCGTCGCGCCGCACGTTTGATCCGGATTGCCGAAGCCACGCAGGCGCGTGTCGGCGGCGAGCCCTGCGTCTATGTCATCGGCACTGAAGTCCCGGTGCCCGGCGGCGCAGCGGAAGATTTGCCCGAACTGGAGGTCACGACGCCCGAAGCGGCGCTGGCCACGATCGAGGCGCACCGCGCTATTTTTTCAGCCGAGGGGCTCGCCGACGCCTGGCCGCGCGTCATCGGCGCCGTGGTGCAGCCGGGCGTCGAGTTCGACCATCACAAGGTCATCGACTACGATCGCGCCAGGGCGGTGAAACTCAGTGCCGCGCTAGACGCACAGCCGCATATCGTCTTCGAAGCCCACTCGACCGATTATCAGACGCCAAAGGCGTTGAAGCAACTGGTCGAGGATCATTTCGCCATATTGAAGGTCGGGCCGGGCGTCACCTTTGCGCTCCGAGAAGCCTTCTGGGCACTGGACGCTATCGAGCGCGAATGGGTGGGCGAGGACAAGGCCTCGCGCTTCCGTCATATCGCCATCGAGCGCATGAAGGCCGATCCGCGCAACTGGGCCAAATATTATCATGCGACAGGGGCGGACCTTCAGTTCGACCTGCAGTATAGTCTCTCCGACCGTATCCGCTATTACTGGCCGGACGCGCAGATCACCGCGGCGCAGGAGACGATGTTCGACAATCTGACCAACAACCCGCCGCCCCTGGCGCTGATCAGCCAGTATCTGCCGGAGGCCTATGCCGCCATCCGCAATGCCGGCCTGACGCCCACCCCGGCCCATCTGGTGATCGCGCATATCGGCGCGACGCTGGAGGCCTATCGCGCGGCCTGCACCCCTGAGCCGGAGTATGCTTATGCCTGACATGACCCATCTGGGCCTCGACGAAACCGCACTGGAACGTCTGGGCGGTCTGTGGACCGCGCGTGAAATCGCGCAACAACCGCAAATGCTGCGAGAGACGCAAGCCCTGCTAATGGCGCGCCGGGCCGAAATCGAGGCCTTCCTCGCGCCGCTTCTGGCCCAGCCGAACCTGCGCGTTATTCTGACAGGCGCCGGCACCTCCGCCTTTATCGGTGAATGTCTGGCCCCGGTCCTGTCCACGCGCCTCGGCCGCCGCGTCGAAGCCATCCCGACGACAGACCTTGCCTGCGCGCCGCAGCTCTATTTCGAAGCCGATACGCCGACCGTGCTGGTGTCCTTCGGCCGTTCGGGCAACAGTCCGGAAAGCGTCGCGGCCGTGGAACTCGCCGACCGCTTCGTGAAGTCGCTGCATCACCTCGTCATCACCTGTAACGCCGACGGCGCTCTGGCGCGTTACGGTCAAGGGGCCAGAGGTCAGACTGTCCTGCTGCCCGACGCCACCCACGACCGCAGCTTCGCCATGACGTCGAGCTTCTCGTGCATGACCTATGCGGCGCTGGCCGTATTCGGCGGTATTGCTGATAGGGATGCCCGCGTCAGTGCTATCGCCCACGCGACCCAGCAGGTGATCGGCACCCATGCGGCCACCATGAAGGCGGTCGCCGATGAAGGCTATGAGCGCGTCGTCTATCTGGGCAGCCATATCTTTCAGGGACTGGCGCGCGAATCCGGCCTGAAACTGCTGGAACTGACCAATGGCGGTCTGGTGACCATGTTCGACTCACCGCTCGGTTTCCGCCACGGACCGAAGACCATCGTGAACGACAAGACCCTGGTCGTCGTCTTCCTGTCCAACAACGCCTATACGCGCGGCTATGATATCGACCTGATCGACGAGTTGCGCCGCGACCGCGACGCCGCCCGCGTTATCGCCATTACCGCGCAGGACGGCGTAGGGCTGCCGGTGGAGGATCAGGTGCGCATCGAAGGGCTGGAAGACGCCGACGACGCCGATCTGCTTTTCCCCTACATCGTCGCACCGCAGATGTTCGCCTTCTACGAGTCGCTGCGTTACAAGCTGACGCCGGACAAGCCCAATACGTCGGGCACGGTCAACCGCGTCGTGCAGGGCGTGCGCATTCACGAGCTGAGCTGATGGCGGGGCCGGGCTATTTTCTGGGCGTGGACGGGGGCGGCACCAAGACCGCCTTCATCCTGACCGATGCCGTCGGGCAGGTGGTATCCCGGCACGAGGGCGGCCCCAGCTACTATATCCAGATCGGGTTCGAAGGGCTCCACGCCCTTCTGCACGACGGGGTGGAAGCGGTGCTGGCTCAGGCCGGCGCCAAACCGCAGGATATCATCTACGCCTTTTTCGGCCTTCCGGCGCATGGTGAGGACAGCTCGGCGCAGCCGTTTCTCGATGTGATCCCCGAAGCCGTGCTGGGCCACCATCGCTATGCCTGTGGAAATGACATGATCTGCGGCTGGGCCGGATCGCTGGCCGGTGAGGATGGCATCAATATCGTCGCCGGGACCGGGTCGATCGGCTACGGGGAGCATAAGGGCCTGAAGGCGCGCGGCGGCGGCTGGGGCGAGACCTTCTCCGACGAGGGCTCGGCCTACTGGATCGCCGTGCAGGGACTGAACGCTTTTTCGCGTATGGGCGACGGACGTCTGCCGCGGGGGTTGCTGTACGACCTGCTGATGCAGGAACTGGCGTTGAAGAGCGATCTCGATATCTGCGGCTATGTTTACGCCAAGGCCGCGCCATCGCGCGACCGCATCGCCGCCCTGTCGCGGCTGGTGGCGAAAGCGGCGTCGCAGGGCGATGCCGAGGCGAAGCGCATCTTTGCCGAAGCCGGGCGCGAACTGGCGGCCATTGTTGACGCCATCCGCGTGAAACTTGACTATGCGCCCGGCGAGACGGTAAATCTTTCCTATTCCGGCGGCGTGTTTCAGGGCGGCGAACTGATCCTGCATCCTTTCCGCGAGCGCCTCACGGCCTTTTCGCCCGATTACCGGTTGATCGTGCCGCGTCACAGTCCCGCGCTTGGGGCGGCGTTCTACGCCGCGCGCCTGAGCGGACAACCGATCGGATTGCCCGTTAATGCCTGAATTGGGGATGCGTGAACTTGCGTTGCCTGAGGGTTTGCGTTTCAAGGCCCTTCTGTTCGACATGGACGGTACGCTGAGCGACACGGACGGCCTGCACCGTCAGGCGATGGTCGAGACTCTGGCGGCACAGGGCGTGAGCCTCAGCGACGCGGACTTTCATCGCCATGTATCGGGGCAATCGAACGAAAATATCTTCGGGCATTTTTTCCCGGGCCTGTCTGTTGATGCGCAGCGGCGTCTGGCCGATGAAAAGGAGGCGCTCTATCGCCGCCTGACGCCGCAGATGTCGCCCATGCCGGGTCTTTTGCCGCTCATCGCGTGGGCGAAAGGGCAGGGCGTGGTCTGCGCGCTCGTCACCAACGGGCCGCGTCTCAATGTCGAGCACACGCTGCGGGTACTGGGACTGGCGGACAGTTTCGACGCGCGGGTGCTGGGCGAAGAACTGCCGCGCGCCAAGCCCGATCCCTTGCCCTATCAGGACGCCCTGCGGCGTCTCGGCGTCGAAGCGTCCGAAGCCGTGGCGTTCGAGGACTCCGTGCCGGGTATAAGCTCGGCGCTGGCGGCGGGCGTCGCCACCGTTGAAATTACGGGCCCCGCCCGAAAGGTCGGCCTGCATCCCGGCGCGGACCTGACCGTCTCCGACTTTGCCGCTCCCTCGCTTCTGCGTTGGTTGAGGCCGGCCGCTTCCCAGCGCATCGCCTGACGCGTTTCGTTTTTGCACCGGCCCTCCGACCCCGCTCTTACAGACAAGAACGGGTGCGCATCCGACGGTCTCAGAGGGCCTCCTGTGGCGTACCGGCAACGAAATGCAACATCGCATAAAATTTCGTTACGTTTCGATTTGACAGTTTTGCGAAACCGATGTTCACTTCTTTGCAAGATATAACTGCAAATCGAAACATGAAAAAACGTTCGAAATTTGCGGTTCCCACCATTCGCTGTCACACCGCAGCCATTCAGGGGTTCACATATGTTTCGTCGCCCATCCCTTCGCAGCACCGTTCTGACGGGCGCGGGTCTTGTCGCTCTTCTGTCCGCCGGGACGGCTATCGCTCAGGTCCCGACCGATCCGTCGGTCGTGGACGCGCCGCCCGTTGAGGCTATCGAGGAAATAACGGTCGTCGGGGTGCGCGGCAGCGTGGCGCGTGCCGTCAAGCTGAAGCGCGACGCCGCCACCGTGCAGGATTCGATCAGCGCGCTGGAGCTGGGCATGTTCCCGGATGACAACGTCGCCGACTCGCTGAGCCATATCACCGGCGTGTCGATTTCCCGCACGGCGGGCGGGGAGGGGCAGAAGGTCAGCGTCCGCGGCCTGGGACCCGAATACACGCTTTCGACCTTCAACGGCCGCATCCTTGCCACCGATGGGGCGGGCCGCGACTTCGCCTACGACGTGCTGCCGTCCGACGTCATCAGCGGCGCCGATGTCATCAAGGGCGCGGAGGCCGCCAATACCGAAGGCGCTATCGGCGGCCTGATCAACCTGCGTTCGGCCAGTCCCTTCGACAAGCGGGGCCTGCAGGGCATCGTCCGCCTCGAAGGTGACCGCAACCGCATGTCCGAACTGGACGGCCGGAAATTCTCAGGCGTATTCAGCAATACCTTCGCCGGTGACACGCTCGGCATTCTGCTGGGGGTGGTGGCCGAAGAACGTGACGACCGTACGGACGTGGCCGGCAACGACGGCGGCTGGACGCGCAACGCCGATCCGACCGACGAGAGCTGGTTGTGGGGCAATGCCTGGGGCGGCAGTATCGATCCGAACAATAATGGCGTACTGGACGAAGAGGAGTACGGCCTTATCGGACCGGGTCAGTTCCGCGTCGGCTCGATTCTGGAACAGAAGAAGCGCACCGCCTATACGGCCAAGCTGGAATGGCGTCCCAGCGACCGCTTCCGTCTGGTCCTGGACGGCCTGACGACCAAGCTCGACTCGCCGCAGGTCGGCTATCAGCAGTCCTTCTACCCGCTCTACGCGCCCGGCCGCTGGTCCAATATGGTGATTCAGGACGGCATCGTCACCAGCTTCGACATGGACAATCCCGATCCCGAAATGCGGATGAACCCGGAATTGCTGAACCAGACCTCGTACCGGGTGGTCGAAACCCAACTGTTCGGCGTCAATGCCGAATGGAATGTGTCTGACAGCCTGACCCTGACCGGCGACCTCTATCGTTCGACCTCTTCACGCCATTCGGGCGGGCAGGACAGCTATGTCGTGCTGCGCATGAACCAGCCCAACACCGCCCACATCTCGCTGACCGGCGCGCGCGTGCCGAACGTCACGGTCGATTTCGACGATGGGCGCGATCTGGCCTCCGGACTGGCCAACGGTCAGTTTAGCGACGCGGATTTCAATACCCACTACTTCTCGCTGGCGGGCGACAATATCGACGATGAGATCACCGGCGCATCCTTTACCGGCAAATGGGCCGCCAGCCGCGGCTGGCTCGAAAACGTGCAGTTCGGCGTCACCTATACCGACCGCAAGAAGTCGCGCGACCTTGTCAATAACGCCCTGACCGGCGGCGCCGACTACTATTCCGGCAATTACGCCATCAATGTCGGGGCACTCGACGGCACGGTGATTTCGCGCAGCTTCTCGCTGCCCAACTTCATGGACGAGGTCAGCGCCGATTTCCCGCGCAACTTCCTGGCCTTCGACGTGGCCGCCTATCAGCGCGCTCTGGCCGCCTATAACGGCAAACCGCGTCCGGGCGGGGGCACCTATAACTATGCGGCCGCAGCTCCTGTATGGAACCCGCTGCAAAGCTACCGCGTCGGCGAAAAGACCTGGTCGGGCTTCCTCCAGGCCAATTTCGCCACCGACCGCTGGAGCGGTAATGCCGGCGTGCGCATCGTTCACACCCAGACGACGTCTCAGGCCTGGGACGCCAAGATTTTGAGCATCATCGAAAACGGCGCGTTCAACTACACGGCGGTTTACGACACCCCGTCGCCGGTGACGCAGGAAAGCGACTACACCTACGTCCTGCCGTCGCTCAATGTGAACTACAGGATCACCGAGGAACTGCGCCTGCGCTTCGGCATGGCGCAGACCATGGCCCGCCCGTCGGTCGAGACCCTCGCGCCGACCAACACCACGGAAAGCGTATCGTGGGGTGAGTTCACGCAGATCTATGGCGGCAACGCCGCGCTGAAACCCTATTCCGCCAATCAGGTCGATCTGTCGCTGGAATACTATTTCGGGCGCAACTCGATTTTCAACGTCGCGGTGTTCAGCAAATATATCAAGGATCAGATCACCACCAGTTGGGAGCCGGGTCAGGACATCGGCGTGCCGGGCTATCTGTTCAATGTCAGCCGCCCGATCAATGGCGATTACGCCAAGGTCAAGGGTATCGAAGTCGGTCTCCAGCACTTCATGGACAACGGGTTCGGCCTGCGGGCGCAATATACGCGCAACTGGTCGTCGAGCTGGGTCGGAGACGAGGAGCGCCCGCTTGAAGGTATCGCCCCCTCCGTCTATTCGCTGGGCGTCTTCTATGAACGCGGTCCGATCTCGCTGAGCCTCTCCGGGGACCATACCGAAGGCTTCGTTACGGCGATCAACGTGCTGGGCGGCGGCTACAACGAAGAGGCTGACCCGATCACCTGGGTTACGGCGCACGCCGCGTACAAGATCAACGACAAGATGGATGTCACGCTCGAAGGGCAGAACCTGCTGGACGAGGCCAATACCTACAGCATCAACGGCAATCCGCTGCTGCCGCAGGGCTATTACCGCTATGGCGCGTCGCTCAAGCTGGGCCTGAGCTACCGCTTCTAAAGCGATATGCCGGTCGCACGTCTGCGGCCGGCCATTTCCATACACATACGGAGATTGCATGACCTCCAGGCCCTATCGGAGACCTTCCCTCATGCCCGCGGCGGCGCTCGCCGCGCTGCTGGCCGCCTGTGGAAGCGGAGGCGCGGCCTCTCCTGTGCCTGCGCCGACGGCACCCGCACCCAGCGTCGTGCAAACGACGTTCACCCCGACGGACGCCGACTTCGCCAATCCCGAGCGCGGCTTCTATCAGGCCGCCGGCGCCACCCTCGAAAACCTGAACGCCCGTCAAATCGCTGAGGCCTTTGACGCGGGTTACCGACTGATCTATGTCCGCATCGACCTCGAAGCCTATCGCAATACCGACCTTCCGGCGGCCTATCTGATGAAACTCGACGCCGCGTTCGAAACGGCCCGGCGAGGCGGGGTCAAGCTGATCGTGCGCGCGACCTATAACTATCCGCGCGGCGAGACCGAATACCGCAACGCACAGGATGCCAGTCTGACGCGGACGCTGGGGCATCTGGCGCAACTCAAACCCGTGCTTCAGCGCAATGTCGATATTATCGCCTTCGTTCAGGCCGGGTTTATTGGCGCGTGGGGCGAATGGCATACGTCTTCCAATGACCTCACTACGTGGGAAAACCGCACCCGTATTCGCGATGCCCTGCTTGATGCCGTACCCTCCACGCGCTTCATTCAGTTTCGCTATCCACCTTATATTCAGGACTGGACGCCGACCCTTCCGGCGGTCGATGCGGCTCTGAACGGAACCTACCGCGTCGGGTTTCACAACGACTGTTTTCTGGCCAGCGCCACCGATGTCGGCACGTTCGAGGAAAACGCCACGGTTCGCGCCGGACAGCAGCAATATATAGACGCCTTGGGCGATCTGGCCCCGTTCGGTGGCGAAACCTGCAACCCGGCGGATGATCCCCACCCCCTGCCGCGCACGACCTGCGCCGACATCCGCGCCGAAGGCGCGCGCTATAATCTCACCTACCTGAACGACGGCTATTACCGCCGCCTGTTCCACGACAACTGGACCCGCGAAGGCTGCATGACCGAGGTGCGCCGCAGCCTGGGTTACCGCTTCGAACTGATCCGCCTGAGCCACCCGGTTGTCGCCGACCGGGGCGCGTCGCTGTCTTTGTCGTTGACGGTGCGAAATGCGGGCTGGGCGCGGCTGTATAATTCGCGTCCAGTGGAAATCGTCCTGCGTCATACAGCAACCGGTGCGGTTCATCGCCTCGAAGCGTCGGGCACAGATCCCCGCAAATGGATGCCGGGCAGGAAAGCGACGGAAACCCTCGCCGTATTCCTGCCTGCCGGCTTGCCGTCGGGCGCGTATGAGGTGCTTCTGGCATTGCCGGATGCGGACGCGCGTCTCAAGGCTGACCCCCGTTTCGCGGTGCGTTTGGCAAACGCCGACAACCTTGCCGCCGGCCAAGGGTGGGAAGCAACGGTTGGCGCTTTCAGATCAGGCACGAAGTTTGAGGTCAGGTAGGGGGCCGCTCACACATATGATGCTGGGCGGTTGGGCGTCTCCGGTAAGGCAGACGATGAGGGTATCGCTCACACCGCTTCCGAAAAGTTCGTCTGCGGCCAACCTTCGGGAACGCTGGCCGCGACCCAGCGCATCCCGACTGAGCCAAGTGGGGATATTAAGCGTGGGCCTTTTGTGAGGCCCGACGGCATAAGTAAAATAAAAATTGAAAATTGATCAGACCATTCAGGGTGCCCATGGAGCGTGAGGCTGTATCCAAAATTTTTTATATATCTGTTTTTAAACGTTAATATCCTGATCCCTGCTTGAGGGAAGATATCGCGTTCTTGAATAAACTTCCTTCTTGATAGCGCTACCCACATATGTTTTTTATGATAGGTAAGACCAGTTTGCGCATCGCTGACTTGTCGATCAATCATAAGAACGGGCGCTAGCCTTGGGAGCAAACATGAAGCCGGCGATTTTTGCCCTTTCGATAGCCCTCAGCACAATATGTGCAGTAGCGGGCAGCGCTTGTGAAAGGCCCGTCAGTGTTTGCGAGAATGAGAGGCCGCGAAGCCTGGCTCTGATCCGCGACGGAAAGCCTGTTTCCGTTTATGTGGATGCTGCCGCCGACAGCGCCGTGCGTCATGTGGCTGCGGACTTTGCGGACGATCTGCGCCGTGTCTCCGGGGCTTCGTCTAAGCCGAGGAACGATCTAAAAAGTATAGAAGGCGAGGTCGTCATTGTGGGCGTCCTCGGTCAAAGTCCAGTGATCGATCGCCTCGTCAAGGCGCACAAGATCGATGTCGGTGCCGTCAAGGGAAACTGGGAGGCCTTCACTCAGACTGTCATCGACAATCCGCTGCCTGGCATCAAACGCGCCTTGGTCATAATTGGTGCCGACAGGCGCGGGGCGGTTTACGGTATGTACGACATATCCGAGAAGATGGGGGTATCGCCTTGGCACTGGTGGGCGGACGCGCCGGTCACGCCGAAGGCTAATCTGTTTGTAACGTCAGGCGCGCAATCGGATCGCCCGAAGGTTCGCTATCGCGGCATTTTCATCAATGACGAAGACCCGGCACTTAAGGGATGGGCGACGAAAACATTTGGCGGGGTTAACGCCAGAATGTACGAAAACGTCTTTGAGCTAACCCTGAGACTGAAAGGGAACTATATCTGGCCCGCCATGTGGGGTAAAGCGTTCGCCGTCGACGACCCGCAGAGCCCGAAGATCGCTGACGAGAGGGGTGTGGTGATGGGGACATCGCATCATGAGCCCATGATGCGGGCACACAAAGAGTGGCATCTGAATAAGGAAGGCGGCGTCACCGGAGGAAAATGGGATTACGCGACCAATGCCTCTAATTTAAGGGCGTTTTGGCGCGGAGGCATTGAGCGGATGATGTCCAAGCCCGGTAAGGGCGGTTATGAAAGCCTCGTGACGGTCGGCATGCGCGGCGATGGCGACGAACCCATGTCCGAAGGTACGGCGACTGAACTGCTGGAAAAGATCGTTCATGATCAACGGCAGATAATCGCCGATGTCACGAAGAAGCCTGCGGAGAAAACGCCTCAAGTCTGGGCGCTCTATAAGGAGGTGCAGCAATATTACGATCACGGTATGAAGGTGCCGGACGACGTGACGCTGTTGTTCGCGGACGACAACTGGGGGCAGATCCGTCGTCTGCCGGTTGCCGGTCAGGATAGGCTGGATCGAAAGGGCGGATACGGTGTTTATTACCACTTCGACTATGTGGGCGCACCGCGCAATTATAAGTGGCTCAACACGAACCAGATCGGGAAGGTCTGGCAGCAGATGGACCTCGCCTACAACCGCGGGGCCCGCAATCTGTGGATCGTGAATGTCGGCGACATCAAGCCGATGGAGTATCCACTGAGCTTTTTCATGAAAATGGCTTGGAACCCCGAACAGATGACGCCTGAAGCCATGGCCGGCTACCCGCGCGAATGGGCGACAGAAATATTCGGCTCCGAACACGCCACGGAGATTGGTGCGATCCTTTCCGAATACAGCCGCCTCGCATCGCGCCGCAAACCCGAACTTCTCGATCAGAATACCTATGCCATTGGGGAAGACACGGGCCCGGAACTGGAGGGCGGAGAGTTCGGCGCTATTGTTGACGAATGGCAGACCCTCATTGCACACATCCGCACCGTCAAGGCGAAGTTGCCCGTCGAAGCCCTGAGTGCCTATTTCCAGATTGTCGAATATCCGACCGAAGCTATCGGAAATCTCTACGGGATGTATTACGCGGCGGCCTGGAACAAACGGCTCGCTTCCCGTAACGATGCAAGGGCGAATTTCTTCGCGGACTGGGTCGAAACGGCTTTCCAACGCGATCGGGACCTAACCGATCAATACCACGCGCTTAATGGCGGTAAATGGGACGGAATGATCAATCAGGTCCATATGAGCTATGTCATCTGGAATGACCCCACCCAGCAAACCATGCCAAGCATTACGCGGGTGGCCGGTGAAACCCCTTCCGACAAGCTGTCAGTGGCACCGCTGTTCAAATCAGCCCGGACTGTCCGGGCGGCGGATGAACGTGTCATCGAGGCGGTTGATTATACCCGCGCGATGAAAGGCAACGGCGTAGAATGGAGAGCCATCAACGACCTCGGCCACGCCAAGGGCGCGATGATTTCCTATCCGCAAGGCGTGGCAAGTTCAACGACAGAGGACAATGTGCGGCTGGACTATGACTTAGACACCGCTCAAGGCGGAGCGATCCGGGTCCGGCTCGTCCTTTCACCGACCTTGGATACGTCTTCCAAAGGGGGAGTGCGTGTAGGAGTCTCTTTGGACGACGGTGCGCCACAAATCCTGAGCTCTATCTTGCAGCCGACCGGTGGGGGGGCCAATACGCCTCAGGAGCAGGCTTGGTATAAGGCTGTGATCGGTAATGCAGAATGGCTTGACGCGACGTTTGAAGGGGTGGCTTCGGGAAAGCACACTCTCAAGATATGGCGTATCGACGACAATGTCGTCCTGCAAAAGCTGGTTATTGCGCCTTCGAGGTAGCGGCTTTCTATGGGATGAAGCCTTTAATGAAATGCGGCGGGGCTTGCTACCAGATACGACAAACTTACCGCCAATTTCCTCGGCTTCATCAAAATCGCCGGCATCATGCTTTGGCTCAAATGATTAATTCGTCACCTCAGCCTAGAGCACAATCCGATAAAGTAGGCACCGCTTTTCGGAAAAATTGCCCGACCGCTCAAAAACTGAGAGCGAGATGATGTTTCCACTTTAAATCATCTCGCTCTAGCGTCTCTCGGGCAAAAAGCCTCCCGCCATCAGACGGAAAGCTTCGGTAGCCTTGGGCAAGGCGTCTTGCGGCGTATCGCTGGCGGCTACCCACAATGCGGCGTTCAGGGCGGCTCCGCACAGAAGGCGCGCCGCGGCCTCAACATCTATGGGCTTCATAATGCCGCCAGCGATCAATTTTTCAACAGCTTCGGTTGTCGTCTGCAAACAGGCGTTCTGGCTGGGCCATTGAGAGGGGTCTCCGAGAAAGGCCGGACCATCGAGCAGAACGATCCTTTTTACCTCCGGATCAAGCGCCATCGCGATGTAGGCTGCCCCCTCCGCCAGAAGCTGTTCCCATTCGTCACCCGCGGTAAGGCTGGCGGCCCGGGCGCGCGACGCCATTTCACCGTCCACTTCCGCCACCACGGCGGCAAGTAGGCCCTTCTTATCGCCAAAATTGTGATAGAGCGCGCCGCGCGTCAACCCGACCGAAGCGGTAAGTTCATCCATGGACGCGGCTGCAAACCCCTGAGACGCAAAGGCGCGTCGCCCAGCCGCGATCAGTTTGGCGCGGTTCTCTGCCATGGTTTCCAAGCGGGATCTGGCCATAATCAGTCCTTATTCACATACGCATCGTATGCCGCTTGATTTGGGCAATCAGCGCACTACATCATATACGTCGCGTATATGAACGGGCGCGACCGAATGTCAATATGTCAGATTGCATCTTGTGATCTGCTTCAGGAGGCTACCCTATGTCCAAACGTGACGCTGTTTTTCCCGCCGGTCGACATGACCTGTACAAGAACCATACCTATTCTGCGGCTATCCGATCGGGCGACCTGCTGTTTGTTTCCGGCCAGGTCGGTAGCCGTGACGACGGTTCACCCGAACCGGACTTTGAGGCCCAGGTGCGACGCGCGTTCGCTAATCTCGAAGCGACCCTCAAGGCCGGGGGATGCGGGCTCGACGATATTGTCGATGTAACGACTTTTCATACCGACCCTGAAAACCAGTTCGCCACGATTATGGCCGTTAAAGCCGAAGTCTTTCCGCAGGCGCCTTATCCCAACTGGACCGCCATCGGAGTCAATTGGCTTGCTGGGTTCGATTTCGAGATCAAGGTCATCGCGCGGATTCCGGCAGAATAATGTAAACCGGTAAGGGCAAGGACCGCTTTCGAGCATAAAAGCCGGGAGGCCACTCGGTCGCCTCCCGGCTTCTTGCGGCTGTCAATGCGATCAGGTAAGCGCCCCGCCGTCGACGTTTAGAATCGTTCCGGTAATTTGCCTGGCGGCTGGACTGGCCAGAAACACCACAGCCGCCGCGACATCCGCCGGTTCGCCGAAGCGTCCGAGCGGTATCAGCGAGCGTTGCCAGTCGGCGAACTCGCCATTGGCCGGGTTCATATCGGTATCGGTCGATCCGGGCTGGACGAGGTTCACGGTGATGTCACGGGGGCCAAGCTCGCGGGCAAGGCCGCGGTTGAAGGATTGGAGCGCAGATTTGGTCATATAGTAAACTGAGCCCGGCTCTCCGACGATACGATCGGCACCGGCCGACCCAATCGAAATGATGCGCCCGCCTGCCGGCAGGTGAGGAATGGCCGCCTGGGCCGCCAGGATCGGGCCCCGAACATTGGTTTCGAACATCGAATCGATTTCCTCGACCGAGATGGCGCTGATCAGATTATAGTGCACAATAGCGGCATTATTGACCAGAATATCGAGACCGCCCAGCGCCTGAACCGTGGCCTCAACGGAGCGTTTCACGGCCGCCGGATCACGGCTATCGGCCTGTATAGCCAGCCCCTTGCGGCCTTTGGCTTCTATAGCCTTGACGACAGCGGCGGCGCGATCCGCAGCGCCGGCATAGGTGAGGGCGACGTCTGCCCCCTTATCGGCCAATGCAATGGCGATTGCGGCACCGATACCTCTTGAGCCACCGGTCACGAGTGCGCGTTTTCCAATTAATTCACTCATTGTCATACCTTTCTGTAACGAACGACACAGAATTAATTGGTGTGAGTGATGGGGAGTGTCAAGAAATTATATACCGATCGATACAAAAATGCGGTCGCATTGAGAACTGGCCGTTCAGGTGTTATGTATCGATCGATGCAAAAATCTGAAACGCATATGTCGGGTGATGGGCCTGCGTCTCCGCGAGTGAGGGGACGCCCTCGCGCGTTCGATCGTGAGGCAGCCCTTACAAAGGCGATGCGCTTGTTCTGGTGCAAGGGATTTGCCGCCACCTCTATTTCCGATCTGACCGAAGTCATGGGGATCGGTTCGCCTAGTCTCTATGCGGCCTTCGGGTCTAAAGAGGCGCTTTACGCCGAAGCGGTGCGACACTATGTGGACAGTTATGATTTCTATGCCTGGGGCGCGTTTCGCGCGGCGCCTACGGCGAGAGAAGCGATAGAGGTTTACCTTATGGGGCTGTCCAAAGCGCTGAGCGGCGAGGTCTCGGATATGCCGCGCGGCTGCATGGTCACCTTGTCGTCGGTCGGCCATGAAGGCTATCCAGAGCTCGGCGAAATCGTGCGCAACGAGCGCATGAGCGCTTACAAGCGCTTGAAAGAACGTCTGGAACAGGCCGTCTCAGAAGGTGAGTTCCCGCCCTCAACGGATATTGAGGGGCTGGCGCGGTTTGTCCAGACAATAGTCGCCGGAATGTCGATCCTGGCGCGAGATGGGGCGCGGTCGCAGGATCTGGAGGCGGTCGTTAGAACGGCAATGCGCGTATGGGGCACGGCTGAGCCGGGCGAACATGGAAAGCGGTGATCAGACGGCGGCTCCCCGACGATGTGACGCCGTATAGCCTGTGCTCGGACACAAAATGCCGGGTGTCACCGAAGAGTACTGGACTACCTGGCCGCTGGCCGTAAGGCTATGGACCGGTATTTCGAGGAGTTGGGCGTGGGACTACATCGGATCGTAAATTAACCGGTCCCCACAAAGCCTTATAATAAAAGAAAAAGGAATGGTGGCGGACACTTTTGTCAGTCACTTAGTCTGGCTTCCCTATAGTTGGTGTAAATCAGGGAAATAGTATCTTTAAGGGCTGGCGAAAGGTTTGCTGCTTGTGTGAAAATTCCCTGACGAAAAAGCAGGGAAACTGGAATCACAAGCAGGAAGTGTTCTGCGCTTTAGTAGGTTGCATAAAGGCAGGTACATCAAAAAATCAATGAAAATCCCGCGACTTTACAAGGATGGCTGGAGATTGAGCGGCGCGTGAACCTGTGCGTCTCAGCGTGCGCGGATCGGGGCCGGGTTCGCCGGTGCGGAATTCGTCACCGCGTCCGTGCGGCAGGCGGAAGGCGTCATTACGGTCGCTAACGCTATCGAGCAGGTCGGACAGGTCGCTGACGTGGTCGGCGACGAGATGCACGACCTCGCCTTCCTTCTGGATTTGTCCGGCGATGGCGACCATGCGCGCGGTGACAATGGTACGGCGTTGCGCTTCGTAAATTCTTGACCAGATGACAATATTGGCGCTGCCCGTTTCGTCCTCGATGGTCATAAAGGTCACGCTCTTGGCCGTGCCGGGGCGCTGGCGCACCAAGACGAGGCCTGAAACCACCGCTCGGCTCTTGTCGGGCTTGGACGTGGCGTCCTGGCAGGTCTCCACGCCGCGCGCCGTCAGTTCGCCACGCAGGAACTTGACCGGGTGGTCCTTGAGCGACAGGCCGACATGCCCATAATCGGCTACCACCTCGTGTCCCGCAGTCATAGGCCTCAGCGCGACATCGGGTTCGACAGCCTCCTCTGCCTCAGCAGCGGCGAACAAAGGGAGAGGGCGGTCGTTGAGGCCTTTCAATGTCCACAGAGCCTCACGTCGGGACTGACCCAAGGACGGCAGGAAGGCGTCAGCTTCGGCCAGTTTGGCGAGGGTCGAGGCGGGTAAGCCGCTGCGCCGCCATGTGTCGTCTATGGAGGTAAAGGGCGTGTCTTCGCGGGTCAGAACAAGCTGAACAGCGTCGGATTCCGACAGGCCCTTGACCATGCGCAGGCCGAGCCTAACGGCAAAATATTTGCCGTTAGGCTCTAGCGTACAGTCCCAGCGCGAGGCGTTGACACAGGCCGGGCGCACCTCGACGCCATGGTCGCGGGCATCGCGCACCAGTTGAGCCGGGGCGTAGAAGCCCATCGGTTGGGAATTGAGCAAAGCGCAAAGGAACACATCCGGATGGTGGCACTTCATCCACGACGAGGCATAGGCGATCATGGCGAAGGAGATGGCGTGACTTTCCGGGAAGCCGTAGGAACCGAAGCCTTCGAGTTGTTTGATCAGGCGCTCGGCATAGGCCGGCTCGTAGCCGCGCTCCAGCATCCCTCTGGTCATCTTGTCGCGGAAATTCTTCACGCCGCCCGTGTGTTTGAAGGTGGCGAGGCTGCGGCGCACATGGTCGGCCTCGTCGGCGGTGAACCCGGCGCAGACCACGGCGACCTTCATGGCGTGTTCCTGAAACAGAGGTACGCCGAAGGTCCGGCCCAGAATCTCTTCGACATCCGGGTGTGGGTAATCCGGGACTTCGAGCCCGTGCTTGCGGCGCAGATAAGGGTGCACCATGTCGCCCTGGATCGGGCCGGGACGGACAATGGCGACCTCGATAGCCAGATCGTAGAAGGTGCGCGGCCGCAGGCGCGGCAACATCGACATCTGGGCGCGGCTTTCGATCTGGAACACGCCGATCGTGTCGGCCTTGCAGATCATGTCGTAGGTCGGCGTGTCCTCGGCGGGGATGTCCGCCATGTTCCACGTCCGCCCGCTGATGGCGACGCCCTTGTGCGCCTTCAAAAGCTCGAAACTCTTTTTCATGGCGGTCAGCATGCCGAGCGCCAGACAATCGACCTTCATGAACTTCAGTGCGTCGATATCGTCCTTGTCCCATTCGACGACCTGGCGGTTTGCCATCGCCGCCGGCTCGATGACGCACAGATCGTCCAGCCGGTCCCGCGTCAGGACAAAGCCGCCGGGATGCTGCGACAGATGGCGCGGAAAGCCGATCAACTGCTCGGTCAGTTCGAGCGTCAGGCGGATGCGCCGGTCGGCGAGGTTTAGCCCCAGCCCAGCCAGATGCTGGCGATCGACGCTGCTGGCCCAGTGCCGGTACTGTGACGATAGGGTCTTCAGCACATCTTCGGTCAGGCCCAGCGCCTTGCCGACATCGCGCAGAGCGCCGCGCGTGCGGTAACGACTGACGACGGCAACCAATGCGGCGTGGTTGCGGCCATAGGTGTCGAAGACCCATTGAATGACGGTCTCGCGCCGTGCGTGCTCGAAATCGACATCGATGTCGGGCGGTTCATTGCGGTTCTCCGAGATGAAGCGCTCGAATAGGAGGTCGTGCTCCATCGGATTGACCTCGGTGATGCCCAGCACGAAGCACACCGCACTGTTGGCCGCCGAGCCGCGCCCCTGACAAAGAATGTCCTGCGAGCGGGCGAACTTGACGATGGCATGGACGGTCAGGAAGTAGGCCGCATAGCCCAGCTTGCCGATGAGCTTCAGTTCCTTGTCGAGTTGCGCCCGCACCTTGTCGGAAAGGCCCTTGGGATATCGGGCCGCCGCGCCCTCCCACGTGAACTTCTCCAGCGTCTCCTGCGGCGTCAGCTCCGGATGGGTAGTTTCATCCGGATACTGGTATTCAAGGTGGCTGAGGTCGAATGCGCAGCGCGCGACAATCTCCTGCGTGCGGGATAGTGCTTCCACGTAACGCGGGAAGAGGCGGGCCATCTCTTCCGGTGATTTTAGATAACGGTCGGCGTGGCGCTCACGGCGAAAGCCCAGTTCGTCGATGGTGCAGTTATGCCGGATGCAGGTCACCACGTCCTGCAATAGCCGTCGCTCAGGTGCATGGAACAGCACATCATTGGTGACGACGGTGGGCACTCCGGCGCGGGCGGCCAGTTCCGACAGGCCGTGCAGGCGTATCTGATCGTTCGGCCTTCGTCGCAGGGTCAGGACCATATAGGCGCGGTCGCCGAACAGCGCCTTCAAGCGGTGCAATTGCCCCGCACAGGTCTCGTCAGGCGCATCGGGGATCAGAATGGCCAGCAAGCCTTCGTGCCACGCCTCGACATCGTCCCACCCGAGGTCGCACTTGCCTTTGCCCGCGCGGCCCTTGCCCAGCGACAGCAGGCGGCACAGATGGGTCCACGCCGTCTTGTTAGTGGGATAGACGAGGATCGACATGCCGTCGCGCAGGTCGAGCCGACAGCCGGGGAGGAGCCGCACACCGCTGTCCTTCGCCGCGACCCAAGCCCGCACCATTCCGGCGAGGCTGTTGCGATCGACGACGCCCAGCGTCGATATGCCCAGTTCGGCGGCGCGCGCGAACAGTTCGTCCGGTGCGCTGGCCCCGCGCAGGAACGAGAAATGCGTCGTCACCTGAAGTTCGGCATACCTCATGCGAACATCCCGTGCAGATGCCAGTTCTGATCGCCGGTCTCAGCGTCTTCGCCATCGCCGGAGCGGTAAATCCACAGCCGCTCGCCCGTTTCGATCTCGACCCGGAAATAGTCGCGCACGGCGGCGATCTCGCCATCGCGTAGCCACCATTCGCCGAAGATACGCTCAGGCCCGTCGGCAGCGATGACGTGGTAACGTGTGCCCCTCCAGATAATATGCGTCGGCGGATGATCGGGAAGCTGCGCCAGCGTGCGGATGGCTTCCGGCTTGGGGAACAGCCGCATGGGGCGCGGCCAGTGTTGAGGCCAATGGCCTGCCCCGTTCGACGTCACCGCATCCAGTGGATCGCAGCGGCGAGTCGCGCGTTCGGGGACGTCGCTATGCACGGGCATCACGCGGTAGAGCTGCCCATCGCCGATCCGGTTCGACAGCACGTCGATCAGTGCCGCCAGATCGATCGTGTTCTCTTCGGTATGGGAGACCTGAACCGGGGCCAGTGGCTCGGCCTCGGTAGCAACCAACCGCATGCGTTCGATGCCGAAACCCGGTTCGACCGTCTCCAGCTTGTCGCACAGTAGTCGCGTGAGGCGGGTCGGATCGCGCACCGGCCTCGCCATGCCGACCCGGATGGCCTCGATGCGATTGTCGACGCGGGTGAAATAGAGATCGACCTGTCGCGCGCCCAGGCCCTTGGTCTCCAGCCGTTCGCACAGATCGGCGGTCAGCTTAGCAGTATAGCGCGACAGGGTCTCGGGGGCGCCGATGGGCTCGAAGAAGCCGCGCTCGACCGCGATTACGTCCGACAGATGCACGGGCTCTATAGGCTCGGCGGTATGCCCCAGCGCCTGATCGAGACGGCGCACCAGATCGGGACCGAAACGCTGGGCCAGAGGGGCACGCGGCTGATGCAGCAAATCGCCAATGGTCTCAAAGCCAAGCTGGTTCAGGTCCTGTAAGTGAGACGGTGTCACGCGCAGCGCGGCGACCGGCAAGGGCGATAACGCTGCCGTCGTCTGTCCGCACGGGCACAGATGGATCGGTCGCGCCACGAACCGCGCCAAAGCATGGGCGGCTCCACGGGTATCGGCGATGGCGGCGCGGGCCGTGATTTGCTTCTCAGCCAGTTTCTGCACCATATGACGCAGCAGTTCGGCTTCCCCGCCGTGCAAGTGATCGGCCCCGGTCACATCGATGATCAGGCCATCGGGCGCATCCGGCGCGACCAGCGGTGAGAAGGTGCGCAGGCCCCATTGTGCCAGTACATCCAGTGCTTCGGCGTCACGCTCCGGTTCGGCATCGTGTGCGATGAGCCCTTCGATCAGGACCTGAGCCTGGGTCAGCGGCATGCCGATCCGCACGCCGCCGCGCAAGGCCGCGCGATTGGCGGCGGTCACTACACGGCGGCGGCCATCCGTGCCTTTAAGAACCAAAGGTGCGTCAGGAGGCGATCCGGACGTGCCCGTGATCCGCACGGTCCGCCGCCTCCAGCGGTCGATGGACCACTGGGGCAGCCAGAGCGAGACGACCCTCGGCATCGCAAGCCTCCACATCGAAAACAGCGGGGTCGCCACCTTTGCAGCGCAGCAGTTCCAACCGCCAGCGCGCCCGCCCTAATCCGGGCACCGGCAAGGGCACGGAGGGTAGGGGACCGACCCGCCAGCGCGTCACCGCCGCCGTCGGCTGACCGAAGGCGACCGCATCCTGCTCGCGCCCCCACCGCCGCACGATCAGCGACAATACCGGACGGCCTTCCGCTGCCAGTTGCAGCCGCCGCGAGGCGGTAAGCGACAGACGCGACACTTCGCCCACCACGGCCCCCAGACCGCGATGCCGCAAGGCTTCCTCACAGCAGGCCAACACGCTCTTCTCGTCACCCGCCTCGACATAGATCAACCGATCCGGCGTCAACCCCGCCTGCGCCAGACCCGGCGCGAACAGATCGTTCCTCGTTATGCACCACAACACCTGACCGGTCGTCCGCGCAGCGACCCCAGCGGCAAACAGCGCCGCCGCAGCGCCATCCACGGCCCCTCGCGCATCTCCGGTGACCTCATGCAAAGCCCCCATCGCCAACCCGCCGCCCGGCAAGCGCCTGTCGATCTCAGACACACTAAACGGCAGAGCCCCCACAGGGCTCTGGCTGCCGTCCAGCGCTTGAATCCGCTGCCGCAGAGTCATCAACGCCGGCAAAAAGGTTTCATGGGACGGTTTTGACTTCGACATATGGAACCGCATCCAATTTCTTCGGAGTTATGTTCCTTTTTTGTTCTCATTATGGGTAAGAGTCAAGGCGCATAATTTGCGACGCCGCATGACGTGGAAGCAGGGTCGCTAGAGGCCCACACAAGGCGAAGTAATGAGAATATCCGCAATAGGGCGGAGCCGTGGGTCGCCGCCCTAACCGTAAACTTCGCGACAAACCCTTTCACACTTTATGAGATCGAGCCAACCGTCGGTGCGAATGCGTGATTCCATATCGATCCAGTAAAGACGACCCTTAGGAGCATTGATGGCCCGCACCACTTCGGCGGCGTTATGCGGGCCTATGCCACCGGAAAAGCCACAGAAGGGACCGTTGGGCAGGGCGGGCCACCGGGCCGGGGCCTGACCGGTGCCGAACGAGGTATCGAACAGCCAGTCGAGACGGCTGTCTTCTGGAAAGGTCTCGCTACATTGCAGCAACATGCGGATGCCGTTGCGGCGACCGAAGCGCACTGTGTGCTCGATCTGCGCCGCCGTGCTGCCGGCAAAGCTGTGATTGACCTGCACGCGCTGAAACCCGCTGAGATCGATGCACGCGGCATCCGGGGCGTTGGCGATCTCATGCGCCGCCTGACCGCAGACGTGGGCGGCGAAACGCAGACCGGGCGTTTCCAGAAAGCGCTGGCGGGCGGCGGCGTCCGGAAACAACGGATCGTCCTTGCGTGTATCGTCGATCAGTATGCCCCATTCGATAGGGTAGCGTTGCGACAGGCGGATCAGACCGGGGATCAGGTCCGGCGTATCGAGGCCGGTGAAAGCGATAAAGGCGGGCAGGGCAGGCATGACGGTCCTTAAGGGAGGGTGCTGACCAGACCGATCACGGAGCCGGTCATGCAGGAGGTGAGAAAGGCGCAGAACAGCGCCTTGAACCCCAGTTCGACGAATTCATCGGCCCGTTCGGGCACAAGCGCCGACAGGGTGCCAATGAGGATGGCGACGCTGCCGATATTGCCGAAGCTGCACAGGGCGTAGGTGGCGATTAGAAGGCCCTTGGGCGTCAGGGCTTCGGTGGGCAGGGCGCTTAGTTGACCGTAAGCGACGACCTCGTTCATCGAGACCTTGGCGCCCAGAAGACTGCCGACAGTTTGCAGGTCCGTCGCGGGCGCACCCATCAGCCATGCGACCGGCGTGAACAGCCAGCCGAGAATGCGGCCAAGGGTGAGGGGCTCCGGTCCGATCGGTGCAGCCTTAAGCCCCATATTCACCAAGGCGATCAGTCCGATGAAGACGATCAGCAGGGCGGCAATATTGACCGCCATGTGCACGGCGGACAGCGTGCCCTGCGTCAGGGCGTCCATGCCGGAACGATAGGGCGAGCGCAGGTCGAGCGCCAGCAACTGACCCGACCCGGCATCAGGTACGAGAATGCGCGCCAGTCCGATGGCCATGGGGGTCGAAATCAGCGAGGCGATCAGCAGGTGGGTGAAGGCGTCCGGCATGTGGCGGCTCATCATCGCCCCCAGCAGGATCATCATGGACCCGGCGACGACCGACATGCCGTCGACCATAAGGATAAACAACTCGCCGCGCGTCAATTTCGGCAACAGAGGCCGCACCAGCAAGGGCGATTCGATCATGCCGAGGAAGATGCACGCCGACACCGACACGCCGACCGGACCGCTGACGCCGAAGACGCGCCCGAAGCCCCACGCTGCGCCGCGCACGATCCACCTCAGCACGCCCACATGCCACAGAAGCGCCGCCAACGCGCTGACCAGCAGCAGGGCGGGCAGGGCCTGAAGCGCGAAGATGAAGGTCGAGGCCCCTCCTTCGGCGCGGACGAAGGGCTGCGCCCCGCCGCCCAGATAGCCGAAGACGAAGATCGCACCCTGCACGGCCGCCGACTGCACGGCATCGACGGCGTGGGCGACCGCGCCCAGCGCTGCGGTCAGGGGTGGCAGGCGGGTCAGCAGTACGGCCAGCCCGATCTGAGCGATCAGGCCGGTCAACACGGCGCGCATCGGAAAGGCGCGGCGGTTTTCAGACAGCAGCCACACCATGCCGATAAAGACAACGAGGCCGCACAAGGCGCGCAGGATCTGCGAAAGTTCCGGGGTCAGGATGGGCATGGTGGGCCAGCGGGTGAATTTTAGTGAACGATATGTGAAACGTTTCATATGTCAATGGCGATAATTTCACCGCGCGACTTGTGCGATAAGCACAATCAATTTAAGCTCTTGCCTTATAAACTGTGATGGATGCTTGGGCTGCGTGCTCTCCGTTCGACCCGTGAGAGGTGAAATTTCATGCCGAAACGCCCCAAAGAGGACCCTGTGCAGGACGCCCCCGAGCCGCGTCCCGACCGCCGGGTGACGCTGAAGGACGTGGCGCGGGTGGCCGATGTATCACTGGCCAGCGCCTCCTATGCGGTGAACGGCACAGGCTCGGTCAGCGAACAGGTCCGCGCCCATGTGCTGAAAATCGCCGCCGAACTGGGCTATCGGCAAAACCTTACCGCCAAGGCCATGCGCACCGGCCGCAGCGGGACTCTGGGGCTGATCCTGCCGGATCTGTCCAACCCCTTTTTCACCAGCCTGGCCCAGTCGGTGACACGGGCGGCGCGGGCCAATGGCTATTTCGTTTTCGTCACCGACACCGAAGGCGCGGCGGCGCAGGAAAAGCAGATCATCGAACTGCTTACCGAGCGCGGCGTGGACGGTCTGGTGTGGTTTCCCATCCGCGATATCGGCAGCGGCGCGCCCATGACCGGCGACTTGCCCACCATCGTTATCGACCGCAGCGTCAGCGGACTGGAAACGGTGCAGGCCGATTATTATGACGGCGGGCGTCAGGCGGCGGAGCACCTGTTGTCGCTGGGCCATCGGCGCATCGGCGTCATTTCCGGCCCGATGAGCCTGCGCAGCATGAGAGAGCGTTGCGCCGGGGCGATCGATCTGATCCGGGCCGAGGGCGAACTGGTCTTCGATATTCCGGCAGCCTTTTCGCCCGATCTCGATGAGGCGGCCATTGCGGCCATCCGTTCGCGCAAGGCGACAGCCATCTTCGCCGGGGCGGACCTGATCGCCTTGGGCGTCATCCATAAGGCTCAGGCGGCGGGCCTGTCGGTGCCCGGAGATCTCTCGGTCGTAGGCTTCGACGATATTCCGTGGTCGCGGATGAGTGTCCCGGCCCTGACCTCGGTGGAAATGCCGGTCGAGGAAATCGCTCAGGAAGCCGTAGAATCCCTGCTGCGCCGTATCGAGTCCAAGGCCATGCCACGCCGGCGCGTGGTGTTCGATACCAACCTTATCGCCCGCGCCTCATCGACGACCCTGAAGTAGCTCCGCTGCGGCGGCGATACCTGCCGTGGCCGCAGAGCATAGGTCCATCTCCGCCATCAGTTGCGCGATGGTCTCTCCGGCCAGAGTATCGCCGGCGCCGGTCGTGTCACGCACTGATATCGGCGTAACGGGGAGCGCGGTTTCGCCGTGTGGGCCAACGATTCTCACCCCCGCCGCGCCGAGCGTTTCAATCAGGCCGATTCGCGGGCGCGCGCTGTCGGTGAGACGGCGCTCGCCACTATTGCAGAAGATGAGATCGGCTCGTGCACATAGTCGCTGCGCCAGCGGTGGCGGAAAGCAGGCGGGGTCATTCTTGACGATCCACACGACGACTTGTTCCGGCCGCAGGCTATCGAGCACGGCCCGCGTCCACTGGGCGGGGGCGGCGGAAATCACCACCCAGTCCGCGTCCCGGCACACGGCCAGTTGTGCGCTATCGGGTCGGTTCGCTGTGCGGCCGGGATCGAGCAGGCAGCTATAGTCGCCTGTGTCGCGATAGATGAGCAGGCAGCACGGACTTTTACCGCCCGCCAGGCGATGAACCCCATCCGTGTTCATTCCGGCGTCCGCGCAGGCCCGCATATAGGCGTCGCCTGTGGCGTCGTCGCCCAGCACCGTTACGGCTGCGGCGCACAGGCCCGACCGCGCGATGCGCCGCCCGGCATAGAGACTGGCTCCGCCGGGCCGGGGCCAGGCCGTATCGGTCAAGCACTGCCCCATAACCGTGCCCGTGACGGGAAGGGGATGCGGAGCCGTGGCGATAAAATCGAGCGTGGCGAACCCGCTGAGTGCGGCGGTAAGCGGCATGGAAGTGTCTCGAAAAAATTTAATTGAAACGTTTCATAAATAAATTCAGATGGTCAAGCTGAAATTTCAACGCTTGTGTCTGTGGAAGGGTAAATGTGTTGTGAAACTGTCAAAAATTGCGACTAAAACGGCTTTTAAACGTGATTAAAGGCGCATTATGTGGCTTTGATGAGACTCCGTTGAAGCGATTTTCGCACTTGCGTTGACAAGTTTAATGAAACGTTTCATATTTTTTTCATGAACTGAGGCGACGCTTTTGAAACTGCCCGCCGCGCCCCACCGGAGACCCATTATGCCGCACCGTCAATTGCTTCTGTTCACGGCCCTCGCGGGGCTGATGACCGCGCCCGCCGTGATGGCGCAAACGGATGAAACCGCCGCCAGCACGGCCGATGCCAATGGCGATGCGGAAGAAGTGGTCGTCATCGGCCGCCGCTTCGGTTCGGGACTGACGCGCGCCACCTTCACTCTCGGCAAGACCGATATCGAAGAACGCCCGATGGGCGCGGACATCATGCAGAGCCTGAACAAAGTGCCCGGCCTGTCGGTCGCCACCGGCGATGCGCGCGGTGGCACCTTCTCGTTTGAAATGTATATGCGCGGCCTGACCGACGAACAGATCGGCCTGACGTTGGACGGCGTGCCGACCGGGGACTCGCGCTTCAACGGCGGTTCGCCCCCCGCGCGCTTTATCGAAAGCTCCAATGTCGGACGCATTGTGGTGTCGCAAAGCGCAGGTGATATCGGCGCGCCGTCGCGTTTCGCCTTGGGCGGCTTTATCGATTTCGTGACCGATAATCCGAAGCCGCAGTTCGGCGCGACGGTTGAAGCCGGGGCGGGCTCCTTCGACTTCGGACGTCTCTATGCCCGTATGGATACGGGCGAGATCGCCAAGGGCTTAAGCGCCTATATCACCGCCTCGACGCAGGAAAACGACGTCTGGACGGGGCGCAACCGCCGTTCGTCCCAGCGCGATCACTATGAATTCAAGGCGGTGAAGCGCTTCGAGAGCGGTTCCAGCCTGATGGCCCGCCTGTCCTATAACGAGCAGGCGGACAACGATTTCAACATCATCACCCTGCCGCAGTTCCGGCAGAACCCCAATAGCGACTTCGCCACCGATGCAGTCTCCGGAATCCCCGCCGTGGATGTCAATTACGGTGGGGCGTTGGGCGGTACGCGAGAGGATTTCCTGGCCTATATCAGCGGCAGCTTCGTCCTAAGTAACCGCGTAACGCTCAAGGTCAGCCCCTATTATCAGACCCTGCGCGGCGAATCCTTCCGCTATCAGGACCGTTCGCGCGTCCTCACCGGCGGTGATCCGCGCGCCGTGACCGGCTATAACGCCAACGGCGGCGCGACCCGTCCGGCGCTGACCACGCTGCGCAATTCCAACGTCGTAGGCGGCCCCGCCGATATGCGCGTCACGCCGCGCGACCGCGACCGCTATGGCGTCACCGACGAACTGATCGTTTCGGACATTGCGGCGGCGGGCCTCAGCCATACCTTCCGTCTGGGGTCGTGGTACGAGCGCAGCGAAAGCAGCGAAAAGCGCAACTTCTATCCGGTGATCAGCCCGGCCACCTCGACCGACTATGACCGCAGCCGCCTGACCTATGTCGAATACGAGCGCGAGGCCGTGCTGGAAAGCACCATGCTCTACGCGCAGGACGAGATCAAAGCGCTGGGTGATCGCCTGACCGTCGATCTGGGGGCGACCTGGTACAAGCTGACCTATAATGCGCGCTCGCCGTTGGAATATAAGGCGGTGGTCGATTTCTCCCAGGAATCCGATATCAATCCGAAGGTCGGCATCAACTACAGGCTGACCGACCGCGTCGAACTGTTCGGCGGCTATGCGCGTAATTTCGCGGGCATCCCTGAAGACGCTTTTCTCGGTTCGACAGCGGTGATCGACCCCAAAGACCTTGAGCCGGTAACGACGGAAAATCTCGACCTCGGCGTGCGTTACGTCGCGCCGAACATGGCTTTGTCGCTTCAGGCCTATGATGTGAAGCTTGAGCAGAATGTCGGTATTGTGCCTATTGATACGGTAGGCCTCGAACCCGACGAGATCATCCGCGGCAATGTCACCACCAAGGCCGCCAATACGCAGGGCCAGAAGACCAAAGGCGTCGATCTCACCGGTTTCTACGATTTCGGTTCGGTCGATCTCTACGGCGCGTACACCTATATCGACGCAAAGCACGACGATCCGGCCGTCGGCTCGGCGGAACGGCGCAAATTGGCCTCGCTGGCCATCATCGGCGGAGCGCGGGTGCGTGATATTCCCGAACATTCGGCCTTCGTTCAGGTCGGCTGGTCGCCGCTGCCGAACGCGCGGATGGTGCTCAATGCGCGACATGTGGGCGAGCGCGTCGGTGCGCACGTGGTCCTGCAGACGACCTTTCAGGAGATCGGCGTCGAGACCCTGCCCGCCTATACGGTGGTGGGTTTGAACGGCACCTACGACGTGAAGAGTCCGGGCAGCGATATCCGTCTGCAACTTAACATCGATAACCTGTTCGATGAGGACTATATCGCGTCGGTTTCTGGGGCGACGGCAACCCAACCGGAATTCGGCGCTACGATCGCTAACCCGGCGGGCCGAACCTTGACGCGCTACTTCCTCGGCGCCCCGCGCACGGTGACGGTATCGGTGCGCATGGCGTTCTGATCGACGACACGAGGCGCTTAGAAGGATATTGTTGAGCGGGAAGGGATCAGCGCCAGCTATGTCGGCGATGTGATGGCCTTGGCCTTTTTGTCGCCTAAGCTGGTCGAGGGTATTATCCAAGGTCGGTAGCCGGATGATCTGAAGATTAGCAACCTGACGCGCGTTGAGACGTTGCCGCTTAGGTGGGAGGGGCAAGCCACTTATTTAAGGCTGGACATAGCCCAAATCAAAACCCACACACTGTTCAGGCCTCGCGGAGACGCGGGGCCTTTTCTGTGGCAGCCAGCAGGAACGCTGCCGTCTCTTGTGGGCGTTTGTCACGCTCTATAGAAAAGAGTACCCAATAGTCCGAGGCTTATTAGCCGGACGCAATCGGGGTAATTTTATTTGAAAATACAGAATGAAAGAAATGGTGGACCCGACAGGGATTGAACCTGTGACCCCTACGATGTCAACGTAGTGCTCTCCCGCTGAGCTACGAGTCCACTATTGCGTTTGGCGCGCTGCGCCGGTGCGAGGAGCGGGTGTATAGCCGCCGATGATGGTGGTGGCAAGGGCTTTTGCGATCAAAAATGTGGAAAGTGTGGGAAAGCGTGTTCCGCTCTCCCAGGCTCTTTTAAGCCGCGATCAGGCGTTCGACTTCGGTGACGATTTCGCGCAGGTGCACCGGCTTTTCCAGCACCTTGGCTTCAGGCGAGGCCTTTTGCGCATTGAGCGCCACGGCGGCGAAGCCGGTAATGAACATGATCTTCAGGCCCGGCTGGCGCTGCGAAGCGATCTTGGCCACTTCGATGCCGTCGGCGCCCGGCATGACGATGTCGGTCAGCAGCAGGTCGTACGGCCCCTGATCGAGCGCTTCGATGGCCGTGTCGCCATCGGGACAGCTTACGACTTCGTAGCCGGCGCGCTGCAGGGCGCGCGTCAGGAAGCTGCGCACGGAATTTTCGTCTTCCGCCAGAAGAATCTTGGTCATTAATCCCGGTCCTGTGGGAGAGGGGCCCCGTCCATTTGAGACTAGATGATTAGGGGCGAGGTGTAAATTAGGGGTGAAGAAGGCGCAGAATTGTCTTATCACAGGTTTAATGCCCGACCTTCCGTCCCCAGTTGCAACCTCAATGGAAAGCATCGTCGCCGTCGATGTGCGCCGCCCGTCGGCGTCCCATACAGGGCTGGTCTTCGGCCTGCCGCATTCCGGACAGCACCTGCCGGCCGAGTTCGTGGCGGCAGCGCGATATGACGCCACCCATCTGCGCATGACCGAAGACGCCTTTGTCGACGGTCTGGTGGGGTTCGAGACGCTGGAGGGCGTGTGGGCGGTGCGCGCCAATTACGGCCGGGCCTATGTCGATGTGAACCGTCATCCGCTGGAACTGGACCCGCGCCTGATCCGCGGGCCTTTGCCCAAGGGCGCGCTGAGCCAGTCCCTGCGCGTGCGGTCGGGCTACGGCGTTATTCCGCGTTGCCTGTCGGGGGGGCGCGAGATCCATGCCCAGCCGATCGACTATGCCGAGGCCGTGCGGCGGCTCGATCGCGTGCACAAACCCTATCACCGGGCGCTGACCGAGGCTCTGGCGCAGGCGAAATCGGCGCACGGGCGGGTGACGCTGATCGACTGGCACTCCATGCCGTCGGGCACGCTGAAGCAGACGCCGGGCGCGCTGGCGGACATCGTGCTGGGCGATCTGCACGGCGAAGCCTGCCGCGGCGACCTGACGGCCTTTGTCCGCCAGGCGTTTGAAAGCCGGGGCTTTCGTGTGGCGCACAACCATCCCTTTGCCGGCGGTTACACGCTGGAACGCTACGCCGAACCGTTCAGGGGCGTGGAGGGTTTGCAGATCGAGATCAACCGCGGGCTCTATATGGATGAAGTGGCTTTGACGCTGAGCCCGAAAGCCGATCGGATGCGTGTGGCGGTGGCGGCGGTGATCGAGGGTTTGAAAGCCCGCAGGTAATCGCGGTCGGTCCCTCAGTATTCAACTCTGATTTCTGGCAAAAAAAAGCCGCGCTACACGAGCGCGGCTAAGTCTACAGGGAGGAAACGCCCAGGAAGGGCATCGACGTAAAAACGTCGAACACTGACTTTATACGTTGCGACGCAAAAATTCTCAAGCCAGAAAACGCATTTGTATGATCACGTATCGTTACAATCGTTCCTTGCCGGACCTGTGTAAGGTGAGCAAACCTTTGCGTTATTTAGAAAACGATTCAGCCGGCTTGCGTCTGGTTATTTGTTTTATCTTGCTGCGACGCACCATTTTCTTCCTCACTACTCAGGTCGCCGTCATAGATGGGGCGTGTCCGGGTGGGGTAGGGGTGATCTTCCAGCAGTTCGCGCATACGCCGCAGGCCGCGCGCCGCCTGTGAGCGCGATTGCCGCCACGCCAGCAGAATAGTGGCGCCGATGCTGGCCACGGCCAGCGGAATGGGGCCGAACATCCACGCCCCGGCGGCCAGGGCGAAATAGTAACCGCGCACCCCTTGCGAGAAGTTTGACATGGCGGGCTCAAAGATGTCGGATATGGCTTCGGTGAATTCGCGCGCCGTCTTGGGGTCGATGTTTTCGGGCACGGCGCCCATGGCGGCGACGGCGTAGTTGGTCTGACGCAGGGCCCAGATGAAGTTCAGCAAGCCGCGCGCCAGACAGATAATGACCAAACCGAACTTCATCAGGAACAGGGCGGGTGAAGAGGTGTCGATGCCCAGGGCATGGACGCTCTGGTACGACAGTTCTTCGGTGAAGATGGCCCCGGCGACGGCCGCGATAAGGATGAGGTTGGCCGAGGCGAAGAAACTCATCGTGTTCACGCCGTGACCGATGAGGTTGGAATCGTAGAGCTTGAACGAACGGATAACCATTTCCTGCATCCATGCGCGACGCACGACCGTCAGGTCCTTGAAGATAACGCCATGACGCTTGGCCAGCGCCTTCAGGACGTGCTCGTAGCCCAGCCAGCAGAAGAGGAAGATCATCAGGGCGGTGAAATTCTGCCAGCTTCCGAACGTGCGTGTGATGGTTTCCATGCGTCTTCCCCTTCCTCCACGGGTGATGAGACTTTAGTTTAGAGCGCAATCCGACAAAGTGGAAACCACTTTGCGGATAAATTGCGCGATCACTCAAAAACTTAGAGCGGATGGAAAGAGTCTCTCTGTCCATCCGCTCTAAGGTGCGTTGTGAAACCTGTGAAGCGACTTTTTGGTTAAAGACGTGCGCGAAAACAGAAACTTAAACCCGTCCTTGAGTTTAACCCTGTTGCGCACGCCACGGCGCTTCGCGCGGTAGGGGTGAATGGGCGGCCAGGTAACAAATTGTAGCAAAGTGCGAAAAGAAAAAACGCAGACTTCGCTTGTGCGAAAGAGGCTGAGCGCTTATGACAACCCCAAATCAATATCATCAATGCCTTTTAACATTAAAGACATCCTATGAATCTCGATAAAATTTCCGTCGGTCCGAACGCACCCTGGGACATCCACGCCGTCATCGAAATTCCGCAAGGCGGCATGCCCGTCAAGTACGAAATGGATAAGGACTCCGGCGCGCTGTTCGTCGACCGTTTCCTCTACACCTCGATGTACTACCCGGGCAATTACGGCTTTATCCCGCACACGCTTGCCGACGATGGCGATCCCTGCGACGTGCTGGTGGTCGGCCCGACGCCGGTCTATCCGGGCGTGGTTATCCGTTCGCGTCCGATCGGCGTGTTGCTGATGGAAGACGAGGCGGGCAAGGACGAGAAGATTCTGGCCGTTCCGGTCGACAAGCTGCATCCCTTCTACACGAACGTTTCCAGCTATCGCCAGATGCCGGAAATCTTTATCGAGCAGATCACCCACTTCTTCGCCCATTACAAGGATCTGGAGAAGAACAAGGAAACGCGCGTCTTGGGTTGGGGCGATCCGGACCAGGCCGCCCAACTGATCCGCGAAGGTCAGGAGCGTCTGGCCAAGAAGGTCGGCTAACCGTTTCGTGTTACCTTAAGTAAAGCCCGCCGCAAGGCGGGCTTTTTTGTATCTGAATGACTTTTCGTGAAAGTGTTTCACTAAGTGAAATAACGATTGACCTTTGCGTCGGCGCGTGCGACTGATAATCAGATAGCGTAGTATTTTTCAGATATTGCGCTGGATTGGTGCGATATATTTTCGCAATCTGTAATATTCTGTCGCGGTTGATAGCGTTATCTTCGGATAAATTCGCTGAATATTCCGTGCATGTGCATAATTCTCCCACCCCCTCAAAAAAAGCATTTGAAATCAATGGTCAGGCGAAGGCCTCTGGTTTGTGGTGTTTGGATACCGTTCTGGATTTTGAGTAATCCGGCATGATATTATGAAACAACGGTATGATGCGTTGCGTATGCGCGCGCCCGGCGTTTGTGTTTGTTTCGGGCGGCGCGTTCTTCACCACACTTTCCTCCTCCCCCAAGACCTTAAGGCGTCCGGAGCGTGCTTCGAACGTCAGAGCAGAAAAATTATGTCCCACACCCCCCCGAACGTGGCGTCGCGCCTTTATGCACTGGCGGTCGCTCGTGATACGGCCAATCTGGTCGACCTTGACGCCTCCCTGGCCCTGGCGCGGGCTTCGGCGCGCACCCTTATGGCCCTGTCGCCTCAGGCGGCTATGCTGATGCGCAACTTTGCGCAGGAAGAAATCGACCGCCTGCACATGGAGTGCACCGAAGAGTCCGAAGGCTCGATCGCCATTATCCGCGACACGCTGAATATGGCCTGAGGCGGCAATCGCAGGCAAAAGAAAAGCCCGGAGGCGCAGGCTTCCGGGCTTTCTTTGTGTATATGTGCCAGAGAGATCAGTCGAGAGAGATCAGTCGTCGGACTGATCGTCGATTTCGGCCGCGGGGCCGTTCTTTTTGATCGATTCGATGGCGTTCTTGGCGGAGGCCTTCGACGCATAACCTTCGGTCCAGAAAATCGTCTCGGAATTGTAGACGAAATAGGCGACGAATTCGCCGGACTTGTTCTTCTTGATAAGGAATTTGTGCGCCATGAGAGCCTCCTGTTATCCGCAACGCCATCGGGCGTCGCAGAGGAGAATTCTCCGCCTGAGGGATTCCGTCAAGCGCTACGTACGAGTTTAACGCAAACGTTTCAGCCCATGGTGCCAGATCAGGCCGAGGAACCCGCCCTTGATATAGGGCAGCATGACCAGCGTCAGCGCCGCCATCGCCGCCAGCGTGATCGGCACGACGATTTCCAGCGGATAGCTCCAGAAGAATTCGAAAGCGAACATCGGCGCGATGACCAGATGCCCGACCAGCAGCATGGTGATATAGGCCGGACCGTCATCGCACGGATAAGAGCCCAGCGGGGTCTGACAACGGGCGCAGGTATCGACGACCTTCAGATAGCCCTTGAAGGCGTGGCCTTCGCCACAGGCCGGGCAGCGCCGGCGCAGGCCGCGCGAAATGGCCGTTGAAAGAGGGGCTTTATCGGTCATAAAAGGACTCTGGTTACAGAATGGTTGGGCAGTTTACTCTGATATGTGGGAAACTGCACGTCCCGAGCCATGCGTAATCCTGTCGCAGGTGTTTTTGTGACGTCATTACGCGACGGCGCGTCACTTTTGGCTTGCAAAATCATATAAAGAAATCTTTATGTGATTATATGCAACCGGATGAAATTCTTGGCGAAGCGGCGCTTCTGGAGGCGCTTAAGGCGATGGGTGAGCCCACGCGCCTGCGGCTTTTGCGTCTTTTAGCGCATGAAGAGCTGTCTGTCATGGAATTGGTGCGGATTCTCAATCAAAGCCAGCCGCGCATCTCGCGTCATCTCAAGCTGATGAACGAAGCCGGGGTCATCGACCGTTTTCCGGACGGAGCGTGGGTCTTTTATCGCCTGAGCGAACATCCGGCCCTGACGCCGCTGATCGACGCCGTGCTGGCGGCGCTGGGCGACGAGGAAAGTTCAGACCTGCGTGCGCTCGAAGAGGTGCGGGCGCAGCGTCTGGACGCCGCGCAAGGCTATTTCGAAAATATCGCGCCGGTGTGGGATCAGATACGCTCCCATTATATCGACGATGCCGAGGTCGAGACGGCTATCCGCGCGCTGGTCGGCGACGCACCGGTCGAGACGATTATCGATCTGGGCACGGGTTCCGGGCGGATGCTCAGTTTGCTGGCGCCGCAGGCCCAGTACGCCATCGGGCTCGACCTGTCGCAACAGATGCTCAATATCGCCCGCGCCCGCACGCGTGAGGCAGGCCTGACCGGCATCGACTTCCGCCACGGCGACATTCTCGCCACGCGCCTTAACGGCCAAAGCGCCGATCTGGTCGTCATCCATCAGGTGCTGCATTTTCTGGCCGATCCGGGACAGGCGCTGAAAGAGGCCGCGCGGCTGCTCAAGCCCGGCGGGCGGCTGCTGATCGTCGACTTCGCCCCGCACCGGCTGGAGGTGATGCGTGACGAATATCAGCATCGCCGCCTCGGTATCGGCGACGACGATATGGGCCACTGGCAGAAGGCCGCCGGCCTGCAACCGCTGCGCAGCTTGTCCCTGCCGCCGCACCCGGAAAAGGTCGGGGATTTGGGTTTGACCGTGCGCGTCTGGCTGATGCAAAAAGCCTGATAAACCAAACAAAAACGCTACAGAGAATACGCTTATGGCCCCGCCGCCCGCCTTCGTTCAGTCATCCATCGCCCGCAAGATCCGCGCGGGCGCGTCGCACCTCAATGTCTCGTTCGAGTTCTTTCCGCCCAAGTCTGCGGAGATGGAAGAAACCCTGTGGGCGGCCATCCGCCGGCTGGAACCGCTCAACCCGACCTTTGTCTCCGTGACCTATGGCGCGGGCGGCTCGACGCGCGAACGTACCCACCGCACGGTGAAGCGCATTCTCGATGAAACCACGCTGAAGCCCGCCGCGCACCTGACCTGCGTCGAAGCTTCGCGCGAAGAGGTCGATGAGGTCATTCAGGCCTATTGGGATGCCGGTGTGCGCCACATCGTCGCCTTGCGCGGTGACCCGCCGGGCGGCCTGCACGACGGTCAGTATACGCCGCGCGCCGACGGCTATCAGAACGCCACGGAACTGACCGCCGCCATCCGCCGCATCGGCGACTTCGAGGTCAGCGTCGGCGTCTATCCGGAAAAGCACCCGCAATCGCCATCTGTGGCCTTCGACCTCGACGTCCTGCGTCAGAAGGTCGATGCGGGCGCGACACGCGGCATCAGCCAGTTCTTCTTCGAGCCGGAAACCTTCCTGCGTTTCCGCGACGCCGTGGCCGACGCCGACATCAAGATCGACCTGATGCCGGGCATCATGCCGGTGACCAATTTCAAGGGCCTGCGCAAGATGGCGGCGGCCTGCGAAGCGATGGTGCCCGACTGGCTGGAGGAGCTGTTTGCTGGCCTCGACAACGACGCCGAGACGCGCAAGCTGCTGGCCTCGGCCGTGGCGGTCGAGCAGGTGCTGGGGCTGGAGCGCGAAGGCGTGACCAATTTCCACTTTTATACGCTCAACCGCGCGGAACTGGTCTATTCCATCTGCCGCGTTCTGGGGCTAAGGGATCGACAAACCCCCGCCGCCTGAGCCCGTACCAAACAACTTGCCGGGTTCCCACGCCAAACCCATATCACACCCTACATCCTCCCCTGTGAGCTTAGCGATACGGGGGAGGGGAACCACGAAGTGGTGGAGGGGGCAAACACACAAAGCCCTATCCGTCTGCTCGTTTCACTCGCAGCCACCTCCCCCGCTCCGCCCAAGGGCTTGCAAGGGAGGAGGGAGACAAATATGACCCGTCAGGAACGTATCGACACACTAAAAGCCGCCGCGAAGGCGCGCATCCTGATCCTCGACGGGTCGTGGCCTGCTGCGGAACGCAGTGACGCAGCAAACTAAAAGGACTCGCCCCATGACCCGTCAGGAACGCATCGACACACTGAAAGCCGCCGCGAAGGCGCGCATCCTGATCCTCGATGGGTCGTGGGGCGTGATGATCCAGCGCCGTGGCCTCGACGAACAGGACTTCCGCGGCGACCGCTTCAAGGACCATGTCGGTCAGATGAAGGGCAATAACGACATCCTGTGCCTGACGCGTCCGGACATCATCACCGACCTGCATAATCAGTACTATGCGGCGGGCGCCGACATCTCCGAGACCAACACCTTCTCGGCGACGACCATCGCCATGGACGACTACCACCTCGATGCGCAGGCCTGCTGGGACATCAATTTTGAGGGCGCAAAGCTGGGCCGCGCCGCCGCCGATGAGTGGACGGCGAAAGAACCGGAAAAGCCACGCTTTGTGGCGGGCTCTATCGGGCCGCTGAACAAGATGCTGTCCATGTCTTCGGACGTGAACGATCCAGGCGCGCGTCTCGTCACCTTCGATCAGGTCTATGCGGCCTATCGCCAGCAGATCAAGGCGCTCAATGAAGGCGGCGTGGACCTCTACCTTATCGAAACCATCACCGACACGCTGAACTGCAAGGCGGCGTTGAAGGCCATCATGGACCTGGAGGACGAAGGGCTGGAAAAGCTGCCGATCTGGATTTCGGGCACCATTACCGATCGTTCGGGCCGCACGCTGTCGGGCCAGACCGCCGAAGCCTTCTGGAACTCTGTCAAGCACGTCAAACCGTTCGCCATCGGCTTCAACTGCGCGCTGGGGGCCGACCTGATGCGCCCGCACATCGCCGAACTGGCGCGCGTGGCCGATACGCTGGTCGCCGCCTATCCCAATGCCGGTTTGCCCAACGCGATGGGGCAGTATGACGAGCAGCCGCACGAAACCGCGCACGAACTGCACGAATGGGCCAAGGACGGGCTGGTCAATATCCTCGGCGGCTGCTGCGGCACGACGCCTGACCATATCAGACACGTCGCCGATGAGGTGCGCGGTTTCGCGCCGCGCGTCCCGCCGGAGCGCCCGCGCGCCCTGCGTCTGGCCGGCCTTGAACCGTTCGAACTGAATTGAGGTTGTAATGACGGAAGCAATGGCGGACCTTCAAAGACCCGGAGCATGCCCGGACCTATGCCGAGCGCCCGAAGAAGATCGTGCCGGGTTTCGACGGCCTGCACCGCATCATGGCGCAACTGATTGCCGAGGCCGACCCGAAGGCCGTGCTGGTGCTGGGCGGCGGGGGCGGTCTGGAGACGCGACCGCTATCTGCGCTTTGCCCGCGGCAGCCAGTTGGACTCTCAAGTGCTGAAATAAGCGCATGAGCGGGTGCGCACCGGGCTGAACACGGTCGGTCCGGAACGCGACGAGTCCCTGCTGCGCGAGGCAGGCTTTACCGGCATCGAGCTGCTGTTCAAGGGCCTGTACGGGTGCGGCTGGGTGGCCTACGGATAATTAATTTAACGCTGCTCGACAAGTTTTCGCACCTGCGTTAGCGTTCGGTTTCTGCTGCAACGAAGCGGGGGCTGACGTGACGACACGACGCGATATTCTGATGCGCTTCGGCGCGGTGGCGGGCTTTGCCGGCGGATACGCCGCCCTGCACGCTCTGGGGCTCAGCGGTGATGAGGCCTGGGCCGGGATGCCCGACCTTCAACCCGGTTCGGGGCAAGGGGTAAAGGTCGCCATTATCGGCGCAGGCCCCGCCGGTCTGGCCGCCGCCTACGAACTGCGCAAGGCGGGCTATGCCTGCACGATCCTTGAGGCCCGCGACCGGGTGGGCGGGCGAAACTGGACGGTGCGCAAGGGCACGAAGATCGACTATCTCAATGGTACGCAACAGGTCTGCGCCTTCGATGAAGGGCAGTATTTCAACGCCGGGCCCGCGCGCATCCCCGCCCACCATCAGGCGACGCTGGGCTATTGCCGCGAGCTGGGTGTGGCGATGGAGGCCGAGATCAACTGGACGGCGCGGGCGCGCATTCAGGCCGACCGGCTTAACGGCGGCAAATGCATCGAAATGCGTCAGGCCAGTTTCGACTATCGCGGCCACATGGCCGAACTGCTGGCCAAGGTCGCCAATAAGGGCGCGCTCGATGATGTGTTCACCGGCGCCGATCGCGACCGCATGATGGCCGGGCTGGCCCAATGGGGGCACCTGACCGAAAAACTGACCTATACGGGCACCGACGCCTGCGGTTACGACGTCGACCCGGCCGCGGGGACGCAGTCACCGAAGTTCCGCACGCCTTTGCCGCTGGGCGTTGTCAGCGATCCCTTCGTGCAGGCCGTCTCCTGTTTTGCCGACATCGCCGATTTTCAGGCCACCATGCAGCAGCCGGTGGGCGGTATGGACCGCATCCCCATGGCCTTCGAAGCGAAGTTGCCGGGCGTCATCCGCAAGGGCTGCGAGGTCAAGCGCATCCGTCGCAGCAAAAAGGGCGCGGAGATATTCTATCTCGACAAGACGACAGGCAAGGCGGAGGTGCTGACGGCGGATTACGTCATCTGCACCGTGCCGCCGCCGGTTCTGGCCAAAATCGACGGCGACTTTGCCAAACCGGTAAAGGCGGCGATCCAGAAGATCGGCGGCAAGGCCATCGGCGGTTACAAGATCGCCTTTCAGAGCCCGCGTTTCTGGGAGCAGAACGACCAGATCTATGGCGGTTTGAGCTTCACCGACCGCGACACCTTCGCCACCTGGTATCCGTCCGATCGTTTCCACGCACCGGAAGGCATCATCGTCGCTGGCTATGCTTTCAACGGGCGCATGGGTGAGCGGAGCTTGCCGGAACAGATCGCCTATGCGCGCGAAACCATCGACCGGCTGCATCCGGGGCAGGGGGCGCGCATGAAGACGCCCGCCATCGTCAACTGGAGCGAAATCCCTTATTCGCAAGGGCTGGCCAGCTTCATCAGCGAAGACGAGCCCGATGCCTATAATCTGCTATCGCAACCCGACGGTCCGATCTACTTTGCCGGCGACCATCTGAGCCATGTGAGTTCGTGGCAGCAGGGGGCCTTCTGTTCGGCGCACCGGGTTGTCACCATGATCGCCGACCGCCAGAAATCCAAAACAGCGTGATTCATAAAGGAAATGCTCATGTCCCGCGCCCTGATTCTCTCGTCTCTGGCGGTTCTGTCGTTCGGCCTGTCCGGCTGCATCATCTATGACGGGCCGGAGGACGGCCTGCATATCACCACGGCATCGAAGGAAGCCGAGCGCAAGTCGGAACGCCAATCTGAGGCCTTGGCCGTTACCCGCACCTATGCCGGCAGCTTCCCCATTGCTCAGGCCGTGACGGTGCCTGCGGGTTACAGGACCATCTACCTGTCCGGCCTGCTGCCCGACGTTGCCGATGCCAATGCGCCCAAGGGCTCGATCGAGAGCTACGGCAATACCGAGGTCCAGACCGACAGCGTATTGAAGAAGATCGAGGCGGCGCTGAAACAGGAAGGCGCAACGCTGGGCGACGTGGTCAATATGAAGGTCTATCTGGTCGGCGATCCGAAGCTGGACGGCAAGATGGACTTCGGCGGCATGATGAAGGCCTACACCCGATATTTCGGCACCGAGGCTCAGCCGAACAAGCCGTCGCGCGCCACGGTGCAGGTGGCCGGTCTGGTCGCCTCAGGCTATCTGGTGGAAATCGAGGTCGTGGCGGCCATCCCCGCAAAATGACTTGGCACGGCTTTGTCGGGTGCCCTATAGGAGGGGGAGACCTCCTTCCGGAACTTCCTGATGCGCCTGACAATTCTTTTCGGCGGCCTGAGCCGCGAGCGTCTGGTGGCCGTCGCCACCACCCAGTCCCTGCACAAGGCCCTGCCCGAAGCCGACCTGTGGTACTGGGATGAGGACAATCATGTCTATCAGGCCTCGTCCCTGGCGCTGCTCGGACATCAGCGTCCGTTCGAAGTGCCGTTCCAGGCCGACGGCTACGATCTGGGCACCATCGACGACGCGCTGGACAAGGCGGCTGCTGAAGACCGCGTGCTGGTGCTGGGTCTGCACGGCGGCATCGCCGAAAACGGCGAGTTTCAGGTCAAGTGCGAGGCGCGCGGCGTGCCCTTCACTGGTTCGGGCTCGGCAGCCTCGCATCTGGCTTTCGACAAGGTGTCGGCCAAAAAGTTCGCCGCCTGCGCGGGCGTGCGCTCGCCGTCCAATATCGCTCTGGCCGATATCGACGACGCCTTTGCCGAACATGGCAAGCTGGTCGCCAAGCCGGCGCAGGACGGGTCGAGCTTCGGCCTGATCTTCGTCAACTCGACCAACGATCTTGTGGCTGTTCGAGAGGCGGCGAAGACGATGGACTATCTGATCGAGCCCTTCGTGACGGGCGCCGAAGCCACCTGTGCCGTCCTGGAGCAGGCCGACGGGACGCTGATCGCCCTGCCGCCGATCGAGATCATCCCCGACCGCGGGGCCTTTGATTATCACTCCAAATATCTGTCCAACAAGACGCAGGAAATCTGCCCCGCGCGCTTTGCGCCTGAGGTGATGGCGGAGATTCAGCGGCTGGCCATCGCCGCGCACAAGGCCCTGTCGTGCCGGGGCTATACGCGGTCGGACTTCATCGTATCCGATAGGGGCCCAGTGTTTATCGAGACCAACACCCTGCCGGGTATGACCGCCTCGTCGCTTTATCCCAAAGCGCTGGCGGCGCAGGGCATCGGCTTTGTCGATTTCCTGCGCGGTCAGGTCGATATCGCCGTGAAGCGGGCCGGGAAGTAACGCCCTTCTCCCCGTTTACGGGGAGAAGGTGTCTTGCGCGTAGCGAAAGTCGGATGAGGGGCCTGCAAAGCTGCCGCGCCTTCGGTCTTTCTGTCACGCCCCTCACCCCAACCCTCTCCCCGCAAGCAGGGAGAGGGGGTTAAAAGGAATGCTGCTATGACTACCTGGGGCAATGGTCCCTTCGACAATGACGACGCGACCGACTTCATGATCGACCTCGAAGAAGGTCCGTCGTGGGAGCGCGTGCGCGGCGTCTTCGCCGAAGCGCTCCAGACCACTGACTATCTCGGGCTGACCGAAGGGGCGCGGGTCTATGCCGCCGCGGCCTTCCTCAGCGTCGCCTTGGGCAAGAGCGAGATTTCCGCGCAGGACTATCACATGATCATCGACGATCTGGGGCCGGTGCCGGACGATCTGAGCGCGCTGGCGGTCAAGGCTTTGACGCGCATCTGCGCCGCCGATTCCGAGATCGATGAACTGTATCAGGAAGCCAATTACGACGAATGGATCGCCACGGTGCGCCATATTGCGACGGTGCTGGCATGAGCCCGAATGACTTGCGCGACTGGGCCGCGCGCCTGCGGATGGCCGCCGATGTGCTGAAAGACGTCACGCCTGACGAACTGCGTGTTGATCAGCCGTTTTACGACGAACTGACTCTGGTCCTCAGCGAATACCACCTGACCGACGCCGCCTTTGCCGCCGCCGCGCCGAACGTGCCCGATCCGCCCGACTGGGATCAGTTGAACGCTGCCGTCCATGCCTCGACGCCCAATGAACTGTTGCTGCATGTTTTAAGCTGGCTGGCGCAGGCCCGCTGGCTCGACACGCCGTTGGTGCGCGTCCACGCCGCCGGTCTGCTCGAACCCGCCATCCGGCGTCTGGCGGACAGCGTTTCGGCCCTTGATATTACGACGGTAAAAGACGATTAAACGCGCATGACCAGCATGACTCCCACCTTCATCAATATCGGCGAACGCACCAATGTCACGGGCTCGGCGAAGTTCCGTAAGCTGATCGTCGAAGGCAATTACACCGCCGCGCTCGACGTGGCGCGTCAGCAGGTCGAGGCCGGGGCGCAGGTCATTGACATCAATATGGACGAAGGCCTGCTCGACGCGGTGAAGGCCATGACGACCTTCCTCAACCTGCTGGCGGCCGAGCCCGATATCGCCCGCGTGCCGGTGATGATCGACTCATCGAAGTGGGAGGTGATCGAGGCGGGCCTGAAGTGCGTGCAGGGCAAGGCCATCGTCAACTCCATCTCGATGAAGGAAGGCGAGGACATTTTCCGTCACCACGCCCGCGAATGCCTCAAATACGGCGCGGCCGTGGTGGTTATGGCCTTCGACGAGGTAGGCCAGGCCGATACGGCGGCGCGCAAGGTCGAAATCTGCACCCGCGCCTATCATATTCTGGTCAACGAGGTCGGTTTCCCGCCCGAAGACATCATCTTCGACCCCAATATCTTCGCCGTGGCGACGGGAATCGAGGAACACGACAACTACGCCGTCGACTTCATCGAGGGGACGCGCGCCATCAAGCAGACCCTGCCGTTCGCGCGGGTGTCGGGCGGCGTGTCGAACGTCTCTTTCTCGTTCCGCGGCAACGAGCCGGTGCGCCGCGCCATCCACTCGGTGTTTCTCTACCATGCCATCAAGGCGGGCATGGACATGGGCATCGTCAATGCCGGCGACCTGCCGGTCTATGACGATATCGACCCCGAACTGCGTCAGGCGGTCGAGGATGTGATCCTCAACCGGCCTCAGCGCCATAATGTGTCCAACACCGAATGGCTGGTCGATCTGGCGCCGAAGTACAAGGGCGAAAAGGGGCAGGTCGAGGCCAAGACCCTGGCCTGGCGCGAAGGTACGGTCGAAGAGCGGCTGAAGCACGCCCTGGTTCACGGCATCACCGAATTTATCGATCAGGACACCGAAGAAGCGCGCCTTCAGGCCGAGCGCCCGCTGCACGTCATCGAAGGGCCGCTGATGGCCGGGATGAACGTCGTCGGCGACCTGTTCGGTGCGGGCAAGATGTTCCTGCCGCAGGTGGTGAAGTCCGCCCGCGTGATGAAACAGGCCGTGGCCTGGCTGATGCCCTATATGGAGGCCGAAAAGGAAGCCCATGTGGCGGCCGGCGGCACCTATCAGGCGGCGGGCAAGATCCTGATGGCCACGGTCAAGGGCGACGTCCACGACATCGGCAAGAATATCGTCGGCGTCGTGCTTCAGTGCAATAATTACGAGGTGATCGACCTCGGCGTCATGGTGCCGGCCGACCGCATTCTGGACGAGGCCAGGGCGCACGGCGTCGACATGATCGGCCTGTCGGGTCTGATCACGCCGTCGCTGGACGAGATGGTCTTCGTGGCGCGCGAAATGCAGCGCAAGGGCTTCAAGGTGCCGCTGCTGATCGGTGGGGCGACCACCTCCAAAACGCACACGGCGGTGAAGATCGAGCCCGGCTACACCAATGATCAGGTCGTCTATGTGCTCGATGCGTCGCGCGCCGTGGGCGTGGTGTCGCAACTGCTGTCCGAGACCGATAAGGCGCAGTTCGTCGCCGACATCCGCGCCGACTACGAAAAGGTGCGCGTCGCCTATGGCAAGGGCGACACCAAGCCGCGCTCGGACCTCGAAGAGGCGCGCGCAAAGAAGTTCGTCATCGACTTTGCCGCCGAAAAGCCCGTCGCGCCGTCGTTTCTGGGACTGCGGACCTTCTCGCCCTATGACCTGCACGATCTGGCCGACCATATCGACTGGACGCCCTTCTTTGCGACGTGGGAACTGGCCGGGCGCTTCCCGGACATTCTGGAAGACGAGATCGTCGGGGAGGCGGCCACGGCCCTCTATGCCGATGCGCGTGAGATGCTGGCCAAGATCCTTGAGGAAAAGTGGTTCGAGGCGCGCGGCGTGGTCGGCTTCTGGCCGGCCAACGCCACCGAAGACGACGATATAGAGGTTTATGCCGACGAGAGGCGCTCCGAAGTCATCGCCACCTTCCACACCCTGCGCCAGCAGATGAAGAAGACCCGCGAAGACCAGTCGAACACCGCCCTCAGCGACTTCATCGCACCCAAAGGCACGCCGGACTGGATCGGCGGCTTCGCCGTCACCGCCGGGCATGGCGAAATGGAGATCGCGGCGAAGTTCAAGGCGGCGGGCGACGACTATAACGCCATCCTGGCGACCGCTCTGGCCGATCGTCTGGCGGAAGCCTTTGCCGAGGCGCTGCACAAAAAGGTGCGCCGTGAACTGTGGGGCTATGCGGCTGACGAAGACCTCGACGTGCAGGGCCTGATCAATGAGCAGTATAAGGGTATCCGCCCCGCGCCGGGCTATCCGGCCCAGCCCGATCACACGGAAAAATGGACGCTGTTCGACCTGCTCGACGCGCGCGACCGCACGGGAATGGAACTGACCGAGAGCCTCGCCATGACGCCCCCGGCCTCGGTGTCGGGCCTGTACTTTGCGCATCCGAAGTCCCACTATTTCGGCGTCGGCAAGATCGAGAAGGATCAGGTCGCGGACTATGCCCGCCGCAAGGGCTGGACTGTCGATGAAGCCGAGCGGTGGTTGTCGCCGATCCTAAACTATGTGCCTTGATAAACGCTGCGGCCTTCCATTACTGTCAGAATAAATCGCGAACAAGCCGACGCGATTCGTTTATATGAGGTCTGTCCGTTGGAACCTTCCGCTGCTGAGGATTTTCTGGCCGCTGCCGGAAAGACGAAGTACGCCACTATTTTGGCGGACCCGCCTTGGCAGTTTGTCAATCGTACCGGCAAGGTTGCGCCCGAACACAAGCGACTTAACCGTTATGGCACCATGACCCTACCGGAGATCTGCGCCTTACCCGTGGCGCAGGTGCTGGCGCCGACGGCTCACCTTTACTTGTGGGTACCCAATGCGCTCTTGCCCGATGGTCTGGAGGTAATGAAGGCGTGGGGGTTTGAGTATAAGTCGAACCTCATCTGGCATAAGATACGTAAGGATGGCGGTTCTGACGGTCGCGGCGTAGGCTTTTATTTCCGCAACGTGACCGAAATCATCTTGTTCGGTGTGCGCGGTAAGAACGCGCGCACGCTGCAACCGGGACGTACTCAGGTCAACTATATCGGTACGCGTAAGCGTGAGCATAGCCGCAAGCCGGATGAACAGTATGAACTGATAGAAGCGTGCAGCCCCGGTCCACGGCTGGAGATGTTTTCGCGCGGGACACGCCCCGGCTGGACGGTGTGGGGCAATCAGGCTGACGACAGCTATGCGCCTACGTGGGATACCTATGCGCACAATAGCGCGGCTACCAAAGCCGTTGCGGCAGAGTAATCAGATTTCCGTTTCGTCACCTTCTGCGATGGCAGCGGTATCCAGATTTTCCCCAAAAGTGACCACTGAGGCTGGAAGTCCAATCAGCAGCAACGGACAGGGATTGCCGACGCCGCGATGAACGCGGTCCTCCAACTTGCGCCAATGGGTGGTCGCGGCCCCATATTTGCTCTGGACAAAGTTGCGCGCCCACGCTTCTTCAAAGCCAGTACCGTTCTGCATTCTTCGCGCCAGATCCGCCTGCTGCGGCCGTGTCGGGTTCAGGCCGATGGCGCGGAGGTCTTCGACCGAGGTCAAGGCCTTATCCTGCGCATAGCGTCGAACCAGATCGAACAGGCTGTTTTGCAGGATTTCACCACGGGTAACGATGATGCCAACGCTGATAGCCCCTTCGGCGTGCAGGCGTTTGAAGTTTTCGAAGTCACGGTCGAAGAACGGGTCTTTGTTGTTCCACTCGATTTCGAGCGCAATTGTGCCGTTCTCAAAGTCTCGGACATGATCGACTTCGTGGGAAATAGACTCGCGTTTGATGCCGTTAATGGATTTCTCAATCGTAAAATTGACCTTTTGCCAATGGCTTAAGGCCAAGGCACGACGCAGACGCTGAGTGCCCTTTGCCTCACCTCCACCACTCCCGATAATTTCCTCAATCGGGATAGAAAGCGTGCTGAGAACTGCTTCAAGCTCGGCTATGGCCTGAGGGAAATCGGTCCCTAATATCGCCTTGGCATGGGCATGAAATTCGACCTGAAAGCCGCGGTTCTGGATATCTTCAAACATAACTTTAAGTTGACAGGATTCGTTGTGGATCAAAAGCGCATTGGGCGCTTGCCAATCTCCGTAAACGCACGCTAGATCGTATACGATTGTAGCGGCGGAGCGGGGACATGCTGTCCAGGAGAGCGTTTTTCAGCGGGGCGGCGGCCTCAGGCCTCATGATGGCATCGGGTGCGATCGCCCAGACCCTGCCCAATCTCGCCGCGGCCGCCGAACCCATCACAGTCGCCGAGCGTCAGGCGCGCATCGCCAGGCTGCAGGACCTGATGCAGCGTCAGAACATCGCCGGGCTGCTGGTCGAAGGCGGCACCTCGCTGACCTATTTCACCGGCCTGCGCTGGGGGCGGTCCGAGCGCGTCACCGCCGCCCTGATCCCGACGAAGGGCGAAACTGTCGTCGTCACCCCCTATTTCGAGGAATCGCGGGCGCGTGAGACGCTGGAAGTCCCCGCCGACGTCCGCACCTGGCACGAGCACGAAAGCCCTTACGCCCTGATCGCCGGGGCGCTCAAAGATCGCGGAATGTCCGGCAAACTCGCCGTCGAAGGGACCACGCGCTACTTCATTATCGACGGGCTGAAAAAGCTGGGCCGCTTCGACGTGGTGTCGGGTGAGGCGCTGGTCGATGCCTGCCGCCGTCTCAAGTCGCCGGCCGAGCTGGCCCTGATGCAGGTGGCCAACGACATCACGCTGGCGGCGCTGCGCCACGTCCACGCCAACATCAAGGCCGGCATGTCGTCGGGCAACATTGCTGCGCTGATGAACGACGCCACCCGCGCCATGGGCGGCGCGCCGGAATTCGCGCTGACCTTGCTCAACGAGGCCAGCGCCTATCCGCACGGCACCAGGACGCCGCAGACCGTGCGCGAAGGCTCGGTGATCCTGATGGATTGCGGGGCGAGCGTGCTCGACTACGAGTCCGACCTCACCCGAACCTGGGTCTATGGTGAGCCGACCCGGAAACAGCGCAAGGTCTGGGAGACGGTGCGCAAGGGGCAGGACATCGTGCTGGAAAGCGCGAAGGTCGGCGTGCCGGTGGCCAAACTCGATGAAGCGGTGCGCGCCTTCTACGACAAGGAAGGGTGGGGACCGGGCTATACCCTGCCGGGCCTGTCGCACCGCGCCGGTCATGGCATCGGCATGGATGGGCACGAAGCGCCCTATCTGGTCGGCAGCGACGCCACGCCGCTGGCGCCCGGCATGTGCTTTTCGGACGAGCCGGGCCTCTATATCCCCGGAGAATTCGGCGTACGGCTTGAGGATTGCTGGTATATGACGCCGACCGGGCCTAAGCTGTTCTCGAAACTGGCCCGTTCACTGGAAGACCCGATTTGACGCCAAATTCGACTAATGAAGCCCAAATCCGCAAGCAGAACTCGATCCGGTTGCTCAGGGCAAAGGGCCTGCCGGTCCTCGACAGCCTGCCGGAGATCGAAGAGGCGGCGGAGGTGACGATCCGCTCCGGCGAAGAGATCGTACATCGCATCCTGTGCCTGACGGCGGTGGCGCAGGCGGCGTTTCTGGGGCGGGCGGGTCCGGTCCTGCCGTTTGTGGGGCGCTGGAAGCTCGATGCGCACCTGACGCCGCAGGAACGCGAATGCCTGCAAGGGGATGCAGTCTCGGAGGTCGACGCCATCCGCTTTTCGTGGCGCACGGAGGCCATCGTGCCGCTGATGTGGGCACTGGGTCTGATCGACGAGCTATGGTTCCCGTCCGAAGACATCAACGCACAGGACATCCTCGACTACTGGCAGGCGTTCGCGCACGACGACCTCAGCCGCATCGGCCATCGCGACGTGGGGGAAATTCTCGATGAGGCCGACCTGATCTACCGCATCCACTGGGCCGTGCGCGAAGGGGCCGAGGGGCCGCTGCCCGGCGTGGTTCAGGAACGCCACCACGCGCTCAACTGGCTGATCGGCTATGAGGGCGACGGCTGGGACGACGTCCAGACGGATACCTAAAGCGCTTTAAAAACGATGATCGTGGCCACCACCGCCGTGGCCTGAGCCGCCATGACCCAGCCGAACTTGCGTCCGAAGCTGCGTTTGGCGCTCTTGTGGCGGAACAGGCGCGTGGCCAGCAGGGCGGCGGGCCAGCCCCCCAGCGCGCACATCAGCAGAAGCCGGTCCGCCGGCACACGGCGCTCGCGACAGATGGCGCGGCGCTTATCGGCGGCCCATACCTGAAACGTAATAAGATTGATCAGGGCCAGATAGGCGAGGGCGAACAGCCAGACAGTCATGACGCCACCATCGCCCGGCGTGGATAATAAAGGCTTAAGCCCTATTCCCCGTCCTTCTTGCCCCAGCCGAGCTTGCCCATCAGGCCGGTGGCCCAGTTGCCGCTCTCCTTGCCCGTACCGGTCTTACCCGTGGTGCGCGACGAGCCGATGGCGGCGTCCGCGTCTTCAGGCGCGGTTGTGGCGTTGACCTTCTTCGGCGTGAACACGTCGAGCGTCTGACGCTCGCTGGACGGCTTCATCGCCTCGGCGATGATCTTCGCCTCTTCCTTGGTCTGCATTTCCTTGAAGATGTCGGGATGGCCCGACAGCGTCTTGGCCGCGCGCTCGCAATCGCCGGGCAGGGACCAGTTGACATAGGCCCCGGCGGCCTGCCCCTTGGGGGCCTTGCGCGCCTCTTCCCAGCCGTTGAAGCCTTTTTCGCGGGCGGCTTCGGCGCTCTTGCGGCCTTCGGGCGCTTCGCCCTTCTTCGACAGGGTCAGGGCGGCTTCGTAGGCGCGCAGGTAGGAGGCGCCGATCTTTTCCATATCCTGGCTCAGGGGCTCGACGTCGGAGATGCGCTCGGCCAGGTCCATATGGCCGGAAAGGATGCCGTGGCACCACGCGACGCGGTTGAAGTCGTCGGCCGGGGCATCGGCGATGACCGGGGTGCGGATAACCTGTTCCTTGATGCCGGTGACATTGGTGGCGATGGGGCCGTCGTCCGTTTGGGCGAGGGCGGAACCCGCCAGAACCAGAGCCACTGCACTGCTTAAAACCTTGGCCGAAATCGTCGCTTTCATGGACGCCGCTATCCTCGTATCGAAACTCATGCGCCCCTCTATTGCTGACAAATTGGGGCGAAATCGCGTTTTAACGTCTTTTAAGCGCATTCCAAAAAGTGTGAAGCGGTTTTTGGAAGCGAATGCGCGATAAGAAAATGCGAACCGCACGCCGCAGCGCACATAAAAAACGCCTCTTACAGAAACTTAATGGGTTTTGCGCCGTAATATCGACTAGAGTGCCGGGTAGGATAAAGACCTATGAGTTTCTGGAAAAACCTCGCGCATAAAGCCGCTCACGCCTTCGACCCGGCCGATTGCACCGATTGCCCAAAGGGGCAGCCCGGCCGCGACCCGGCCTTCGCCACGGCGGTAACGGCGCTGGGGGCCAAGCTGGCCATGGCAGATGGTTTGGTCGATGAGACGGAAGAACAAGCCTTTTTCGACGTTTTTCAGCCTGAGCGCGGGGCCTATGACAATATCCGCCGCCTGTACGATCTGGCGCGTCAGACCAGCCTCGGCTTCGAATCCTATGCCCGTCGCCTCGCCAAGCGCTATTCGCAGTGCCCGCGCATCCTTGAGGACGTGCTGGAAGGCCTGTTCCATATCGCCGTGTCCGACGGGCACCTGACCGATCGCGAAGAGGCCTATCTGGAAACCGTGGCCGATTTGTTCGAGATCAGCCCCGCGACCTATCGCCGCATCCGCGCCGACTATGCGGGGCCCGACGCCGACGATCCCTATCACATTCTGGGCATCCATCCGGGCGTGGCCGATCATGAAATCCGCATCGCGCGCAACAAGGCGCTGGGCGATGTCCACCCCGACCGCATCATGGCGCGCGGCCTGCCGTCTGAATATGTGGGGATTTTCACGCATAAGGCGGCGCGTATCAACGAAGCCTACTCGCAGATTTTGCGCGAGCGTGCGTTGCAATAGGGCGCTGCCAAGTCTTGAGAACGGCTTTGAAATCGATGTCTCTCTTAACAAGTCATAAAAAAGTTAAGTTAACGCCCCGCCCGGTGGTTGACGCAGGCCTTAATCGTGCCAATCTGCTGTGGTGCAGTGCAGGTCATCACCCATCCTGCATGGCGCGTAGTGAGGTTTTGTAAGCCATGAGCGATCTGATGTCCGTTTTCGGAAGTTTCAAGCGACCCCATCCATGGGCGCAGGTGCGTCGGAGGAACGCCATGGCCAGACTCAAGCACATTATCATGATGACCCTCGTCGGTCTGATCTCGCTGGCCGGCGTCGTGCTGGCGGTGATCTTCGCCGGCATTCTGGCGGCTTTGGCCGCCATAGGCGTTGGGCTGATGGCCCTGACGGCGCTGTTTACGCGCAAGCCGATCCGCGTCACGGTCAACCGCGCTAAGCCCAAGCGCGAGGACGGCGTGCTGGAAGCGCGCAAGAACGGCTCGACCTGGGAAGTGTATTAGGGAAGTGTAGCAGGCTTTTAAGCCTTGAAGGATTTGTAACCCCGGCCTATCAAGCCGGGGTTTTTGTTTGCGGATTTGCCGATGATTTCGCTGCCTTCCCCCAATTTCAACGCCCGCAAGTCCGTGCCCGACATGGTCGTCCTGCACTATACGGGCATGGAGACGGCTCAGGCCGCGCTCGACCGCCTGTGCGACCCGGCCGCCGAGGTTTCCGCCCATTACTGCGTCGGCGAAGACGGCACGGTGTGGCAACTGGTCGATGAGGAGCGCCGCGCCTGGCACGCAGGGGTGTCGGTGTGGAAGGGCGAGCGCGACATCAACAGCGCCTCTATCGGCATCGAGATCGTCAATCCCGGCCACGCGTTCGGCTATCAGGACTTCCCGCAGGCGCAGATCGACGCGGTGATCGGCCTGCTTGACGGCATCCGCGGACGCTGGGAGATTCCGGATCATCGTATCCTTGGCCATTCCGACGTCGCGCCGGCGCGCAAGGAAGACCCCGGCGAGCGCTTCCCGTGGCAGGCGCTGGCCGAGGCCGGGCATGGGCTTTGGGTCGAGCCGCCTTTGCCGCCTGAGGGCGTCATGGGGCCGCCGCTCGATATCGGCGATGCCGGGCCGGGCGTGTTTGCGCTTCAGGGGGCGTTGGGCAAGCTGGGCTACGACATCCTGCCGGGCGGGCCCTATGACGCGGAAACGAAAGCCATCGTCACCGCCTTTCAGCGCCATTGGGTGCAGACGCGCATTGACGGAAAGGCCGATGCCTTGACGCGGGTGCGCCTGATGGCCTTGCTGCGGCATATCACGCTTCTGGAGGGGTAGATGACTTACCAAAAATGGGACTATGTCTTTCTGTTGCTGTCGGGCCTGTGGGGCCTGATCGGCGTCATTCTGCTGGCGGCGGGCAGCCATGCCGATCCGCGCCTGACCTCGGCGGGCATGTTCCTGATGTTTCACGCGGCGACGGCTATCGGCCTGATCCATTCGGGTTTCATGGGGCCAAGGATGCGGCTCAACGTCATGTTGTTGCTGATGGTCGGCAGCGGGGTCTTTGCCGCCGACATCTGTTCGCGGGTGATGCGCGGGCAGGGGCTTCTGCCCAATCTGGCGCCGACCGGCGGCGTGCTGGTCATGCTGGGCTGGGCCGGTGTGGCGCTGGCCGCCGGATTGAAGCTGACGGCGAAGAAAGCTTGATTTGGGCCCCGCTTTCCCGCACAAGGCGCGTGGATCAGATGACCGGGCGATCGCAGGACCTCTTCGGAGGCTTGAGGAAAGTCCGGGCTTCACGGTAATAGGGCGGCGGGTAACGCCCGCCAAGGGTGACCTTAGGGATAGCGCCACAGAAAACAGACCGCCCGGCGTAAGCCGGGTAAGGGTGAAACGGTGCGGTAAGAGCGCACCGCGCGACCGGCAACGGAAGCGGCACGGCAAGCCCCGCCCGAAGCAAAACCGAATAGGAACGGCGCGTCGGTTCTCCGACAGGGCATTACCGCCCCAGCACGTTCGGGTTGGTTGCATGAGCGGCTGAGCAATCCGTCGCCAAGATGAATGATCGCCAGAGGGCGCAAGCCCCGAACAGAACCCGGCTTACAGGTCATCTGATCCAGTCTCTATCCTTCCCGAGGGAAGGTCCGCCGCTGATGAATGACGGTCAGAATGTCCAGTTCGGTCTCCGGTAGACGATGGTATAGGACAGGCCGGGTATGGCGAACTCCCGTGTATCGGCTACGCGACCGGGACGGCCAAGCAGCGGGAAGCGTTCGAATATCATGATGGTCTGACGGATGCGCGCGATTACATTGGCCGCAGCCCGCTCATTGTCGTCGGAGATGGTCTTGTAAATGGCGCGGAGGTCAGCTAGCGCCTCCGGCGTGAACGCAATGTTCACTGCCCAAGGTCTTTCCACACGTCATCGGCTGGGATCATTTGAGAACGGTCCGAAGATTGTTCCAGTGCACGTCGAATTTTTTGATCTTTCCAGACCAGATAATCGGAATCGAGATTTTCCACTTCGCCGGTGCGAAGATGTTGCTCGATCTCTTTCGGGGTTTCGATGCGCGACATGCTTCTAACTTAACAGATGTTGGAAGTGTTATGAAGGCTAAATCCCATAACGCCCGATGGGCTCCGTCACCACATGCTCGCCAAAGGAAGCGATCAGCGGCATGGCCTGTTTGATCGTCTCGGCTACGGTCGGGATATGCAGCGACGCCTTGTGGCTTTCGGCGCTGTCCCAGACCTCGGTAACCCACAGCTTGTCTGCGTCGTTCGGGTCTTTGGCCACCACATAGCTGAGACAACCGGGCATGGCGTCGACGCTCTGCGTCATCAGTGCGATCAGGTCGTCGCGTTTGCCGGGGTGGGCCGATGTAAGGGGACAAGACTGTTTAGAGTACCCATTTGGGGTGGGATAGTCCGGGATTGGGCGGGATATCGTGGGATGAACCCTTGAAAACTCAGGGTTTCCGTATGGCGTGGCTTTTTGTGCGCGGCCGGGGGCTGTGTCTATAGTGAATGCGGTTTTAGACACTAAACGGGCCGATATCGGCTCTTGGGGGCGGTTTGAGCGGTTTGAGCGCGGCAGGACCTTAGGCGGCGCTTAGGATCGGTCTGAGGGCCGTCTTAGGCCCTTATCTGTAAGGCCTTAGAGGTTAAAGGCAAAAGCGGTGCCTGCGCGCGTGCCGGGCCGAAGTGGGCATGATGCCCGCTTGATTTGCCTTTGCGAACTGTGCCGCGCGGCGCACAGAACGCAAAATCGGCGCACAGAATGAAATATAAATAAATACAGATAGATGTGAGTGGGTATCAAAACCCTCGCTTAGAGAGCGACGTTCTTACTGTGCAACGTTTGTGGCGGCGCGAAGGGCGCGGCGAATGCCAGCAGACGCATTGCCTTTTCCCAGTCGGAGAGCAATCTCCCAATCTGCATCTGAGATCGAGATCAAGCGGCTGGGTATTCGATCTGCGGGTACAGTATGGCCTTGAGCGACGTAGCATCTGGCTCGGCCACTGTAGGTCATAGCCTTTGGATTAAGGTCCATGAACCGTTTCAGATCGTTTGTCGCCTGATTGACGTGAATGCCGTAGCGCTCGGTGAGATCAGTGCGATTGATGCGACCGTCACGTGCCAGCTTCTCACCTATAAATCGGATACGCTCTTGCTGCGCAAGTCTCATCTCGTGCCTTCCTCTCGCCTATATATGCGTATTAATATATAATTATCCGCACACAGTCCAGCGTCTACAAGACATGTTGGTTGGTGTACGACGGTCCCGTGCAACCTGTTAATTCCGGTCTTTTGATACCTTGACTCGTTCCCTGATTTCTGGAACAAAATGGGAACAAATACGCGAGGTGGGAATATGAATACGGCGCAAAAAGTGTCCGAGATGGATGATGAGATTGAGGAACTGGTGACCGCGCTGGAGGAGCGTTGGCGTGACGGCCAGATGCTGCTGAGGGCTTTTCCACGGGAGGCAACGATCCGGGGGTCGTGCCCGATGTGCGGGCTGGAAAGGGTCGAGCAGGTCGGCCTGCTGGTCGATCGGTACGAGGTCAACGCCATGACGCTGACCGACCTGGGCGATGCACTCAGGTGCGAGCGTCCGAGCTGCAAAGAGCGGCTCGACTATCGGCTGGAATGAGGAAGGGCCGGTCTTTCGACCGGCCCTTCTTCTATTGGACTGAGCTTGGCGCCGAGGTCTTCGCTATCGGTTGACCCGGATCATTAACCGCCAGAACACCAACTGTGATGAAGCCCAGAATCAGCGAAAGCACCAAAGCTATACCGGCCTTGAGGCGGGTGTTCAGAAGCCGGAACTTGAGCGGCTTAGCCAGAGCAATAATAGAAACTAACCCCATCAACCCAAAAACAAAGACTGCCAAACCCGCCCAGCCGGCATTGCTCGGCGCACTCGATGAAACGCCGTCGGTACAAGATCTGACGAGCCAGACCCCACCGACCAAAAGCGCAAAGATAGTGATGCAGCCAGGAGCCTTGAAATCAGTGCCACCTGTTCTCTTGGTCTCGTAAGAAAGGCCCGACCCCGGAACGCCGACTGTGGTCTTAGCTCCTTTCTCATTCAAATTGACGGTGGCACCTTTGGTCCCAATGCTGGTGCTGCTGACCCCCTTCTTACTGAGATTGATGCGCACACCAGGCGCTATCTTAATCGACTTTCTAAAACGAAACCCCATAATCCCCCTCCTTCTGAGGCCTAGAGCAAAGTGCCGCTCCAGATGGCGCGGCCGATAATATCGAAGTGTTGCCGCTCGGAGCCGATGATGCGGTCGGGCGGATAGATCGGATTGTCGGAGATGACCTCGATATCGCCCAAGCCGACAGTGCGCAGGCGCTTCACCTTCAGGTCATTCTCCAGCCGGAAGGCATAGATGCCCTCAACCAGGTTACGCGCATTGGTGTCGATCAGGACGTAAGAGCGGTCACTGATCGTCGGGTACATAGAGTCGCCGGCCGCCTGCATCATAACCAGTCCCTTTGTGTTGTCCCGGCGCAGAGCGCCCATGACCTCCGGGGGCATGTTAATGTTGCCGATGACATTCTCAGCCGCCGTCACGCCGCTGCCGGCCGCGAGGCGAGTATCGAGCAGGGGCACGGAAAAATCGGGCGGCGAGGTGAAACCAAAGTCGTCGCTGTAAAGCTCGCGACTTTCACGTTTTCCAATGCCGAGCACCAGCCACTCCGGATTTACGCCGAGAGCGAGTGCAATTTGCACCGCTGATTCGGCGCTCGGCATCACCTTAGCTCGCACGTATTCCGAAATTTTGGATGTGCTTTGGCCGGTTATCTCAGAAAGTTTGGACTGCTTCCAACCTTTTTCGTCCATTGCGGACTGTAGTCGCGCAGAAAATTCTCCTTTTACGGAGTCCCGGCCTTGACCTTCTGTGATTTTTGATAAATTATCCGAATTTACGGAACTCATATTCTGTCATTTCGGAAACATGGCCAAAAGAAAACTCCATCCCGAAGAAGCCAAGGCTCGTCTTCGCATAAAAACCGGGACTTTGACGGCATTTGAAGCCGCTAACGGTCTTTCCCGTGGCGCGGTGAACGATGCTCTGCGCGGCAAATCAAACAAAACGCTGCGCCTTATCGCTCAAACGATCGGGGTTTCCGAAAGGTCGATCAATGCCGGTCAGAAAACCGGAATTACAGACCCTTCTACATCCGATTTTTCGGATTCGCACCGTCTAAATGAAGGGGCGAAATAGACATGGCCGGAGAAGTCGTGAAGCTGGCCCAGCAGGGGCCGCAAGAACAGGTCATTCATATCGAAGTCGGACAAATCGACGCCGGTACGCGGTTGCGTCCGGTCGATGTTGTCAGGGCGGAAGGCATTGCCGCGTCGATCCAGAAAGAGGGGCTATTGCACCCGCTGGACGTCTGCCGGTTACCCGGCCGCACTGACTATCTGCTTGTGTGCGGCGGTCACCGCCTTGAGGCGGTCAAGCTGCTCGGCTGGGAGACCGTGCCGGTCTTCCTGCGGTCCAACGACGCGATGGATCGGCTGGCGCGCGAGGTGGCAGAAAACCTGTTTCGTGCCGACCTGACTCCTCTCGATCGGACCATGTTTGTCAGCAAGCTGATCCAGATCGAAAAGTCCCGCGCCGGTATCGCTGATGATAAGGACGGGCGTGCGCTCAACACTGATCGGCGGTCGCCAAAACGGCAGGTGCGTGACGATTTATGCACCGTGCATAAATCGTTCGGCCTTCAAGAGAAGGTCGCGCAGCGCTTCGGCCTTTCTCAGTCATCGGTCTCCCGCGATCTGGCTCTGAACCGCATCTCCCCCAGCCTGATCGAGCGTGTCCGCAAGCTGCCGATCGCCGAGAACGCCGGGCAGTTGCGCCAGTTTGCGTCGGGCAAGTACACCGGCAATCTTCAGGAGACGGGTGAGAAGGTCAATAAGTTCCTGATCACCAGCGCCGGCCAGAAACAACTGGATCTGACCGCCGCCGTCACGCCGAAGTTTCAGCGCACCCGCACCGCCAACCGCATCCATTCGATGCTGAAGTGGGCGCAGCGCGGCAACATCGTCCAACTCACCGGTGAGCCGGGCGTCGGCAAGACAGCTGCCCTGATGCAATACGAAGAAGATAACAGCAACGTCTGGCGGATCACCTCGTCATCGACCCGGTCTTCGGTCAATGCGGTCCTGGCGCAAATTTGGAAAGCCTTCGAAGGCAACCAGCGCGCCGGCTCCAGCTACCACCTGTCCGAAATGATCCGTCACCGGGTCACGGATTGCCACGCCCTGATCATTGTCGATGAAGCCCAGCACCTTGACGACAAGGCGTATGAGGAACTGCGGGCCATCTACGACGATACGAACTGCGGCATCATGTTCACCGGCAACCGCCGTGTCGCGGCGAAGATCGAAGGGCGTCGTGACGCCGACCATGCGCAGCGCTTCTCTCGTGTTTCGATGCGTCACCACATAGCCACGCCCGATAAAGAAGACGTCTCGGTCCTGCTCGCTGCTTGGGGTGTCAGGGAAGGTAAAGAACTCGACTTCATGACGCGCATCGCCATGAAGCCGGGCGGCGGCGCCTTGCGCTCGCTGACCAAGACCCTCGAATTGGCGACGCTCATCGCTCACGGCGACGCGGAATCCGAACTCTGCCTCGAATACATGCAGGACGCCTGGGCACAGCTCAGCGCTAAGCCGCCTGCGCCGTTCAGTACTGGGCGTCTTGGGCCGAGTTTCTGCCGCCATGTTCCACGGCGTTTACGGCTATCTTGATTACTTGAGCAACCAGCTCTTACCCGACAAAGCGGAAGGGGACTGGCTGCGCCGTCATGCCGCCATCTGGGGCGTATCCCCAAAGGCCGCTGAGGTCGCGTCCGGGCCTGTGATCCTGATCGGCGAAAACGACGCCCCGGTCCCGGCCGGCACCGAGCTTCAGCGCATCGACGGCGCGGTCTTCGCGACGGCGGCCGAGGTCATCATCACCGGGGGCACGGCTACGGCTCAGGTCGTTGCGGTCGTGCCGGGCGCGGCCGGCGTGACGGCAGGCGGCACGACGCTGTCCTTCGTTTCACCGGTGTCGGGTGTCCAGTCTCAGGCGACGGTTGGCGTTGCCGGTATCTCAGGCGGCGCGGACGAGGAAACCGAAGCGGCTCTTAAAGCTCGGCTCTTACTTCGCATCCGTAACCCCAGCTATGGCGGCAGCGCCTCGGACTATGAACGCTGGACCCGCGAGATTGCGGGCGTGACGCGCGTCTGGGTCTATCCGAAATGGTACGGCGAAGGCACGGTCGGCGTCGGTCTGGTTTATGATGGGCGCCCGGATATCATCCCGCTCGATGGCGACCTTGAGGCCGTCACGGCGCACCTTGAGGCCCTGCGGCCCGTCACGGCCGAGGTGCTGGTCTTTGCGCCGATTCCGGACGTGATCAACTTCACTATCGCGCTCAACCCGAACACGGCCGATGCCCGCGCGGCGGTCGAGGCGGAACTGGCGGACCTGCTATACCGCGAAGCCGCGCCGGGCGGCACGATCCCGCTCAGCCACATTCGTCAGGCCATATCCAACGCCGTCGGTGAGTACGACCACACCCTGATTGCGCCGTCCGCACCGATCGTCTCGGCGACAGCGCATCTCGCCGTCATGGGAGCCATCACATGGGCCTGACGATCGCCAATGTGGTTGAGGCTTTCCGGCGACTCCTACCGCGGGGCCCGGCTTGGAGCTTCACATCTGAATCGACATTTGCCGATCTGCTGGAAGCCTTCGCCGAGGAATACCTGCGGATCGACGGCCGTATCGACGTGCTGATGCGTGAAGCCGATCCGCGCCAGACGCAGGAGCTGCTCAGCGACTGGGAGCGCGTGGCGGGCCTGCCTGACGCTTGCACCGGCGTCCTGACCGAAGAAGACGATCGGCGTCTGGCGCTGTGGCAGCGGCTCACGGAATCGGGTGGCCAGTCGATCGCCTTCTATAAGGCTCTGGCGCGCAAGGTCGGTTACGAGATCGAGATCTACGAGTTCCGGCCGTTCACGGCGGGATCGTTCGCCGGCGGGCGCTTGTTCAGCGATGCCTGGGCGCATTCGTGGCAGGTGGTGGCCTTCACCGACGGTATCCCGATCTTCGCGCTGGAGTGCATCATGCGGCGGCTGGCCCCGGCTCATACCACCGTCTTCTTCAGCTATCCGAACGCCTCAGAGCCCGCTTTTTTTTTGACTTCCTGACGGGGATTTAGACCATGCACAAGATCGATGGCAGCGGCCACGTCAACAGCCAGTTTGTCGAGGGCAACCCGGCGATCGGACAGGCTCCGACCGTCGTCACGGCCAAGTGGCTCAATGCCATTCAGGCCGAACTGGTCAACGTGATCGAGAGCGCCGACATAGAGCTGAACGACGGCGTGAATACGCAGCTTCGGCAGGCGATCAATGCCATGATTGCCGATATGGCCGGGGAGTTTAACGACGCCCTGACCGCCTACCAGACCGCAGTGAATGACGCTCTCGCCCAGGTGAAGGCTTTTCAGACCACCGCCTTCTTCCCCGTCCAGCAGGGCGGCGGTGCCGGGCAGGGCAACAGCAAGGTCCATATCGGCTGGGATGGTGCCGCTTTGAAGGCGCAGGTCGATAATACGGACCTCGGCCGCTTCATCATGGGCACGGCCTTCGACGAAGAAAACCTGACCGGGGCGGCGGGCCACTATGAGCTTCCGGGAGGCGTCTTCATCAACTGGGGCCGCAGCGGCATCCTCGGCAACGATGGCACCGAAACCATCGCGCTCTCCAAACCCTATGCGAACAAGCTGCTGGCGGTTACCGCCTGCGGTCATGAGAGCGTCAGCAATGCCGACAACTGGGGCAACATCTACAACCCGCCGATTGACCTGCCTTGCAACGAAATCACGGTCATCCGTGGCTACACTTCCGGCGCCGGCAGCAACGGCCGGGTCGGCTTTATCGCTATTGGCTATTGAGGCGCGCACATGTCGGACAGCATCAAATACTTCGGTACCGAGACCGTTCACGGCCACGACGGCCAGCCCCTGCCGGCAGACACGCCGATACGGGTGGAGTTCAAAGGCGGCGATCTGCACGCCGATATCAAGGCGGGCGTCATCGGCCACCTCGATCACCGGCCGAACGTTGGCCTACCCGATCAGCTATACCCTCCGCGAATAAGGAGGAGGGTCAGGGCGTTGCGACCGCCCGAACCCGCAGGCAGGCACCTGCACCGATGACGGCCGCGAACCGTCAGTGATTCCCCCACGCCGCGCGGGCGCCGGGGGGTAGTGAGAGTAAACTGTAATGGAGTCACATATTATCTCCCCCGAGGGGAAAACCCCGATCCGTCCGGTCCTGCCGGTCGCGCCCTACATCGGCGGCAAGCGCGCCTTGGCCAAACGGTTGACGGCCATCATCGACAACCACGACCACCACACCTACGCTGAGCCGTTCGTCGGTATGGGCGGTGTCTTCTTCAGACGAAGCCGGCGCGCCCCGGCCGAGCTGATGAATGACTGGTCTCAGGACGTCGCCACCCTGTTCCGCATCCTCCAGCGCCACTATGTGGCCTTCATGGACATGCTGAAGTACCAGCTTACGACCCGGACTGAGTTTGAGCGCCTGCTCAACGTGCCGGCCGACACCCTGACCGATCTGGAGCGGGCGGCGCGGTTCCTCTACCTTCAGCGCGTTTCGTTCGGGGGCAAGGTCAATGGCCGGACATTCGGCTTCTCGCACGGCCGCCCGGCGCGGTTCGATCTGACGAAGCTTCAGGCCATGATGGAGGACGTTCACGAAAGGCTGGCCGGGGTGACGATCGAGCGAAAGCCCTTCGATCAGTTCATCGAGCGCTATGACCGCACGGGCGTCCTGTTCTTCATCGACCCGCCGTACTGGGGCAATGAGACCGATTACGGGGAAGGGATGTTCAGCCGGGACCACTTCGCGGTCCTTAAGGGCGTCTTAGAACCCCTCAAAGGGTCGTTTGTAATGACCTTAAACGATCGGTCTGAGGTCCGAGAGATGTTCGGCGGCTTCGATATTAAGGCGGTCGACCTGCACTATTCAGTAGGAGCCGGAATAGTCCCCGCGAAAGAGGTGATCATCAGCCGGCTAAGATAAGTCGGAGGCGGGACAGAAATGAAATGCTCTAAAAGCTTCTGTCCCGCACTCTAAAACCTTTTGGCGCGCTACAGCCGAAAAGCTGCCGATCAGTCCGTACATATCCGTTCTCCCAATTTCGCCCCGCAATTCTGCCGTGTCGCCGCGACAAAAGCTGTCAGTAGCCAGCCCGCTCGCCGCCCTGTGCATAAGTCGCATGGCGCACAGGCTTATGCACAGGCTCGGTTAATCTTTGCGGTCGTTGCAGTTTCATGATTTTTAAAGCTTTTAGCAACACTTCATTCAGCTTGTTTGCAAAAGTGTTAACAGGTTCGCTTTTCGTTCTATCCCCTTGTCCTCATTCGATAAATTCTGTGCCGAAAGGCATAAAGTGTCAGTCAGAGTCATTGCTTCCCATTTCATCCCATGTTAACCCTAATGTCATTCGGCGACGGCTGGCTTTGCGTCGGATTTCGGCATTGACCACGGATTAGAGGGAGCGGGCATCGGCCCGGGCGCGCAGGGGTGTTTCTCTCGACGCACGAGAAGCAACTGGATGCGAAGCGGAGACTGCTGGTCCCGCAGGACTTCCGTGCGGCTGCGCTGGTGTCGTTCGAGGGGCTCGATGGCTTTGACGGCCTCTATGCCTTCGCACTTAAATCCCTGGGTTGTGTCGAGTGCGGCGGCGCGCAGTTCTTCTCCCATTACAAAAAGATCGTCGATGCGCAGCCCTTCGGTTCCGCCCCGCGCCGCATCCTCGAAGCGCGCATCTTCGGCGACATGGCGCGCCTGAATTTCGATTCCGCCGGTCGGATGACCCTGCCGGACGGCCTGTGCGAGCAGTTCGGGCTGAAGGACGCCGTGCTGCTGGTCGGGCTTTACGACCGTTTCCAGATCTGGAACCCCGACGCCTACGCCGCCCATCTGGCGACGCAGGAGGCCGAACTGTCCGGCGTGCTGACGGAGCTGGGCCTATGAGCGAATTTGGGAGCGAAGCCCCGCACATCTCCGTCCTGCTGAACGAAGTCGTCGCCGCCGTCGCGCCCGAGGCCGGCCGCGTGGTGGTCGACGGCACCTTCGGCGCCGGCGGCTATACGCGCGCCTTCCTGGAGCGCGGGGCCGAGGTCATCGCCTTCGATCGCGACGCCCGCGTCCTGCCGTTCGTGGACGGCGTGCGCGGCGACTTCCCCGACCGCTTCCGCTTCGTCAATCGGCCCTTCTCTGAGATGGTCGAGGGGCTGGCCGAACTTGGGGTCGATCAGGTCGATGCTATCGTGCTGGATATCGGCGTCTCCTCCATGCAACTCGATGAGGCGGATCGCGGCTTCTCCTTCATGCGCGACGGGCCGCTGGACATGCGGATGGCGGTGGACGGCCTGAGCGCTGCCGACATCGTCAATGACTGGGCCGAGGTCGACATCGCCCATATTATCTGGCTTTACGGCGAGGAGCACAGATCGCGCGCCATCGCCGCCGCTATCGTCAAGCGCCGCAAGGAAGAGCCCTTCGCGCGGACGCTCGACCTCGCCGCTGTGGTCGAAAAGGCCGTGGGCGGCCGTCGTGGCGACAAGGTGCATCCGGCCACCAAGACCTTTCAGGCCCTGCGCATCGCCGTGAACGACGAACTGGGCGAACTGGAAGCCGCGCTGGAAATGTCCGAGCGTCTGTTGAAGCCCGAGGGCGTGCTGGCGGTCGTCACCTTCCATTCGCTCGAAGACCGTATGGTCAAGTCCTTCCTGGCCGAGCGCGCCGGGCGCACGCCGTCGGGATCGCGCCACGCGCCGCAGATGCAGTCCGGCCCCGCGCCGACCTATCGCCTCGACAAGGCCAGGGCTGTCGCCCCGTCCGAAGCCGAACTGAGCGTCAATCCGCGCGCCCGTTCGGCCAAGCTGCGCGCGGCGCACCGCACCGTTCACCCGCCGTTTTCGGCTCCCAGTAAAGCGTCCCCTTCCCGGAGAGCCGTCAGATGAAAGCCCTGATGCGTCTGTTCGACCGCCGTATCCGCGGCGTCCGCCTGATCGAAGCCATCGGCCTCGTGCTGGCCCTGATCATGATCTTCTGGGTCTGTCTGTCCAAGGTCAGGGAAGGGCAGGAGGTGGCGCGCCTCAACGCGCTTAACGCCCAAATCGCGCAGGAGCAGGCCGCGATCAAGGATCTCAAGGTCAAGGTGGCCAATCTGGAGCAGCCGGCGCGGATCGAGGCGCTGGCCCGGCAGTATCTGGGGATGCAGCCTTTGTCGCCCAAGCGTGAGGCGGGGCTCGACAATCTGGTGGAAATTTCGCGCTCGGTCGCCCGTCCGGAAGTGCACGCGCCCGCGACCGCCGCCCCGGCCATCGCCGAAGAGGCCACCGCGCCGATCGCCGAAGCCGCGACGGCGGCGGCCACGGCTACGACAGCGGAGGCCGCGCGATGAGGTACGGACACCGACTGTCGTTCATCGATTCGACCGCCTCCGGCTTCCAGTGGGTGGCCGACCGCATGTGGAAGGTCGAACACGCCTTTGAGCGCGCCAATGCCGTGTCGTCCGACCGGCTGGCCAGCGCCCGCATGCGCATCTTCTTCATCCTCGTGGCGATGGGCGTCATCTATGTCGTGCTGTCGGGCTTCGCCATCAAATCGGCCATTGCCGGTGGTCACGGCGGCGTCGACTACAGCCTGCCCGCCGACGCCCGCGCCGACATTGTCGACCGCAACGGTGCGCTTCTGGCCACCGACATCTTCAACTACGACCTGTTCCTCGATCCGGCGGACATCATGGCGGCGGACCGTCCGCTGGTGCGCCGCGCCCTGACGCAACTCCTGCCGGAAATTCCGCGCGATCAGCTCGATTCGGCGTTGGGCGGCGAAAAGCGCATGATGGTCATGCCGTGGCTGTCGGCCTCGGACAAGGCGCGCATCCTCGGCTACGGCCTGCCGGGCGTCGGCTTCGAGCCGCGCCGGATGCGTGGCTACCCGCTGGGCACGGCCGGCGCCTTCTATATCGGTATGACCGAAAAGGCCGGCAAGGGCCTCGCCGGGGCCGAACGCGCCTTCCAGGACCAGATCGCCCGCTCGAACGATCCCTTCCCGCTGGCCATGGACCTGCGGGTGCAGGGCGCGCTGGAAAACGAGATCCGCGATGTCGCTATCGCTCAGAACGCCAAGGGCGCCATCGGCCTCGTCACCAATGTGCGCACGGGCGAGGTCATCGCCATGTCGAGCTGGCCGGAATTCGACCCCAATCAGGCCGGGCGCTTCCCTGACAACAGCAAGCTGAACCGCGTCACCAATTCGGTGTTCGAGGTGGGTTCGGTGTTCAAGGTGCTGTCGGTGGCCATCGGTCTGGAATCGGGCACGGCGTCGCTTAACACCACCTATGATGCGCGCACGCCATACCAGTTGGGCAAGCGCAAGATTTCGGACTACCACGCCGAAAACCGCATTATGACGCTTGAGGACGTGTTCCTCGTCTCGTCCAATATCGGCACGACCCTGATGGCGGAAAGCGTCGGCGTCGACACGATGACCAAGTTCTACAACGCGCTGGGCCTGTTCCGCGCTGCCGATATCGAGCTGGCCGAAACCGCCTCGCCGCTGCTGCCGAAGAAGTGGTCGAAGGACTCGCTGGCCTCGTCCTCCTTCGGGCACGGCATGTCGATCTCGCCCCTGTCCTATGCTCAGGCGGCGTCGGCGACGATGAACGGCGGCTGGCTGCGGCCCCTGACCCTGCGCAAGTACGACCCGGCCCAGCCTTTGAAGGGCGAGCGCGTCTTTTCGGCCAATACCTCGCGCCAGATGCTCGACCTGATGCGCGTCAACGTGCTGAAAGGCACGGGCGGCAAGGCCAATGTTCCGGGCCTGCGCGTCGGCGGCAAGACCGGCTCAGCGGAAAAGGTCATCGGCGGGCGCTATGACCGCTCGAAGCTTTTGTCCTCCTTCGTCGCCGTCTTCCCGACGGACGGCAATGTCGAGGACGACCGCTACATGGTGATGATCATGGTCGATGAGCCGACCGGCAACAAGGACACGTTCGGCCTGCGCACCGGCGGCTGGGTGGCCGCACCCGTGGCCGGTCGCGTGATCGATCGCATCGCGCCCTTCCTGAATGTGGCGCGAAAGGATGACAAGTTCGCCGACTCGGAGTGGGTTAAGGCACAGGTCATGAAGGAAGAGCAGACCGGCGGCGTCGCGGTGACCGAAGCCGCGCCGGTGGCGGGCGGGCATTAGGGTGATGAGTACGCGTATGAAAAAGGGAACTGAACAATGAGCGGCGTTCGCCTGTCGGACATATTGAGGCGCGATCTGGACGTCGATCCGGTCGTGACCGGCGTGACCGCCGACAGCCGCAAGGTGGGCAAGGGCACGCTGTTCTGCGCCCTGCCGGGTTCGGCGCGCGATGGCCGCGAATTCATTCCCCAGGCCTTGTCGCAGGGCGCGGTGGCCGTTCTGGCTCCCGAAGACACCGCGCTCGACGGCTCCAACATCCTGACTGCCTATGATGTGCGCCGCGCCTACGCGCTGGCCGCCAAGGCCTTTTACGGCGCGCAGCCCAAGACCTGCGTCGCCGTCACCGGCACCAATGGCAAGACCTCGGTCGCGACCTTCTGCCGTCAGATGTTCGCCCATATGGGCTATCATTCGGCCAGTGTCGGCACGCTGGGCATCGTCACCCAGAACGGCGCCGCCGAACACGCCGTCACCCCGCCGGGCCTGACAACGCCGGACGCCGCCGACATCGCCGAGCATCTGGCCGCGCTGGCGCAACAGGGCGTGACGCACCTGGCCATCGAAGCCTCCTCGCACGGCATCGATCAGCGCCGCCTCGACGGGGTGACCCTGTCGGCGGCGGGTTTCACCAATCTGACGCAGGACCATCTCGACTATCACGCGACCATGGAGGCCTACCGCGCCGCCAAGCTGCGGCTGTTCGAGCAGTTGCTGCCGCGCGGCCGCACGGCGGTCCTCAATGCCGATTCCGACGCCTATAACGCCTTCGCCGCCTCGGCCATCACCGCCGGGGCTTCGCTGATCAGCGTCGGCGAGCGCGGGCAGCACCTCAGCCTGACGCACCGCGACCTGACGGTGGACGGGCAGATCCTCTATCTTGAGCATCAGGGCCGCAAGTTCGAGGTCAAGCTCAGGCTGGCCGGGCTGTTTCAGGCGTCGAACGCGCTGGTCGCCGCGGGCCTGTGCCTGGCCGCCGGGCAGAAGATCGAGCCCGTGCTGGAGGCCCTGTCGCACCTCAACGGCGCGCGCGGGCGTCTGGAGCGCGTCGGGTCTACCGGCAACGGGGCGGAGGTCTATGTCGACTACGCCCATACGCCGGACGGGCTTGAGACCGTGCTTAAGGCGCTGCGCCCGCATACGCAGGGCCGTCTGGTCTGCGTCTTCGGCTGCGGCGGCGATCGCGACCGGGGCAAGCGCCCGCTGATGGGCGGCATTGCCGAGCGTCTCGCCGACCGCGTCATCGTCACCGACGACAATCCGCGTTCCGAGGAACCGGCCGCCATCCGCGCCCAGATCATGGCCGGTCTGGCCGGAACGCAGTCGTCCAACGTCCTTGAGATCGGCGACCGCCGTCAGGCCATTTTCGACGCCGTCGCCTCGCTGAAAAGCGGCGATGTGCTGGTCGTGGCGGGCAAGGGGCACGAACAGGGTCAGATCGTCGCCGGAAAGGTCTTGCCTTTCGACGACGCCGGTGTAGTGCTCGAAGCCTTGAACGCATAACAACCCCTCTCTCTTGAGGGAGAGGGTGGTCCAGAGACGTTCGTCTATGGGCCGGGTGAGGGGGCCGGCAGTGCCCCGGACTCCCCCTCACCCCGGCCCTCTCCCTCAAGGGAGAGGGGGACTTGGAGTTACAATGACCACACCTCTCTGGACCGGAACCGAACTGCTCACCGCCACAGGCGGCACCTTTGCGGGCCTGAGCGCCGACGCAGGCGATATCCGCGCCACCGGTATCACCTTCGACAGCCGTCAGGTGCAGCCCGGCGACATCTTCCTGGCCCTGTCCGGCATACGCGACGGCCACGACTTCGTGGCCCAGGCCTTTGCGCAGGGGGCGGTCTGCGCCATTACGCGCAAGCCGATAGAGGGCGGGCCGTGTCTGATGGTGCCGGATGTCTTGAAGGCGCTGGAAAAGCTGGGGGCCTATGCCCGCGACCGCGCGCCGGCCCTCAGAGGCGCGGTGACGGGTTCGGTGGGCAAGACCTCGGTGACGCAGATGGTCATGGCGGCCCTGACCCGCGCCGGGCGCGCCCATTCCGCGGTCAAAAGCTTCAACAACCATATCGGCGTGCCGCTGACCCTGGCGCGGATGCCCGCCGACACCGAGCGCGCCGTGTTCGAGATCGGCATGAACCACGCCGACGAGATCACGCCCCTGTCCGAACTGGTCGAGCCCGATGCGGTGATCATCACCACGGTCGGCGCGGTCCACACCGAGAACTTCCCTGACGGCGAAGAAGGGGTGATGAAGGCAAAGGCCGAGATTTTCGACGGCCTGAAATACGGCGGTCTGGCTATTCTCAATGCCGATAATGGCTGGTTTGCCGAACTGAAGGACCGTGCGGTGGAAACCGGCGCCAGAGTGCAGAGCTTCGGCGAAGGCGAGGGCGCCGACGCCCGCCTGATCAGCCACGAGGTGGTGGGCGGCAAGGCGCAGGTCACCGCCACCCTGCACGGCAAGGACATTGCCTTTACGCTGGCCCATACGGGCAAGCATCAGGCGCTCAACGCCCTGTCGGTGCTGCTGATGACCGAGGCGTTGAAGGTGGATACGCAGACCACGCTGGCCGCCCTGTCGGATTTCGCGGCGCTGGACGGGCGCGGGGCCGAGCACCGCATCGCGGTCGAAGGCGGGCATGTAACGCTGATCGACGAAAGCTATAACGCCAACCCGATCTCGATGGTCGCCACGCTGAACGGACTGGCCGGGCGTCAGGTGCCGGCGGGTGGCCGCCGCATCGCGGTGATGACCGACATGCTGGAACTGGGCCCCGACGAGGCCGAGCGCCACGCCGGTCTGGTTCCGGCCATAGCGGCGGCGGGCATCGATCGGGTGTTTGTCGCCGGGCCGCTGATGAAGGCCCTGTGGGACGTCCTGCCCGAGGCACAGCGCGGGGCTTACGCGGCGACGGCGACGGAACTGGTGGAAGCGCTGAAATCGGCCTTGCGCCCGAACGACATTGTTATGATAAAGGGCTCCAACGGATCGAAGGCAGGCCTGATCGCCAAGAGCTTTCTAGGATAAAAGTGCATGTTTTACTTCCTGTATGAGCATTTCGCGGCGCTGGACCACTGGCCGCTGCTCAACCTCCTGAAATATCAGACCGTCCGCGTCGGACTGGCCATCATCACCTCCTATCTGGTGGCCGTGGCCATGGGCTCGCGCTTCATCCGCTGGATGCGCGCCCGTCAGGGCAAGGGCCAGCCGATCCGCGAGGATGGCCCGCAGTCGCACCTGTTGACCAAGAAGGGCACGCCGACCATGGGCGGGCTGATGATCCTGGCGGGGATACTGGTCGCCACGCTGCTGTGGGCCGACCTGCGCAGCCTGACCGTCTGGGTGGTGCTGGGCGTCACCATGATCTATGGCTTTCTCGGCTTCATCGACGACTACGCCAAGGTGACCAAGCAGTCCTCGGCCGGTCTGTCGGGCTCGCAGAAGCTGATCGCGCAGTTCATCGTGGCGGGGGTCGCGGCGGCGCTGCTGGTGTTTCTGGGGCCGCAGTCGCCGACCTCTTCGGGCCTGTCGACGTCTCTGGCCGTGCCGATCTTCAAAAACGTGCTGTTCAATCTCGGCTATTTCTACATCGTCTTTGCCGCCGTGGTCATTGTGGGCGCGTCGAACGCCGTCAACCTGACCGACGGTCTGGATGGGCTGGCCATCGTGCCGGTGATGATCGCCGCGGGCACCTTCGGCATCATCTCCTACGCCGTCGGCAACTACGTCTTCGCCAACTACCTCAATGTCCACTTCGTGCCGGGTTCGGGCGAGGTGGCGGTCTTCCTCGCGGCGGTTATCGGCGGCGGCATGGGCTTTTTGTGGTATAACGCCCCCCCGGCCAAGATATTCATGGGCGACACGGGCTCGCTGGCGCTGGGTGGCGGTCTGGGTATGACCGCCGTGGCCATCAAGCACGAGATCGTGCTGGCCATTGTGGGCGGCCTGTTCGTGGTCGAGGCCCTGTCGGTGATGATCCAGATCGGTTATTTCAAGCTGACCGGCAAGCGGGTCTTCCTGATGGCGCCGATCCACCACCATTTCGAGAAGCTGGGCTGGGCGGAATCGACCGTTGTGATCCGCTTCTGGATCGTGGCGGGCATACTGGCCATGGTCGGCCTGGCCACGTTGAAGTTGCGTTAAAACAAGATACCCACCACCACGCCGATAAATCGGCGCGGTCCCCCTCCCCAGTAAACCGGGGAGGTATAAGGAAAGCCTCCATCATACCTCCCCAACGTGTTGGGGAGGGGACCGCACGAGTTTGTGAAGCAAATGAGATGTGGTGGTGGGGCTCTTAAGCCACGGAGAACGAGTTTGATCCCCGTCAGAGGTTTCGAAGGCAAGCGCGTCGCCATTTTCGGTCTGGGCCGGTCCGGCCTGTCGGCGGCGCGCGCGCTGAAGGCCGGCGGCGCCGAGCCGCTTTTGTGGGACGACAAGCCGCAGTCGATGCTGGCTGCGTCGAAAGAAGGCTTCACCATCGAGAACCTCAAGGTCGCCGACTGGTCCGAGATCGACGCCCTGATGCTGTCGCCCGGCGTGCCGCTGACCCATCCGGAACCCCACTGGACCGTCAAAGCCGCGCAGGCCGCCAATGTGCCGGTCATCGGCGATATCGAACTGTTCGCGCGCACGCTGAACGCCCTGCCGGAAAAGCACCGCCCCAGGACCGTCGCCATCACCGGCACCAACGGCAAGTCGACCACGACGGCCCTGATCGGCCATATCCTTAAGGCCTCCGGTCGCGACGCCCATATCGGCGGCAATATCGGCATCGGCGTGCTCGACCTGCCCGACATGCACGCCGGAACCATCTACGTCATCGAAACCTCATCCTATCAACTCGACCTGACCCAGACCTTCCGCCCCGACGTGGCGGTGCTGATGAACTTCTCGCCCGACCACCTCGACCGGCATGGCGACATGGCCGGTTACGTGAAGGCCAAGAAGCGCATCTTCATGAACCAGACCGAGGCCCAGACGGCGGTCATCGGTACGGACGACGACGACTCGCAGGGGCTGGTGACCGAGATGACCGCGCACCATCCGGTAAAGCTCATCCCCATTTCGTCGCGCCGCACGCTGGGGCGCGGGGTCTATGCGCTGAACGGGGTTATCTATGACGCCACCGCCGACCGCGCGCGTCAGATCATCGACCTGAAGACCGTGCGCACCCTGACGGGCCGCCACAACTGGCAAAACGCCTGCGCCGCCTATTCGGCCTGCCGGGCGTTGGGCCTGACGGTCGAGGCGATCGTGGCGGGCATCCGCTCCTTCCCCGGTCTCGACCACCGGATGCAAGAGATCGGGCGCATCAAGAACGTGCGCTTCGTCAACGATTCCAAGGCCACCAATGCCGATGCCGCGCGTCAGGCCATGTCGAGCTATGACGGCTTTTTCTGGATCGCCGGGGGCCGCGCCAAGGCCGGCGGCATCGAGGAACTGAAAGACCTGTTCCCGCGGGTGAAGCACGTCTATCTGATCGGCGAGGCGGCGGAACTGTTCGAAAAGACCATCGGAACGGCCGCGCCCTGCACCCAGTCGCGCCTGCTGTTCACCGCCGTGGCTCAGGCCTTTGCGGCGGCGGAAAAGTCGGGCAGGGAAGAGGTGGTGCTGCTGTCGCCCGCCTGTGCCTCGCAGGACCAGTTCACGGATTTCGAAGCGCGCGGCGATGCGTTCAAGGAAGCCGTGGCGGATATCCAGCGCAGTCTGGCGTCGGCGGGTTGATTCTCCTCCCTGTTGCGAACCAAATGGGGAGGTGGCAGCCCGGAGGGCTGACGGAGGGGGCGAAGCTAACCGGTTTTCATCGCGCACCGTAGTCTGAGTCCTCCCCCTCCGTCTGCTCTATGCTCGCATCCAACTCCCCATGCCGGCGGCACAGGGGGAGGGAGTCAAAACTTCCTCTGCAACGCCACCACAAACCGCTCGCCGTGGGCCTTGGAATATTCATGCCGGTTGGTGTCGTAATAGCGCAGGTCCAGCGATGTCTTCGCATTGAGCGCCACCGTCGCCCCCGCATTCCAGGCCGTATAGTTACGCTTCGGCTCGATCTTCCGCTCACCGATACCGCCCGACACGCTCCAGCGTTCGGACAGTTCGTGCTCGACGCCCACCTCATAATAGAAGGCTTCTTTGGTCGAGCCCGACGCATCCGGCGTCCAGAGGGTCAGGGCCTGCAGCGTCGTCGCGCCGAACTTGCGGCTGGCCTCGGTCTGCCATTCGGTGAAACGGTTGTCGCCGCCGGGGTGGGCCCCTGTATTGACCTTGTAGATGATCTGGCTGTTGACGTGGATTTGCGGCCCAACCGTCCAGCGACCGCCGAGCGCCAGGGCCGCCTGATGGTCGCTGCCGTCCGAACCCTTGACGTTCTTCAGCCGGGCCGAGCTGTAGAACCAGCCGCGCGTCGCCGTCACCGCGCCGGACAGTTGTCCGTTGCCCTGGGTCTCAGAAATACCCTTGCTGGTCGAATCCGTCGCAGCGGTCAGTTGACCGTTGATCTTCCAGCCTTCCAGCGCCTCGGCCCAGTCGTCGCTCCAGTCGGCGACGAAATTACCCGTCGGCGCTGCAAATGCGGTCGGCGCGGTAAAGACCAGAAGAGACAGAACAGTAGGCAGGACGAATCTGGGCAAGGTGCAGTGCGGCTCCGTTTTCCATCTCCGCGCATGCCCGCATTGTCATTAAATTGCAATGAAAATGTCACAAAACTTGGCGCACGAGGGGTGGTCGGCCTTTAAACTGGGGTGCTCTCGATAAGAATTCAATTATCCTCAGACAATGGAATTCTGCGCAAACCTTTGCGTAGCTTGGGAATATTCTGTTTTCAGTCGCGCGATCAGCGCCGAAGCGGTCGGCACGTCACGGACATTGCCCGTGCCCTGACCGGCGGACCACAGGGTCTTCCACGCCTTGGCGTCGTCGCTCATCTCATGGTCCATGTCGATCTTGGTCGTCATGTCCTTGAGCATGTCCTTCGTAATGCCGTGGCTTTCCAGCGAGGGCAGCAGGAAGGAGGCGGGGACGCCGGAAATGGCCGGGGTGTAGACGATGTCCTTGGCCGAGCTTTCGGTCAGCATGGCCTTATAGCCGTCGCTGGCCAGAGCCTCCTGCGTGGCGATGAAGCGCGTGCCCATATAGGCGAGGTCCGCGCCCATCATCAGAGCGGCGGCGACGTCGGACCCGCTCGACAGGCAGCCCGACAGGACGATGGTCCCTGTGTACCACTGACGGATTTCCCCCAGCAGGGCGAAGGGGTTGTAGGTGCCGGCGTGGCCGCCCGCGCCGTTGCAGACGAGGATCAGGCCATCCACCCCGGCTTCGGCGGCCTTTTGGGCGTGGCGTACCGTGGTGATGTCGTGGAAGACCACGCCGCCGTAGCTATGCACCGCGTCGACCACGTCGCGCACGGCCCCCAGCGAAGTGATGACCAGCGGCACCTTCTTTTCGACGGTGACCGTCATGTCGGCCATCAGCCTTGAATTGGTCGGGTGGACGATCATATTGACGCCGAAGCGGGCGTCCTCAGGCGTCAGCGCCCCTTGAATTTCGTCGAGCCATTGCGCATAGCCTTCGGTGGTCCGCTGATTGAGCGCCGGGAAGGTGCCGATCATGCCGCTCTTGCACGTCGCGATGACCAGCTCCGGCCCGGAGACCAGGAACATCGGCGCGGCGATGGCGGGGAAGGCGAGGCCTGTCTTCAGGGTGTCCGGAATGGCCATGGTCGTTTCTTGCCCTTAAGTAAATTGTTGTATTATCTTGAGTATTGCCCGAAATGGGTGAGTTGGAAAGGCTGTTTTTCGATGGCGCACTATACCGATAACCTGACGCAACTGGGCCAGCAGCTCGGCGCGCCGACCGACCCGGAAAGCGCGGTGCTGGAGCGCGTGCCGAACCCGCATACGGATATCGACTATGTGGCGCGCTTCACGGCGCCGGAATTCACGTCGCTGTGTCCGGTGACGGGGCAGCCCGATTTCGCGCACATCGTCATCGACTATGTGCCGGACGAATGGCTGGTCGAGTCGAAGTCGCTGAAGCTGTTTCTAACGGCGTTCCGCAATCACGGGGCCTTCCACGAGGATTGCACTATCTATATCGCCAAGCGCCTGCGTGATCTGCTGGAGCCGCGCTGGCTCAGGATCGGCGGTTTCTGGTATCCGCGCGGCGGCATCCCGATTGACGTCTTCTGGCAAACGACCGAACCGCCGAAGGGTGTGCTGATCCCCGACTTTGGCGTGGCGACCTATCGCGGCCGGGGGTAAGCTTGGCACCCTATACCTCCCTGGCTTCGCCGGGGAGGGGGACCGCACGAGCCGACGAAGTCGGTGAGATGTGGTGGTGGGGCTTCTTGCTTACTTACGACTGCGGCCATTGAGGCTCCGCAAGATACCCCACCACCACGCCCTTCGGGCGCGGTCCCCTCCCCATCAGAGATGGGGAGGTATAAGAAGTTACGACGTGTCCCGACCTTTCGTCGTTGGGTTTTGTCCTTCGATATGACGCGCCATTACCTGCCGGAGGCTTTCGGTATCGCCCTTAGCCGCGCGTCGCAAGGTCCTGGCTTTCATCGCCAAGGCACGACTGGCAATCTCAAACGGGGTTTCGGCGGCAGAAGCCGTGGCCGCAGCGGGTTTCGCTTTGACAGCCACCTGATGCGTGACCTGTTTGGAGCCGCGGGCTTCCGAGGCATCGACGCGCGAATAGAGACGCTCGATCAGCAGGGCGCGTCTGATGCCCTTTTCGATGTCTTCGCCGGTTTCCGGATCGTCCGTTTTGGTCAGTGCCAACAGCATACGATCGGCGAAGGCGCCCAATTGCATGCGCCGGTCTTCGGGCCTCAAAGCATCGTCATGTCGTTCCGCAGCGTCCATGCGAACGAGGATAGATGCGCTTCAATCTGCGGGGATAGATTGGCTGTTATTCGGGTTAATCTTATGTAAACATCATCCGCGCAGGGGGAGGGTGACCTATGTGGGACCGTTGGTGGATACGCATTCCGGTTGCCGGGATTTACGGCGCTTTTGTCTTGGCAACGGGGAGTTGGCTCAGTATCGTTGGTTGGAGATTTTGGCCAGTCGTCAGTAATGAACTCGACTTCGTTGGCGGAAGTCGAGTCCACTTGAACTGGATTGCCATACTGGTCTTTGTTTTGCCAGCGATTGCAATAGCGGAGCTTTATGGATTGATCCGCAAGCGACACCTTTGGACCTCCGCCTACCTAATTTATTTTACCGTTTTCGCGGTGGTGCTGATAGGCGGCTTGATGGTCGTCATGTCTTATGTTCTCGCGCTTTCGGTCTTCTGGATGGACTATTATCCTTTGGCAATAACGATGCTGGCTGTATTCTCAGGGCTTCTGGCCACTCGGTCTTACCTTCGTGCCCGGCAGAAAAAGGCGCTCGCCACGCTACCAGAGGTGAACATATTCTAACATCCGGATGCAGGGTCTGCGACCCTGCCCGCCGGAGGTTCTTATCCCTCCCAGAAACTCACCCGTTCCGCGTAGTTCGGGCGGTCGCGCTCCAGCGGCGCTTCGGTCGGCGTGCCAAGGTAGATGAAACCTGCCACCTCTTCACCGTCCTTGAGGCCGAGGATGGCCTTGGCTTCGCCGTCGTAGGCGTACCAGTCGGTGATCCAGTTGGCGCCGTAGCCCATGGCGCCTGCGGCAATCAGCAGGTTCTGACAGATGGCGAAGGCCGAGCCCATCTGTTCCCACAGAGGAATTTTGTGCGGCTGGACCGGGGAATAGACGACCAGCAGGGCTTCCGGCGGCGTCGAAAGCTTGAGCAGCGCGCCGGCCTGCGCCTTGTCACCGCGCGTCTCTGCCAGAGCGCGCAGTTTATCGACCAGTCTAGCCTTCGACTCCGGCGTGAAGCGCACGATGCGCCAGGGGCCGATCTTGCCGTGGTCGGGGACGCGGAAGCCGATCTTCAGCAGCACCTCGATCTCGTCTTCGGACGGGGCGGGCAGGCCCAGCGTCGGGGCCGGGGCCGAACGCCGCGTCAGCAGAAGTTCCAGCGTTTCGGCCGACACCCTGGTGGGCAGGGGCGCGCCGAAGGGGATGGGGGCGAGGTCCAGATGGCTGATATCGGCTTTTGCGGTCATAAATCACCCCTAAAGCCTCATGTCAAAAAGTGGAATGCACTTTGGCATGAGGCGAAAACAAACTCTGATCATCAAAATAGTCTTGATCCCATATAGGCCGGACTGGCAGGTTTTGACAGACCGGAGGACCACGATGAGCGATACCTTTTCCAACGACATTCCGCCGCGCGAGGTTTCGCATCGTAAGGAGCACAGCCTGCCGCCGTGGGATTCGCCTGAGAACGACGCGAAGCGGCCGCGCTGGCAGAGCCTGACCGGGCGGATGGTCTATCAGACGCCATGGATTTCGATCGAGAGCCACGAGACGCTGGCCCCGACGGGAAAACCCGCGCACTATGGCTTTGTGCATTTTCGCAACCGCGCCGTGGGCGTGGTGCCGCTGCATGACGACGGCACGGTGACGCTGGTCGGGCAGATGCGCTTCGCCTTCGACGCCTATAGCTGGGAAATCCCCGAAGGCGGCGCGCATTTCGACGAAGATCCGATCGAAGGGGCGCAGCGCGAACTGCGCGAGGAAACGGGGTTGGATGCGGCACAATGGACAGAAATCCTGCGCTACGATCTCAGCAATTCGGTCACGGACGAGACGGCGATCCTCTATCTGGCCACGGGCCTGAGCGAGGGCGAAACCGAGTGGGACGACACGGAAAACCTCGAAATCGCGCGGGTTGCCTTCAAAGACGTGCTCGAAGCTGTTATAAAAGGCCAGATACGGGACTCCTTAACCGTTGCGGCGGTACTGAGGGTGTACCATATGGCTGTCACAGGGGCGCTGGACGCAGCGCTTGTGGCGAAGATGTTGTAAGGATCAGCGCATGGCCCAGCCGTTCGAAGTCATCACCCCCGAAGACAAGCCGATCTGGCTGACCCTGCGTCAGGAAGCGTCGGACGTCATCGCCGATGAGCCCGGCCTCGCGTCGCTGCTGCATTCCACCATCCTGTCGCACGATGATCTGGCCTCGGCCCTGTCGTATCATATCGCGCGCAAGCTGGCCGACGATACGCTGCGCGGCATGACCGTGCGCGAGATGGTGCAGCGCTATCATGCGCAGGACCCCGGCATCGTCGAAGCCGCCGAGGCCGACCTTCAGGCCGTCTATGAGCGCGATCCGGCGGCCAAGGGCTATCTGCAAACCTTTATGTTCTTCAAAGGCTTCCTGAGCCTGCAAATCTACCGCATCGCTCATAGCCTGTGGCAGGACAAGCGCTACACCATGGCGCATCTGCTGCAAAGCCGTGTGTCCGAGTTGTTTCAGATCGACATCCACCCGGCGTCGCGCGTGGGCAAGGGCGTCTTCCTCGACCACGGCACCGGCATCGTCATCGGCGAGACGGCGATGGTCGGCGACGACGTGTCGATCCTGCAGGGCGTGACTTTGGGCGGCACGGGCAAGGAATCCGGCGACCGCCACCCCAAGATCGGCCGCGGCGTGTTGCTGGCCGCCGGCGCCAAGGTGCTCGGCAATATCGAGATCGGCGAATACGCCAAGGTCGCCGCGGGCTCAGTGGTGTTGAAGCCCGTCCCGGCGCACTGCACGGCGGCGGGGGTGCCGGCGCGTCTGGTCAACTGCCAGACCTGCCCCGACCCGGCCAAGTCGATGGATCAGACGCTGTCGGATGTCATCTACGATTACGTGATCTGATATTAAGCCACGAAAAACACGAAAAGCCGTGGGGGCAGCGTTATCGTGTCTGCGGTGAACGCACACCCGCACGCGTCATAGACTGAAGTTCGTGATTTTCGTGTTTTTCGTGGCAAAATTTCTTGAGCCATTTGCATGGGGACGCTTGCGCCTTGGGGTTTGCCTCTGATGGCGTTCGCGGCTAAACAGACACGCAGAATTTATCCCCGCAACGGTGAAATCGTGCTTTGATCACGCCGCTCAGGGACCAGCCAGATAAGAGAAAATCACATGACACCCGCAGAAATCACCAAGGTGCAAGCCTACCTGATCCAGACCTTCGGCACCAAGGGGCTTGAGGTCAAGGCCCGTAAGCAGAAGGACTCCGCCGAGGTCTATATCGGCGAAGACTTCGTCGGCGTGGTCTATGTCGACGAGGACGAAGAAGGCTCCTACATGTTCGAAATGGCCATCCTCAAGGAAGACCTCTAACGCCTGAGCCTGCCGAGCAGGAGCGCCCGTTCCGCCGACAAGCCTTTGTAATCGGTTTGCGCCTCATCGAGGGCTTCGATCTGACGGATCAGGCCTTCGGTGAGGCGTTCGCGTTCCGGGTGGGCCTCGATGGCCTCCAGCGGCGTCAGGTGAACGCCGATGGTGAACAGCACCGCGCCGGACTGCGGCAGCTTGCGCAGGGTCTGGCGCTCGACGCGCAGCCAGACGCTTTCGGCGTGTTCCCCGTCCCCGAAGCGGCGCGGCGGAGACAGGTGCGGGTGATGCAGCGTATCGTTGCCATAGACCGACCAGTTCCAGCGGATGACCGGCTCGTCCGGGCGCAGATTGTCGAAGATGCGCTCGATGATGGCGGCGTTGCGCGTGCCGTGCTGGAAGTCCGGCACGGAACCGTGGACGTCGTGCAGGGGCTTGCCGAGTTTCTCCGCCAGCGTCCACGACGAGGGGAAGCAGATGCACCCCGCCGTCAGCCGCCAGCCTTCCGTGGATTTCTGCAGGAGGGCGAGGTCTTCGGCTACCAGTCGCGCGGCGGCGATCAGCGGGGCGTCATCCGGTTTTGCCGTGGCGTTTAACGTGGCTTCGATCAGGCGCAGGGTTTCCGCCTGAGCGATATCAGAGCCCGGTTCGGCACCGAACACAGCGTCGCGATGATCCCTCAGCAGGCGGTCTTTCTCGGCGAGATAGACGGGCAGGCGCTCGTCGCGTTCGAGCCACGGCGCATCGCCCAAGGGGGCAAGGCCGATGCGGAACAGGGGCTGAGAACCGTCGTAAGGGGTGTGCATGAGCGCTATCTTATACCTCCCTGCCTTTGGCGGGGTATAGCGCCCCGCTAAACGCGGCGTCATGCGGTCCCAGCGCTTGCGAAAGCTGTACTTTCGCTGCGCTATACCCCAACGCGTTGGGGAGGTATGAATGAGACTTACGGTGCGACCGCACACGTCGTCATGATCTCGGCGCGCAGTTCGGGGATGCCGAGGCCCTTCTCCGAAGAGGTCGCCAGCACCACCGGGTGAGCCGCCGGGCGCTTCTTGATCTGCAATTGCGTCTTTTCGATTACCGCCTGAAGCTCGTGCGGCTTGATCTTGTCGGCCTTGGTCAGGACGATCTGATACGACACAGCCGCGACATCCAGCGCGTCCATCGGCTCGTTATCGACCTCTTTCAGCCCGTGGCGCGCGTCGATCAGCAGATAGGCGCGTTTGAGGTTCGGACGGCCGCGCAGATAGTCGCGCCCCAGGTTCTGAAACTTCTTGACCTCTGTCTTCGACGCTTTGGCCCAGCCGTAGCCCGGCAGATCGACCAGACGCAGCTTTTCGTCCAGCACGAAGAAGTTGACCTCGCGCGTGCGGCCCGGCTCGTTGGAGGCGCGCGCCAGGTGGTTCTGCCCCACCAGCGCGTTGATCAGGCTCGACTTGCCGACATTGGAACGCCCGGCGAAGGTCACTTCGGGCAGGTCGGCATTGGGCAGTTGCTCGATCTTGGCCGCGCCCATCATGAACTGGGCCTGACGGGCGAACAGCACGCGCCCGGCTTCGAGGATCTCTTCGGAGTAGAGGGGCTCTTGTGGAGTCTGGGGCGGTGTTTGGGTTTCGTCGGTCATGGAGTGGGCCTCCTGAAAAAATCATACCTCCCTGCATGGAGTGCGGGGAGGGGGACCGCGCCCGAAAGGGCGGGGTGGTGGGGTGTCTTACTGTCTGTCAGCGAGCAGATTGGAAGGGTAAGCCACCCCACCACCACTCGCTCCGCTCATGGTCCCCCTCCCCGCCAAAGGCGGGGAGGTATGAATGGGACCGCTTGTTTAGTCCTTTTTCGTCCGCGTGCGCTTGGTGCCGCCGGCGGAGGTGCCGGTCGTCGAGGGCTTGCGCGGCTTGCGGGCGGGGGTGCCCTGCGTGATTTCGCCTTCGTGAATGGCTTCCTCGGCCACTTCGATGACATGGGCGGCTTCGGACTTGGGCTTGGTGCGCGCGACCTTGCCCAGCAGGGTGTCGATCGGATTTTCCACGCCCATTTGACGCATCAGCATGTACTGCTGGGCGACGGTCAGGACGTTGTTCCATACCCAGTAGATCAGCAGGCCCGAAGCGAACGGGGCCATGATGAAGGTGAAGACCACCGGCATGAAGGCGAAGATCTTGCGCTGCATGGGGTCCGGCATCGGCGGGTTCATGCTCTGCGACAGCCACATGGACGCACCGTACAGCAGCGGCAGGACGCCGATGTGCAGCGAGGTCGCCATCAGGCCGCCGACGACCGGCAGGGTTGCCGGATCGTAGGGCAGGAGACCGAACAGGTTGAACAGGGTCGTCGGGTCCTTGTCCGACAGGTCCTTGATCCAGCCGAAGAAGGGCGCGTGGCGCATTTCGATGGTGACGAACAGCACCTTGTACAGGGCGTAGAAGACCGGGATCTGCACGAAGATCGGCAGACAGCCCGACATCGGATTGACCTTTTCCTTCTGGTAAAGGCCCATCATTTCAATCTGCATCTGCTGCGGATTGCCTTCGTGCTTCTTCTTCAGCTCTTCGACCTGCGGCTGAAGCATCTTCATCTTGGTCATCGACTCATAGGACTTGTGAGCCAGCGGGAAGAAGATGAGCTTGACCAGAACGGTCAGGCCGAGAATGGCCAGGCCGAAATTACCGAGATATTTGAACAGGAAGTCCAGCACGAAGAACATCGGGCGGGTGAAGAACCAGAAATTGCCCCAGTCGATGGCCTTGTCGAAGGCCGGCAGGTTCAGCTTGTCCTGATAGGCGGCCAGCAGCGAGGCCTGCTTGGCGCCCGCATAGATACGATAGGTCACGGCGACCGGCTTGCCCGGCTGCACCGTTACCGCGTCGGCGACGTAGCCGGCCTGATAGAGGAAGTTGAAGTCCTTTTCGTCGGCGGACGTCTGATCGGTCGCCTTCATCGAGGCGTGGATCTTCGCCTTCTGGTCCGGAATGACGGCGGCCAGCCAGTACTTGTCGGTCAGGCCCATCCAGCCGCCGGTCGAGTCGGCCTTGAAGTTGGCCTTCTTCTCTTCCTTTTCCCAGTTATGGAATTTGAATTCCGGCGTGGTGTAGCCCGTGCCCGTGGCGTCCTTCGAGAAGGCGCCAATGCCGCCTTCGTGCAGGATCATGTTCTTGCCGAGCGTGGCGGGCGCGCCCTGACGGACGATATTGGCGTAGGGGGCCAGCGTCACCGCTGCGCCGGTGCTGTTGATCACAGTGTCGGTGACGGTGATCATGTACTTGTCGTCGAGGCTCAGGCGGCGCTCGAAGCGCAGGCCCGTGCCGCCGTCGTGGCCCAGCACCACGTCCTTGCCCGGCGACAGGACGCTGCCCGACAGGACGGTCCACACCGTGTTGCCCGCGGGCAGGCCGGGGACATTGGCGCCGACCCAGCCCGATTCGGCGTAGTAGGCATGTTCGGCCCCTTGCGGGCGGAACAACTCAACATTGGGGGAGTCGGTCTTCAGCGTCTCTTTATATTGTTTCAGGTACAGGTCGTCGATGCGCGCACCGGCCAGCGACAGCGAACCTTTCAGCGCCGGCGAGTCGATGGCGACGCGCGGCGTGGCGGCGACGGCCTGATCGCGCGGCAGCTTGCCCTCGACGAACAGCGACTCCGGCGTGGCGACGGGTTGCTTCTTAGCCTCGATCTTCTTCTGCGCCTCGGCGGCCGCGCGCTCCTTCTCCATCTTGGGTCCGGCCACGAAGAACTGGTAGCCGAACAGGATCGCCATGGAGAGGGCGAGGAAGATGAACATATTGCGATTGTCGTCGCGCTTCATGAGGAACTCTGAAGAGGGGTTAAACTTTGGGCGACAGCCTTATCAGGGCGCGTTTGACATCGTCAAGCAAACCTTGCCAGAGGCAGGACTTGGTGGCGTCGCGGGCGATGAAGACATAGTCGTGGCCGGGGCGGCCCAGTTCGGGCAAAAGCGCGCGGGCGGCTTCGCGCATCCGGCGCTTGGCGCGGTTGCGCTCGACCGAGCCGCCGGTCTTTTTGGTGGCAGTGAAGCCGATGCGGATGGTGTCGTCCCCGTCGTTGCGAAAGCGCGCCTGAACGACCACAGTGGGGCGCGCCTGATACGACGCCTTGCTGGCGGCCAGGAAATCGCTGCGGTTTTTCAGGACGGGAAAGGTCATGCTCAAGATCATCCCCTCTCCCGTGGGGGAGAGGGTGGCAACCGAGCCGAAGGGTCGGTGCCGGGTGAGGGGGAGTCCGAAGCTGGGTTTAGCCCCCTCCGGCGCTTCGCGCCACCTCCCCCGTATCGCTGCGCTCACAAGGGAGGAGGAATAAATAGCAAAAGAGGCCCTCGAATCGCTTCAAGGGCCTCTTTCGATGTCGGTATCCGACTGCGATCAGGCAGTCAGGCGCTTGCGGCCCTTGGCACGGCGACGGGCGACGACTTTTTGGCCATTCTTGGTGGCCATGCGCGCGCGGAAGCCGTGGCGACGCTTGCGAACGAGACGGCTCGGCTGATAAGTGCGTTTCACGGTTGTAGCTCCGGGGTTTGGACACGATAACCCTGACTGAGCGAGCCATCGTTGAAAGAAGAGGCGCGTCACTAAACCGTGAGCGCAGCCTTGTCAATGGCTGGGGATGCGGATTCACGCGGGGCTGTGCAGAATCTTTCACAGGGGTCTGAGAAAGTTTCGCAGAAACTTTCCGGGCAAGAAACTTTCCGCCGCGACATGATTTCGCGCCCGGCCTTCACATAATTGTGTTAATATGTGTTTCCACAAGCGAATGCCAGAGCGGAATGCCGACCGACCTGACTGACACCGTTATCGACAAAGCGCCCCGCAACAGATTGTCGCCGGGTCAGCGCTTTCGCGTGTCCCTTGACGGGTTGTGGCGCGAAGAGGGGGAGGGCGTTGCCGGCGCGCCCCGGCGGCGCAAATGGCATAATCAGAACCTTCAGGCCTTCCTGATCAGACGCTGGCGGGCGCTCAAACCGCATCTGAAGCGTGGCGGCAAGGATTTGCGTTCCTTTTTCAGCGGCCTGTCCGGGCATTTGCTGGCCCTGACCGCGGTTTTCGTCGCCGTGATGGTGGTCATCATCATGGTGCCGACTCTCGCCGCCTATCAGGAGCGCTGGCTGATCGACCGCGTGCGTCAGGCCGAGATCGCCTCTCTGGCGCTCGATGCCTCGGCCGAAGGGGCGGTGTCGCGCGAATTGTCGAGCCAGTTGCTCAACAGCGTCGGCGCGTCTTATCTCGCCTTGCAAAGCGGCGGGGTGCAGTTCGTGCTGCGCGATCCGGCGACCACGGTCGAACCCGACGTCATCGACATCCGTCACCTGCAACGCGGCCTGAGCGACGACATCACCTATCTCTGGGGGCCGTGGAAGACCTTGTCCGGGCGCGAAGATCGTCTGATCCGCACCGAGGCCGTGCCCAAGGTGCGCAAGGGCACCGACATTATCGAGATCGTCGTGCCGGCCGAACCGCTGAAACAGGAACTGCGCGGACAGTTGGGCTCGATCCTGCGCCTGTCGCTACTGATTTCACTGGTGGCGGGTGCCCTGATCTTCGCCGCGCTTTCCTTCTTCGTGGTGCGGCCGGTGCGGCAACTGACGCGCTCGATCGCCCGTTTCAAGGAAAACCCGGAAGACGCCGCCGCGGCGCCGCAACTGTCGGGCCGCCACGACGAGATCGGGCAGATTGAAGAAGAACTGTTCAAGATGCAGCAGGACGTCGGCCATGCCCTGCGTACCCGTGCGCGTCTGGCGGCGCTGGGGCAGGCGGTGTCGAAGATCAGCCACGACCTGCGCAACATGCTGACCGCGGCGCAGATGGCGTCCGAGCGTCTGGCCTATTCCGGCGATCCGAACGTCACCAAGGCCCTGCCGCGTCTGGAACGGGCGCTCGACCGCGCCCTGACCCTGGCGCAGAACGTGCTCAACTACGGCAAGACGGATGAAATTCCGCCGCGCATCCAGATCATCCGGCTGAAGGATCTGGGGGAGGCCGCCGCCGAAGACGCCGGTCTGGCGCTCAATGCCCGCACGCCGGACCGTGTGCGTTTTTCGCTCAAGGCCGAGCAGGGCTTCTTCTTCGAGGCCGATCCCGACCACGTCCATCGCCTGCTGGTCAATCTGATGCGTAATGCGCGTCAGGCCATCGAGAACCAGCCGAACCGCAAGACGGTTGGCCGCGTGACGCTGAGCGCGGTCAAGGCGGCGGATGAGGTGATTCTGGTGCTCAGCGACAACGGGCCGGGCATTCCGGAACGTATCCGCGACAAGCTGTTCCAGCCGTTTTCGACCTCGCTGACGCCGGGCGGCTCCGGGCTGGGGCTGGCCATTGCGCGCGAATTGGCCCAGACGCATGGCGGCGACGTCAAGCTGATCGATACAGGACCGTCGGGCACATCGTTCGAAGTCAGAATCCCACAGAAGGGGTAGCCATGACCGAAAACGAACCCAGGCGTCTCTCCGGTGGCAATCCGCAGATCGCCAAGGGCTACGGCGATGCGCCGGTGCAGGCCTATATCGCCGCCATGCCGGGCTGGAAGAGCGCCATCGGGGCGCGCATCGACGCCATTATCGAAGAAACCGTTCCGGGCGTCGAGAAGGCGGTCAAATGGAACACACCCTTCTACGGCAACGAAAAGGACGTGTGGTTCACCGGGTTCCACTGTTTCGCCAAGTATATAAAGGTCAGCTTCTTCCGGGGCGCGTCGCTCGACCCGGTGCCGCCGGGCAAGTCGAAACAGGCCGAGGTGCGTTACTACGACATCTACGAGGACAAGTTCGACGCGGCGCAGTTTGCCGACTGGATCAGGCAGGCCAGCCAATTGCCCGGCGAGAAGATGTAGGCCCGAAGTCGGGGCTTGACATAAATTTGATGATTAGCTAATTATCGAATTATGAGCCAGGTCTTCAAAGCCCTTTCCGATCCGACGCGCCGCCGCGTGCTGCAACTCCTGCAGGGCGGTCCCCTGAGCGCAGGGGAACTGTGCGACCATTTCGATGTCTCTAAGCCCACCATGTCGGCGCACTTCGCCGTGCTGAAGGAAGCCGATCTGGTTCACGCGGAAAAATCCGGCAAATCCGTCATCTATCACCTGAAGCTCTCGGTGCTCGAAGAGGCCTTGCTGGGCTTTGCCAACTCGTTCGGCCTCGGTGTGGAGACGCCAGCGGTCGCAGCCCCAAAAGTGGAGGTTTCGCAATGAAAAAGGAAATCCTTGTAGCGCTGGCCTGGGCCGGCGTCATGATCGGGGTGGCCTTGCTGGCCAGCCTTGCCCGTTCGCGCGGCTATATCGATCAGGAAACGACGCTGCGGGTCGTGGCCATGAACGGTATCATGGCGGCCTATTACGGCAATCTGGCCCCCAAGAAGATCGTTCCCGGCGTCTATGGCCGTCAGATCAATCGCTTCGCCGGCTGGATGATGGTGGTGACAGGTCTCATCTATGCCGGGTTTTGGGCCTTCGCGCCGCTCGACATGGCCATGATCTTCGGCACCGGCGCGATGGCGGCAGGTGTGCTGCTGACGGTCGTCTACTGCGTCTGGCTGCGCACCCAGTCACGGGCCAGCGCCTAAGCCAGGACGCGCAGGGCCTCGTCCGCCGCGGCGACGAGGCCGTCCAGCACGCCGGGGTCGGACGAGGAATGCCCGGCCTTGCGCACCAGATTGAACTTCGCTTCCGGCCATGCCCGATGCAGGTCCCAGGCCGAGGTCATCGGCGTCACCACGTCGTAACGCCCCTGAACGATCCAGGCGGGAATGTCCTTGAGTTTGTGGATATTTTCCAGAATCCAGTTGTCGCTGTCGAAGAAGCCGCCGTTCTGAAAATACCACGACTCGATGCGGGCGAAGGCCACGGCGAAGTCCGGATCGGTGAATTTCGACGGCGCTTCCGAAGGCCCCTCGATCGACAGGGTGTCGCCTTCCCAGCCCGACCACGCCAGGGCGCAGCGCACGCGCTCGGCCTCGTCCTCGCTATTGAGGCGTTTGATATAGGCCGCCAGCAGATTGCCGCGCTCCGCCTCAGGTATGGGGGCGACGAAACGCTCCCACAGGTCGGGGTACAGATTGGCCGCGCCGCCCTGATAGAACCAGTCGAGTTCGCTCTTGCGCACCAGAAAAATGCCGCGCAGGATCAGGGCCGAGACCTGCGCCGTGTGTGTCAGCGCATAGGCCAGCGCCAGGGTCGAGCCCCACGAGCCGCCGAACACTACCCACTTGTCGATCCCTAACCGGTGGCGCAGGGCTTCCATATCGGCAACCAGATGCCAGGTGGTGTTATCCTCCAGCGACAGATCCTGTGAGGCGTGCGGGCGCGACTTACCGCAGCCGCGCTGATCAAACAGGATGATGCGATAGGCTTTCGGATCGAAATAGCAGCGCAGGTTCGGGCTGGATCCGCCGCCCGGGCCGCCGTGGACGACCACCACCGGAATCCCTTGCGGATTACCGCTTTGCTCATAATAGATTTGATGTTTCCCCTCCGTCGGCATATAGCCGGTGTCGTAAGGTTCGATCTCCGGATAGAGACCTCTTGGCAATGTGACGACGGCTTGATCGGTCATGAGGAAACTTATGAAACAGGCTGTGGCGGTTGCCGCCGATCAAAGACCCAATATGCGTGTGGATTCAAGCCTATTCCGACTCACCACCGTGCGGCGGCAGAGCCTTTTCTACGCCCTGATCTTCATCGGATCGGGCGCGAGCCTGCCGTACATGCCGCTGTGGTTTGCCTCCAAGGGCATGAGCGGGGCGCAGATCGGGCTCATTCTGGCCCTGCCGCTGCTGCTGCGCGCCGTGACGGGGCCGATCATGGGCGTGTGGGCCGAAAAGTTCCCGCTGTTCCGTTCGCCGATGATCCGGCTGGCGATCGCCGGCGGGGTGGCCTATGGCGGGCTGATGCTGTGGCCGGTCGCGGGAGACGCGCGGTTCTGGCTGTTCGTGGCGCTTTGGGCGGTCGGCTATAGCTGCATCACCTCGATCAGCCCCTTGCTCGACGTCATGACCATCCAGATGTCGAAGCGCGAGGCCTTCAACTATACCGGGCCGCGCGCGGTCGGCTCGGCCTCGTTTATCGCCGCCAATATCGCCGTGGGTTACGGCCTGAACTGGATCGGGGTCGATCTCGTCGTCATCTGGGTCGTGGTGCTGTGCTTTCTGGCCGCCGGCGCCGCATGGGCCGTCCTGCCGCGGGCGCCGCGCCATATCGAGGAAGGCCCCACCGCAACGGACAGCGCCCCGGCCTATCTGCCGCAGCAGACCGGGGCGCAGCGCATCCGCGAACTGCTGGCCAATCCGGTCTTCGTCCTGCTGCTGGCCGCTATGGGCTGCGTGCAGGGAGCCCACGCCTTCTATTACGGCTTCTCGACCATCATCTGGAAGTCGCAGGGGCTGGACGGGGCGACCAGCGGCTATCTGTGGGGCGCGGGGGTGGCGGCCGAGGTGCTGTTCCTTATGTTCGGCTTTCGGCTGAGGAACCGCTTCGGTTCGTGGACGCTTCTTGTGGCGGCGGCGGGACTGAGCACGCTGCGCTGGTTTATGATGGGCTTCGCGCCGCCGGCCTGGGCGTTGTGGCCATTGCAGACCCTGCACGCCTTTTCGTTCGCCGCCTGCTATCTGGCGGGGCTCGATCTGGTCAACCGCATGGCGCCCAAGGGCTCTGAAAGCCTGGCCCAGACGCTGAACGCCGCATGGGTGACGGGGGTGATGATGGGGCTGTCGACCCTGGCGTCCGGACCGGTTTACGACGCGCTGGGCGGGCGCGGGTACTGGGTGATGGCGGGGATGGCGGGGGCAGGGCTGCTGATCGCCGCGTATCTCTACCGCCGTCAGGTGATGCGGCCGTAACCTCTATCATTCCTCCCCATCTTTGATGGGGAGGGGGACCATCGAGCGTAGCGAAGATGGTGGTGGGGTATCTTGCGATACGTCCACCTGCTCAGTCTGATGAAATTTAGTAAGCCCCCCCCCACCACATCTCACTTGCTGCGCAAGTTCGTGCGGTCCCCCTCCCCAGCAAAGCTGGGGAGGAGTGATGCAGCAGGAGAATCTTAGCTGCGCAGCACCGCACCGGCCTTGTTCGCGGCGGCGACGATTTTCTGCGACACGGCGTCGATTTCCGGCTCGGTGAGGGTCTTGTCCGCCGGTTGCAGCGTGACTTCGACCGCCAGCGACTTCTGACCTTCCGGCACGCCCTGACCCTGATAGACGTCGAAGACGCGGGCGTCGGCGATCAGCAGCTTGTCCGCACCCTTGATGGCGCGCACCAGTTCGCCCGACGCCGCATCCGCCGCCACGAGGAAGGCGAAGTCGCGCGACAGAGGCATCAGGTTGGACAGGGTCAGCGCGCCCTTCGATTTGCCAGCCTTGGCCTTCGGCTGCGGCAGCAGGTCGAGGCGGATTTCAAAACCGACGTAAGCGCCATCCAGATCCAGCGCTTTAAGCACCGACGGATGCAGTTCGCCGAATTCGGCCAGTACGGTCTTGGGCCCCAGTTGCAGGCGCGCCGAACGGCCCGGATGCCACCAGCTATTGTTCGACCCCTGTACCAGTTGCAGCGAGGCGACCGGCACGTTCAGCTCTTCGAGCAGGGCCAAAAGGTCGGACTTCAGCGCGAACAGGGCGTCTTCGCCGCCGGAATCGCTAGAAAGCGCCCCCCAATGACGCGCCTTGGCCGGGGCCTTGAGCGCGGTGATGACCGTCTTCTGACCGTCGGGTTCGAGGCCGAAATAGACCGGCCCGATCTCGAATAGCTGCGCGCCGTGATAGCCCTTGGCCGCATTGCGGCCGGCGGCCTCCAGCAGGTTGGGCAGGATCGACGGCCTCATGCAGTTCAGTTCCGAGGCGATCGGATTGGCCAGAACCAGCGCGTCGTCGCCACCGCCGAACAGCTTGGCGTAGCCCTGCGGCATGAAGGACCAGGTGACGGCCTCCGCATAGCCGAAGGCGGCCAGAGCGCGGCGGGCCGTGCGGGCGCGGGCCTGCGGCGGCGTCAGTATGCCGCCATTCCTGGGCGTGACGGTCGGCAGCGGCGTGGACGGGATGTGGTTGAAGCCGAAGATGCGCGCGACTTCTTCGACCAGATCGGCCTTACCGTCCACGTCGCGGCGGAAGGACGGCACCGAGACGGTCCACGGATTGCCTTTGGTGACGCCGAAACCCAGCGCGGTCAGGATGTCGGCGACCTTATCATGCGGCACGTCGAGACCCGTCAGTTGCGCCACATAGGCCGGATCGAAGGCGACGTCGGGCTTGCGCGCCGGGGCCTGACCGGTCACGATGACGTCCGAAGGCTCGCCGCCGCACAGGTCGAGGATCAACTGCGTAGCCAGTTCCAGACCGGGCACGACGAATTCCGGATCGACGCCGCGCGCGAAGCGGTACTGCGCATCGGAGGTGATGGTCAGTTGACGGCCCGTCTGCGCCGTGCGGATCGGGTCGAACCAGGCGGATTCGAGGAAGACGTCGACGGTGTCGACATCGACGCCGGTGGATTCGCCGCCCATGACGCCGCCGATGCCGATGGGGCGTTCGCCATTGGCGTCGGCGATGACGCAGACATCGGGCGTCAGGCTGTAGGTCTTGCCGTCCAGCGCGATCAGTTGCTCGTGCGCGTGGGCGTGCGCGCCTTCCGCCTGCGGGTTGTCGTGGCCGAGGCGGGCCTCAATCACCGTGCCCGACAGCTTGTTCAGGTCATAGACGTGCAGCGGGCGGGCGCGGTCGAACGACAGGTAGTTGGTGATGTCGACCAGCGCCGAAATGGGCTTGAGACCGATCGAGGTCAGCTTGTCCGCCAGCCACTTGGGCGACGGGCCGTTCTTCACACCACGGATGACGCGACCGGAGAAGATCGGGCAGGCGTCGCCGTCGACCTTGACCGTGATGGGGCAGGGGAAGAGGCCCTTGACCGGGGGGATGGGCGCGTCTTTGAAGGCCCCCAGACCCGTGGCGGCAAGGTCGCGGGCAATGCCGTGCACGCCCAGCCAGTCGGGACGGTTGGGAGTGACTTCAAAGTCGATGACCGGTTCGACGCCGAAGACTTCGGTGACCGGCGTGCCGACGGCGAGGTTGTCGCTGAGTTCCATAATGCCATCGGAGTCGCTGTCGAGTTCCAGTTCGGCGGCCGAGCACATCATGCCGTTCGACACGACACCGCGCACCGGCTTTTCGACCAGCGTGACGTCGAGGCCCGGCACGTAAGCGCCGATCGGAGCGTAGACGGTGGTCAGGCCGGCGCGGGCGTTCGGCGCGCCGCAGACGATCTCCTTGCGCCCGTCGACGGTGTCGACCTGAAGCACCTGAAGCTTGTCGGCATTGGGGTGGCGGGCGGCCTCAATCACCTTGGCCACGGTGAAGGGGGCGAGCTTTGCCGAAGGATCGGAGACGTCCTCGACCTCAAGACCAGCGGCGGTCATAGCCGCTGCGACCGCATGGATGTCGGCGTCGGTGTCGAGGTGATCTTTAAGCCAGCTAAGGGAGAATTTCATGTTCTTGACTTTGTATTGGGGTCAAGGGGGCCGTGCCCCCTTGCCTTTGAATCTCTTAGGACAAACCGCTTGCCGGGTTCGGCGCGCTGAACCCGCTGAAGCCGTAGTGCGACAGCCAGCGCGTATCGGCGGCGAACATGTCGCGCAGGTCCGGCACGCCGTATTTCAGCATGGCCAGACGATCGACGCCCATGCCGAAGGCAAAGCCCTGATATTCGTCCGGATCGAGGCCGCAGGCGGTGAGCACGTTCGGGTGCACCATGCCGGAACCGAGGATTTCCATCCACTTGTCGCCGTCGCCGATCCTGATCTCCGCGCCGTTGCGCGAATAGCGGACGTCCATTTCCGCCGACGGCTCGGTGAAGGGGAAGTGGTGCGGGCGGAACTGCGTGATGACGGTGTCGGTCTCGAAGAAACGCGACAGGAAGGTGTCGAACACCCATTTCAGGTGGCCCATATGCGCCGTCTTGTCGATGACCAGACCTTCGATCTGATGGAACATCGGCGTGTGGGTCTGATCGGAGTCGTTGCGAAAGACGCGGCCCGGCACGATCAGGCGGAAAGGCGGCTTGCCTGAGATCATCGAGCGGATCTGCACCGGCGAGGTGTGCGTGCGCAGCAGTTTCCTCACCCCGTTTTCATCGGGGTTGAAGAAGAAGGTGTCGTGCATTTCGCGCGCCGGGTGCTTCTCCGGGAAGTTCAGCGCGGTGAAGTTATGGAAGTCGTCTTCGATGTCCGGGCCTTCGGCGACCGAGAAGCCCATTTCGGCGAAGATGGCGACCATCTCGTCCATGACCTGCATGGTCGGGTGAACGCCGCCCTTGGCGCGGGGCGCGGCGGGCAGGGACAGGTCGATGCGCTCGGATTGCAGGCGGCGGCTGAGGTGCTCGGCCTCCAGCACGTCCTTGCGGGCGTCGAGCGCGGCCTGAATGAAATCGCGCACGGCGTTGATGGCGGCGCCGGTGGCCTTGCGCTCTTCGGGGGGGAGGGCGCCCAGGGTTTTCAGCAGGCCGGAAATGCGCCCGGTCTTGCCCAGCGCCGACACACGCACGGCGTCGAGCGCAGCAAGGTCTTGCGCGGTCAGGATTTCGGCTTCGATTTCGGCGGCCAGATCGGAATAGGTGCTCATGGTCTCACGGGGGAAAACAGGTCGCCGTGTGTTTAGAGCCTCATGCCGAAAAGTGGAAGCCACTTTTCGGATAAACATGAGGCGGAGCGTGAAATCGGCACCGCCTTCTCCTCCCTGTGCCGAAGGCATGGGGGGGTGGCGCGCCGAAGGCGTGACGGAGGGGGATAACGCATAAACGAACCAAGGCCGCGATCTTTGGGGTGAATGGAGTCGTCCCCCTCCGTCATTTTCGCTTACGCTCAAAATGCCGCCTCCCCATTGCTGCGCAACAGGGAGGAGATTTAAACCGCTAATTTCGCCGTGCCGAAGGCGGCCGGATCGGAGAGCGATGGTTGGCCGTCTTCGACATGGCCGGCGCAGCGCACGACGTAGCTCTTGCCGGTGATCGTGAAATCATACCAGCCGTGGCTTTGCGCCGCGCCGACCGGCACGATGCGCGTCTCATGCCCTTGCAGATCGTAGCTCAGCGTCGCGCGGCCATAGGCTTCGTCGCGCACCTCGATCTTGAGCGGTTGCGCCGTGCGGTTGGTGACCTCGAAGCCTTTCGGGCCCCATTCGGCGGTGAAGCTCGCCAAGCCTTCAAAGCGGCGATGAAAGCCGTTGGGGCCGTTGATCCACAGGCGCACCGGCTTATCGGCGAGCCGGTGCCTGGCGACCTTGCCCGCCGTTACGGTAAAGCGGCGCGGTGCGGCGCTCAGATCGTCGAGATCGTAGACGTGGAAGACCGCCGCGCCCCTGTTCGCGCCCCTGTTCGCGCTATTGTTGACGCAGATCAGATGGCCATCGGCGACAACGCTCCCCAGTGCGTAGGGCGTGGCCCGGCGCGGACGCTGGCCCTGTTCCTGCACCGGCGCGGTGAGAGCGTCGGGCGTTCTGGGCTTGGTTTCTCCACCCAGTTTACGCGCCTTGTCGGCCTGTGCGCCGGTCCGCGGCAGGTGGGCGAAGAACGGCTGATCGTTGGGCGTCCTGAAGTCGAAGCACGAGGTCAGATCGCCGCACACGGCGCGCCGCCAGGCCGAAATGTTCGGTTCCGGCACGCCGAAGCGCGTCTCAAGGAAGCGGATGACCGAGGTGTGGTCGAACACTTCCGAGGCGACGTAACCGCCCTTCGACCACGGCGAAATGACGTACAGGGGCACGCGCGGACCGAGGCCGTAGGGGCGGTTTTTGTAGGCGTCGTCGCCCTGATGGTATTCGGCGCTCGCATCGACATCCGACGACCCCAGCGGCTGGCCCGTGTTGTCGAGCGACGGCGGGGCAGGCGGCGGCACATGGTCGAAATAGCCGTCGTTTTCGTCGAAATTGATCAGGAGCACCGTCCTGGCCCACACGTCCGGATTGGCGGTCAGGGCGTCGAGCACCTTCGCCGTATAGTCGGCGCCCTGCGCCGGCGAAGAGGTCGAGGGATGCTCGGAGCCTTCGGCTGTGCCGACGATCCACGATACCTGCGGCAGCTTGCCGGCCAGCACGTCTTCTTTCAGCTTGTCGAGGTCGCGGGTGCGCACAGACCGATCGGCGAGGTCGGCCAGCTTGCCCGATGTGGCCTTATCGGCCGCGCGGTAGGTCTTGAACCCGACCAGAGGGTTGTCGGTGAAGTTGTCCTTCATGTTCTGATAGACGCGCCAGTCGATGCCCGCCGCGCCCAGACGCTCCGGATAGGTGGTCCAGTCGTAGCCGCCGTGGCCCTTGGGATCGGCTTTCAGTTCGTCATAACCGTTATCGATCACGGGACCGTTCGGCCCTACATTTTTGCCGGTCCAGTGGAAGACACGATTGGGATTGGTGCCCGAATGCATGGCGCAGAAATAGGCGTCGCACAGGGTGAAGGCTTCGGCCAGAGCGTACTGGAACGGCAGGTCGGCGCGTTCGAAATGCGCCATGGCGTGATTGTGTTTGGACTTCGGCCAGTGGCTCATGCGGCCTTCGTCCCAGGCGGCCTGCGCGTCCTTGAAGCTGTGCGGTGTACCTTCGACGCGCATCAGGCGGAAGTCTTGCGCGGTGTTCAACGCAAACGGCGCGATCAGGCGCGTGGCGTCGTCTTCGCGCGGTTGGGCGAAGACGGTGCGGTCTTTTGCGGTGGGGATGGCGAAGCGGTCGCCGAAGCCCTGCACGCCGTTCATCGCGCCGAAATAATGGTCGAAGCTGCGGTTCTCCTGCATCAGGATGACCACGTGCTCGACGTCCTTGATCGTGCCGGTGCGGGTGTTGGCCGGGATGTCCAGCGCGCGGGCAATCGCCGGGGGCAGGCCGCCGAGCGAGGCGGCTAAGGCGGCGCTGAGGAAGGTGCGGCGGCTGGTCATGGTGCGGCTCCATATCGAAGCCTACGGCATAACGCTAGGGCATGACAGTTTTGTATTTCTCATCCCCCGCTTTGCAGGGGAGGAGAAGAAACGAAAAACCCCGCGCCGTTGCCGGTGCGGGGTTTCCGTGTGTTCGGGTATCTCTGTAAGGAGATTACGCCGTCTTCGCTTAGGCAGCGAGAGCCGCGCGGACCTTCTCGGCCACGGCCGCAAAGGCCGGAGCGTCATTGGCGGCCAGAGCGGCCAGAGCCTTGCGGTCCAGTTCGATACCAGCGACGTTCAGGCCGTGGATGAACTGCGAGTAGGTGAAGCCTTCGACGCGGGCCGCGGCGTTGATGCGCTGAATCCACAGGGCGCGGAAGTTGCGCTTGTTGACGCGGCGGTCGCGGTAGGCGTATTGGCCGGCCTTGTCCACAGCGGCCTTGGCCGTGCGGATGGTGTTCTTACGGCGACCGTAAAAACCCTTGGCTTGCTTCAGAACTTTTTTGTGACGGGCGTGAGAAACTACGCCTCTTTTAACGCGTGCCATTGTTCACGTTCTCCTTAGGCGTAGGGCATGTAGGATTTGATCTTCACGGTGTCAGCAGCCGACATGACCGACGTGCCGCGGTTCTGACGGATATACTTGCTGTTGTGCGAGATCAAACGGTGGCGCTTGCCGGCGACGCCAGCCTTCACCTTGCCCGAGGCCGTGAAACGGAAACGCTTTTTGGCGCCCGACTTGGTCTTCAGTTTTGACATTTCATGTGCGGCGCGGGTAACGCCGTCCTCTTTATAGAGTTAGCACCCGCCAAGGCATGTCAGTGGCCCGGCAGGTCAGGAAGAGCGGGGCATTACAGGAAAAGGTTTGGCGTGGCAAGCGGAGTCTTGCTCAGGGGGCCGGTTTGAGCGCCTTATACATAGACTTCGCATATCCGGCCACGGTTTCCGCGCTTTCCCGGCCGTTGATAATGTACCGCGCGCCGGTCCAGTCATTATGGCGGGTGGTGAAACAGTCGGCGAGTTTCTTGCCCGTGAACAGACCGTCGATCATGCCGGTGAACAGGATGCTCAGCGCCACCTCCCTATCCAGCGCGCGGTCGGGATCGCTGAGCAGGTCTTCGCCGATCGCCTTGCCCAGACGGGCATAGTTGGCGCGGTGGGTGATCTGCACCAAGCCCCGCCCCAGCCATGACTTTCCGTCTGCGTCCCTGCGCCAGTAGGGCGTCCTGACCCACGGCAGGCGTCCGGCGGCGAAGGCGCGCTCAAGACGGGCGATGGCTGCGTCGTCGGATTTGGCCAGGGTTTCGCGCACGGGCAGGCAGGTGCCCGCCGTCTCGTGAAAGGCCGTGGCCAGCATATAGGCCAGCCAGCGCGGGTCGCCGTTCGCGTGGTCGCGGTTCCAGCGGGCGACGATGGCGGCATGGCCGGTGGCGCGGGCTATGCGGGCTTTGAGCGGGGCGGGCAGGGCGGACAGGTCGAGATGCAGGGGCATGGCGGTCTCCGGAAGGAAAACCCCATTGTCCGCCCATCGTCGGGAGCGAGGATACCCGAGAGGATAAATGCCGTCTGCGGGCAAATCTTAACCCGGTATTAACCGCGTTTCGGGACTCTCTGGGCCAAACGTCCTGAGAGTTCGCGGGGCGTGTTTTCCCTTGCAGAACCGTACCCGCCCATGAACACCGGCTTCGCCCATCCGTTTACGCGCACCGACCGCTCGCCCATGGCCATGTGGTGGTGGACGGTGGATAAACTGACCCTCGGCTTTGTGTTGCTGCTGATTTTTGCGGGGCTGGTCTTCTCCTTCTCGTCGTCGCCGGTGGCCGCGCCCAAGGTCGGCATCGCCAACGAATTTTACTTCACCCAGCGCCACGTGCTGTTCGCCTTCGCCTCGGTGGCGATGATGCTCGGTATCTCGATGTTCTCGCTGAAAGGGGTGAAGCGGGCCAGCGTCGCCATCTACGGCGGGGCCATCTTCATCATGGCCATGCTGCCGCTGATCGGGCACACCTCCAAGGGGGGCCGCCGCTGGCTCGATCTTGGTTTTTTCAGCCTCCAGCCCTCGGAATTCCTCAAGCCGGCCCTGATCGTGCTGGTGTCGTGGATGTTCGCCGAAGGGCAGAAGGGCAAGGGCGTGCCGGGCGTGACCATCGCCTTTTGTCTCTATGCCCTGTGCATCGCGCTGTTGCTGATCCAGCCGGATGTGGGGCAGTCGATCCTGATCACCGTGGCCTTCGGGGCGTGCTTCTATATATCGGGCGTGCCGATGCGCTGGATCGTCGGCCTGTCGGGCGCCGGTGTGGCCGGACTGGGCAGCCTGTACTTCATCCTGCCGCACTTCCGTGACCGCATTCAGGACTTTATCGGCCCGGACGGCGACCGTTTTCAGGTCGAACGCGCCGCCGCCGCTATCGCCAATGGGGGGCTGACCGGCACGGGCGTCGGCGAAGGCACGATGAAGCGGCTTATCCCCGACATGCACACCGACTTCATCTATTCGGTGGCGGCGGAAGAGTACGGCCTGTGGATGTCGCTGCTGCTGATCGCTATTTTTGCGTTTGTCGTGCTGCGCGGCCTGTGGAAGGCCATGGCCATGCCGGACGCCTTTCGTCAGATCGCCACATCGGGCCTCTATATCCTGCTGGGGATGCAGGTGCTGATCAATATCAGCGTCAATCTTCAGGTCATTCCGCCCAAGGGCATGACTCTGCCGTTCATCTCCTATGGCGGGTCGTCGCTGATGGCGATGGGGCTGACCATGGGGCTGATCCTGGCCCTGACGCGCAAACGTCCTGCAGAAATCGAGCCGGACGACCATACGCAGTGGTGACAATGTCCTTCTCCCCGTTTACGGGGAGAAGGTGCCGCGAAGCGGCGGATGAGGGGCAATAGCCCTGTCATAACGGGTCGCCATTTCAATAGCCCCTCACCCCAGCCCTCTCCCCGTGAACGGGGAGAGGGGGCATCTGGAGGCTTATCGCATGACAAAATATCCAGTATTCGCTGTTCTGGATGACCGCAGTCTTTCGGTGTTTGAGACTTTCGATAATGTAAGACGCGATTTGGAAGTTATTGATATTTATGCAGGCGAATACAGCTTCTATGATGCATTAGGTCGGCCTTTACGCCCAAGTGTTGTCCCGCCGGAGGCCTCTATAATAGGGTCTCTCCAGCTAATTGGTGGTGGTGAATTAAAGGGCTTTGACATCGGCAACGGTGCGCCTCTAATCGAACGACTGTCGGAAGTGTCCTGCGTTAATTCCAATCCTCATTTTCCGGACATATCCGCCATTACGGCGCACCTGACCCGCCACTTACTTTGAAATGAAGAACCGATCTCGTATGGCCAGCAAGAAAAAACCCAAACCTCTCTCCGAAACGCCGCTGGCCGTGGTGGCCGCAGGCGGGACGGGCGGGCATATGTTCCCGGCCGAGGCTCTGGCGCGCGAATTAATCAAGCGCGGCTGGCAGGTGGTGCTGGCGTCGGACACGCGCGGGGCGGCCTATGCCGAAAAGTTCCCGGCGATCGAGCGCCTGTCGCTGGAGGCCGCGACCTTCAAGCGCGGCGATGTCATCGGCATGGCCAGGGCGGCGCTGAAAATCTTCACCGGCACGCAGCAGGCGCGCAAGGCCTTCAAGCGTCTCAAGCCCTGGGCGGTGATCGGCTTCGGCGGCTATCCCTCCTATCCGGCGCTGATGGCGGCCCTGTCGCGGCAGGACGTGACGCTGCTGCACGAACAGAACTCGGTGCTGGGCCGTTCCAACCGTCAGGTTTGCGCCAGGGTCGATGCCGTGGCCTGCGCCTTTCCGGTTCTGAAAATGGCCCCCGCCGTGCTGGAAGGGCAGGTGCAGGTGGTCGGCAATCCGGTGCGTCCGGACATCCGCGCCCTGTATGACCAGCCCTACCCGCCGCTCGACAAGGCCATCCGCCTGCTGATCACCGGCGGGTCGCAGGGGGCGAAGATCCTCTCCGAAACCGTGCCGCAGGCGCTGGCGCTTTTGCCCGTATCCCTGCGTATCCAGTTGCGCGTCGAGCAGCAAACCCGCGCCGAGCAGATCGACTTTGCGCGCAAGGTCTATGCCGAGGCCGGGATC